>JAQIBS010000245.1 GCA_027858965.1 Kiritimatiellia bacterium
GGATAAGCAAGGAGCCTGATGAGCGAAGCGAGTCAGGCATCGGTCGAACCCCTTGGGGCACAGAAATGAATGAGAGATACAACAACAAAAGTGACAACTTTTTTTCAGGACGCGACAAATTGTCTTTTTACATCCCGCGTCCTACGGCCCACGTCCCACGTCCTGCGGTCCACGGTCCACGTCCCACGTCCCACATCCCACGTCCCACTATTGGAGGCGAAGCCGACCTTAGCAACCGACGCGGACCTACTCAGTTTCAGTCTGTAGAAGACTGAAAAGATCGGGTTGTTCCCATTCGAAACCGAACTGCTGCAACTTTTCAGGAAAGATATTCAAGTCGCATAGAACAGTCTCTCTGCCCATCTCTCCAAAGATTAAATTAACCAGAAAGGCAGGCAGAGGGAAAACGGCGGGCCGATGTAGGGCTTGGCTCAGTGCCCGTGTGAAATCTTCGTTGGAAACAGCTTTCTCTGAAACAGCGTTGATTGGACCAGCAAGGGATGCGTTCTCAATTGCCAGTATGTAAACCCGGATAATGTCCATCAGGGATATCCAGCTCATTAACTGCTTGCCTGAACCGATTTTTCCACCTAAACATGCTTTGAAGGGGGGGAGCATTTTTGCCAGTGCTCCTCCCTCGCTACTCAGCACAACCCCGGTGCGGATAAATACAGTGCGTAACCCTGTTTCCTGTAGTGGTTGTGCCGCTCCCTCCCATTGTCGGCAGAGCTGCGCAAGAAAACCATCTCCGTAAAAATTAATTCCGGACGCACTGATATAATCGATGGGGTGCTTCTGTTTGAGGATCTCTCTTACCAGCAGCTGCGTGCTGTTGATCCGGCTGAGAACTATTCGTTCTTTGGCTTTGGTTGTCCAGCGTTGTGCAATGGTCTCTCCCGCTAGATGTACAACAGAGTCGATCTCGCTTAATATGTTTGTGTCGATATAACCACTCTCAATATTCCATCTGAAATTACCATGACTCCGGGAGAGAGTCCGTACAGTGTAACCTTGTTTTATGAGCTCCCTGCATAATGCACTACCGATCAGTCCCTTGGCGCCGGTTACCAGAATATTTTTGTGTGACGACATGACATTCATCTCCAGTGATAATTTATTTCCCTTTTGGGCTGCGCCTGAACAGATTTAAAAGGCATTAACTACAATCCCTGATGATTTCTCAGCCATGTAATCACGAGTAGGTGATCTCTCGCTTGACTGGATCGTAGAGTGTTCTGCGTCCACTCTCGTAGGATTTCATGGCCATGATAACAGCTACAGCGTGCTGGTATCCAGCATCGATGGATGCGTTGGGCGTTTCGCCGCTTCGCATGCACTGAAGCCATTTGAGGTAGTGATCCGGATGCTCTGTGGGTGTGACTTCTTTTTTGCCGCGTATTGAGCCGTCTCGCCGAGGGGCACCTTCGCAGTCATAGGTCGGTTTGCTCCAGTTGGAGAAGTCGAGCGAACCCTTGTCGCCGTAGATTTTCCGGGTGCTGCCTGCGCTGTTGGCGAGGTTGTTGGATGAACTGACTAAAAAATCACCCGGGTAGAGCCAGGTGGCCTGGATGCTGTTGGGAGTGGTGAAGTTGTGCTCGTCCTTCCAGGTTGGACTGATGGTGCCAAGGCAGACGCAAGACTTGGGGAAGGTTGCGCCAGTAATGAAGTGGACGAGATCAATATAGAGGGCACCTAAATTGGGGATCGGCCCGCGTGAGAACTCGTAGTGGCCATACCACCCTGAGTAGATATCAGAGCGGAATGGGCGCATGGGTAGCCCGTGTAGGAACTCTTTCCAATCTACATCCTCTTCCTTGACTGTGTCTTTAACGTAGTGATACCAATAGGGTTTCGCCTGGTTTCGACACTCCTCAATGCGGGAGAGATTTCCGAAAATGCCTGTGCGGAAGAGGTCACGCGCGCCAACCATTGAAGGCAGGCTGCGGAGCTGGGTTCCGACCTGGACGACTGTGCCCGCTGCTTTAACAGCATCGACTGCGCGGATGAGATCCGGGAGTTCAACGCCCAAAGGCTTTTCGCAATAAATGTGCTTGCCCGCCTTTGCGGCGGCTTCAAGATGCGTGGTGTGATGAAGATCGCAGGAGGCGATGGTGACGGCATCAATATCTTTGAGTTCCAGCAGTTGGCGGTAGGAGATAGACTGTTGTGCGTCCCGGCCGAACCACTCTTTTACCATGCCATTAGCCTGCTCTCGGGCAAGACGCCACGGGTCAGCAATGGCCACTATCTCAAAGTTAGTTTCTTTAACGTGCGCGTAGAGCCCTTTCATGTGCGCGTTGCGTCCGCGGTTACCGCTACCGATGATACCAATGCGGATGCGGTCGTTGGCGCCTACTGAACGACGCCGGGTGGCGGCTGAGACGGAGAAAGGTGCTACATATACAGCTGCACTGCTTCCGGCAATTTTTAAAAGATTACGGCGGGTTGTTTTACTGGTCATAGTTCTCCTTAAATGCTGTAGATATAAATATCCTGTATTCTTATCGGATGTTACCCCTTTCAGGGGGGGGGGTAAAGTTCAATTTCCATTTTCCGACACGAAATTAAAAATTTACTGCATTCAACCTTGACCTGATATTTCTTTGGTCTTATTATTATTTTTTTGTGTTGGTAAATATTCTGAGGTCACGGCTTGCTCGGCGAAGCCTTGGCGAAGACGGGACCTCGGCTACAGTAAGAGTTTTGATGGCTGTAATACTGTAGGGAGGGGGCTTTGACTCCGCCTTGGATATTGCGAGAGAATACATTGTCCCACGAAAAACACGTAAGAACCAAATAATACCAAAAGGCTAGGCTAATTATGAATAACAGATCCATAAGTTTATTTTCTCTATTTTCAGCGTTTTGTCTGCTGATATCCATAACTGTCTTAGCGGTGGATTCCACATGGATCGGAGGTTCGACTGGCAATTGGAATAGTGAGGGCAATTGGTCTGCTGGCATTCCGCAGACTGCGGATGACACTGCAACAATCAATAGTCCTGTGACAATCGAAGTTCCTTCGAGTATCACGCTCGAGTGTTTGAACGTAGAAGCGGGTATTCGTCTGCATATACCTGTTGCTGCCACCAGCTCATCCGTGGCTATTTCAAATTTGATCCGGGCTGCTGCTGCCACCCTGGATGTAAGCGCTCCGGAGATCGGCACAGTCAGTAATGCACTTTTTGTCGGGAACTTTGAACCCGGCCCGATTCCCGTCTGGTTCACTGTCAACGGTCTGTCTGCAAGCTACAGCGAAACCCTTGGTGTTGTTCCAACGACAGCCACGGGTGCAACATACTCTCTGAGCGCTCTAGGTCCATCCACTGTTCCGAATGATAGCACAAGCGCCGCTGTGATCAACTCCGCCGGTACCTCGGGGGGTATCACCCTGGCCAATGACCCGACCACACTTTTCTCTCTCACCCAGGATCACGCCGCTAATCCGGCTACTGTTGATCTTGGAGGCCAGAGCCTGGCCGCTTCTGTTGTTGCCATCACAGCTACCGGTAACAGCCTAAGCCTTACCAATGGCATTCTCTCTACACCTTCTGCCCAAACCCCGCCATCCGGGGCTGTAAGTTTTCCTGCACTACCGACTGATCCGATCGCTTGGTTTGACCTTGCGGATAGTACCACTGTTACTACCAACTCTGAAGGAAGGATTACGCTGCTTGTCAACAAAGGTTCTCGCGGCAGTGATCTTGATGCCAACGTGCCCGCAGATCGCATCGGCCCTCGCTATGTGCCCAATGCTGTTAATGGTCGCGGCGTGGCACGTTCTGATGGCTATATGCCACCGCAGGGTCTTGCCACTCTTAACAATGTCGGTATTACCGGTAATGCTCCGCGTACCGCCTTTATTGTGGCGGCACGTCTGCCGCACGCTCCGGCAAATTTTTACGCTCTCTCTCTGGGGCCCGACGGGGGTTCCAATCTGACCTTCGGTTTTGTCGAGCGTCCTGACAGAACATCTTTTGTGACAACAGGCAACGATCTTGATCTCTATCCTGCCTCCTCTGCAGGGCACAATGTCTTGACCTTTATTACCGGTCTGGGTGGTACACCTGATGCGGGGGATGGGTTCCGTAATGGTGTCTCTGCCGGTACCAAGACCTTTGCCTTGAATACGGTTGATAACCTGATCTACCTTCTGCACCGCCCCAGAACGGCTTCTAACTTCTCCGGTCCTGGCGAGGTTGCTGAAGCCCTTGTTTTTGACTACACACTCTCGGAATCCGAGCGCCTTGCTGTTGAACTCTACCTCATGCAGAAGTGGGGGGTTGCTGCTGAGCGAGAGGAGACCCTCCTCGCCTTGCAAAATGATAATCCAGCTGCCGAACTTGCAGTCTCAGCCACTCTTTCTGATCCCTATGCAACCACGCTTGCTCTGGCCAAGTCCGGTCCTGGCGATGTGGTCCTTGATGGGCCGCTCTCATTCATCGGTTCGCTCCTGCTCGATGAAGGGGCTCTGATATTTGATACACCCTCCACTCATACCTCTATACTCTCTTCTTCCATCAGAGGCCCCGGCACTCTTGTCAAGACCGGCCCCGGCAACCTTACCCTTTCCCTGCCCAGTCTGTATACGGGTGGCACCAAGGTCGAAAGCGGAACCCTCTTCTCTGGCTTAAATGGTTCGCTCGGCTCAGGTTCTGTTGTTATCACGAACAATGGTGCACTTGATATTGTTAACGGTCCCGCTGTTCTTCCCGCCATCGGCACTGGTGTTATCGCCAATCCGGTCACAGTTCAGGGTGCAGGCCCCGACGGACTTGGTGCCCTGCGTAACAGCAGTGTGATCCCCCAATTGAATGCTTTTAGATCTGTCGCCCTTACCGGCGATGCTGCTGTCTATTCAGCTTCACGTTTCGATGTGCGTAACGGATCGTTTGATTTCGGCGGTCATAGCCTGACTGTCAACGGCGACGGTGAATTCGCTATTGCCAACTCCGATATTGCCAACGTCACGGACTCCACCTCCGTAAACGTGGAGGATGGCATGATGCGCTTTGAACAGAGCGACTTCGAGGGCTCTGCTCTCAATGTTGCTGACGTATCCGCCGGTTCTGACGTCTGCCTCTATCAAATGGAAGTGCCTATGCAATGGTCTCTTCTGCTTGCCGATAATGCCTGTTTTTATGCGAACAACGGTGGGATGGATACTAATCTAAACCGCTGGGCTGGTCCCGTGACACTTTCCTCCGGTACTGCTCGTTTCAATGCCCCTGCGGAGGGGACAGCCTCCATCACCGGCGCAGTCGGTGGCAACGGCGGCCTGCTCAAGGATGGCGAGGGCTGGTTCTGGCTCTTTAATCCAGTTAATACCTATGCGGGTGCCACGACTGTTTCGCAGGGCAACCTCTACGCCGTATCTCCCGGTTCGCTCGGCACGCAGGCTGCCGCTGGTCTGACTGTCTCAGATACCGGCTCTTTCGTTGCCCGTGTTGCATCAAATACCTCGATCGACGGCTGGACAGCATCCGAGCTTAACGCAATTGCAAACTCCTCCGCTTTTACGGCAGGCACCTCAACCTCTCTCGGCTTTGATACAATTTATGAGGACTTCAACTACACAGGCGATTTTCCGTACATCGGGTTGAGTAAAGTCGGCCCTTATGCGCTCACTCTCACAGGTGATGCTCCGGATTTAGGACCGCTTACTGTCTATGACGGCGAGCTTGACCTCTCTGGTTCCGGTGACCATAACCTCCATACCCACTCTGTGTATGTCGGGGCCTCTGCCGCTGCTGAATTACCGGCTATCCTGCGCCTCGCTGATACCACACTCAAGGTCGATGATCCCGGTTACTTGCGCCCGAGTCCCTCCCTGATTGTCGGTTCAGCTGCCAATGCGCGTGGCATCGTATATGTCGGCACGAATACGGTTGTCAATGGACGGCTCCTTGCTGGTTATGCAACAGACTCTGCTGGTGCTGTTTATCAGAGTTCAGGGGTTGTTACCAATATGGGTGGTAGTGCCAGTGATAGTAATATCGGTACCTATGGTTACGGTTACTATCGCCTCGATGGTGGCGAACTTGCCAACAAAGGTTACCTCCTGCTCGGTCGGATCAGCGGATCTACCGGTGTTTTCGAACAGCGTGGCGGTTCCTGTCTTATCAACCCGGGAATAGCCCCTGATGAAGGTGTTGTTGGGGACTACTACAACGGCAGCTTGTCTACGCGTGCGGGTGTCGGTGTTTTCGTGCTCAGCGGTGGCACCTTTAATCTTGACGCGCACTCTCTGCAGCTAGGCGAATGGTCCGGTGAAAACGACTTTATGGATGGCACCGCCACATTTACCGTTGAAAACGACGCGCAGGTAGATGTTAGTTATGTGATGCTGGCTAATCGTAACGGCAGTCCCGAAGCCTATGTCAACCTCAACGGCGGCACATTTACCACTCAGTACTTTCAGAAGGGCGGCAGCAATGCGGCCGATAACACGGGCAAGGCTGTTGTCAGTTTTAACGGCGGCACTCTGCGCATTCCCGATAGCGGCGCGGCCTCATCTCTTGTTCGTACGGGTGCTGATAATACACCCGCCCTGCTCAATGTCAATCTTGGCGGAGCAATTATCGACACGCTTGATGGCGCCGATATAACGCTCGATCAGCCCTTGAATGCCCCCTCCAATTTAGGAGTCTCCGGGATTGCAATTAGCTCCTCAGGTGCGGGCTATATCGCCGCTCCTGCCGTTCTTATAAGCGAAGGCAATGGCATCGGTGCCACCGCTGTTGCCGAGGTCGATACCGCCTCCGGTATGCTCACTGGAATTCGCGTAACCTCACCTGGCAGCGGCTACACGTCAACGCCGACAGTTACTCTGCGTGGTGGCGGCTATACCTCTCTTGCGGTTGCGAATGCTTCCCTCGGTGGTAATTCCTCCGGTGGTCTCACCAAACTCGGCACTGGTACGCTCGATCTGACCGCAGCCAATACCTACACCGGCCCCACCGTTGTTTCCAACGGTGTACTGCGTCTCAGCGCCGGCAACCAGACCATTTCCGCAGCCAGCTCTCTCGCTGTGACGGGTGGCACGCTTGATCTTGGAGGTGCCACGCACACCAACTTCAACCCTGTCACTATCGAAAGTGGACGTCTCATCAATGGCACTATCTCGACGCCCTCTTTCACAAAGACCGGTCCCGGTGCAGCTACCCTTATTGCCAGAGCTGCGGCTCCTGACCCGGCTGTTCTTCGTGAAGCGTTTATTCAATCCCTCGGTCCGGTTATCTGGTATGACCCGTCGGATACAACCCCCGGTAATGTCTCTACCAATGATTCAGGGCGTGTTTATCTGCTCCGAAACAAAGGTACCCTTGGTGCTACCCACGACGCAATACCCTATATCGGCAGCGGTCCGCTCCTGCTCTCCGGTGCAGCTTCCCCCTCTCCTCTCGGCTCAGGGGTACTGCATATTGATACTGCAACATCTGCAATGACAACGGCTGCCAATGTTCCTATTACCGGTAGTACTCCGCGTACCATCGTTGCTCTTCTCGCCCGAAGCGGTGGCAACCGTACCGCGGTCGGCCTGGGCACCGGTGGTGCTGGTCAGACCTTCGAGATCGGCAACGACTATCTTAAAACCTATATCACCGGCATAGATGGTCGCGATACACAGTTTACTACGGGTATACCCGCCGAGAACCAACTCACTTTTATCGCGGCTGTCAACGGTTTTGGCGGCAGTTACACCCGTGGTGTTCAGCTCTGGCGTTCCATTGGTGAGAATCTCGAAACTTTGACTGCTACCTGGGGCGTAGATTTGGGCACCGCTGAAGTTCCCTTAAGTATAGGCAAACGTGGTACGGGAACTTACCAGGGCAAGATCGGCGAGGTGTTGATTTTTGACCGCATTCTTACCGAGAGTGAAGTCGCAGCGCTTAAAGATGCGTTGGTTGCTAAATATCTGTCCGTTCCCGCAGGAGAGGAGTCTGCCGCTGTTCCGACCATCACCGTGGCCGAGGGCACACTTTGCCTCGCTCCTGGAACTGAGACTATCGCCGCCCTTGCGCCCGCAGTCTGGTACGATCCATCCGATTCCTCAAGCGTTACGACCAATGCTTCCGGGCGTTTGACCGGAATGCTTAACAAAGGCAGTAAACCCGAAATGGATGCAGTCTCAGGCATCAGCAATGGCGGCATCGCTCTTCTAGCTCCGCAACTAGCCACCGGCGCACTCTCCTACGCTGCCTCCGGTCTGCCGATGATCGGTATTGATGCCAATAACTGCGGCCTTGCCAGTGGCGCGAACACCGATATTACCGGTACTGCTCCCCGCACGACCGCCGGCGTTTTTGCCCGTGATAACAACTCCGGGGGGCCGATTGTTGCTTTTGGCAACAATAGCGCCGCTCAGCTCTGGGAATTTGGCGATCGTAACAACAGCACCGTGGTCGGTTGTTTCGGTGGTGGTAACGATATGTTTGTGCAGCCTCTCAACCCAGTTCAGCAGGCAAACGTCTTTGTGGCCGACAACACTGGTACAAAGGACATTGAATTCTGGCGTACCGGTCTTGCACCGAACTACAGCTCTTTCACAATTGCCGATACGTTCGCTACTGGTAATTCCCGCTGGTTCATTGGCCAGCGACCAAACACTGTGAACCGTAGCGACTTCCGTGGCCAGATCGGTGAGCTGCTGCTCTTCGACCGTCTGCTCACCGAGGCAGAGCGAATTGATCTCCAGGACTACCTGGTCAATAAGTGGATGCTGCCGGAGGGTACCGGCGCTGATAGTTTTTACAATGGTGTCGTCTTTGATGTCGCGGCCGGTGCCACACTTGATCTGGAAGGTACACGCGATAATCTGACTGTTACCGGTTCCGGTACACTCGCCAACGGTACACTCGGTGCAGGTTTTGTGATCAGTCCCGCCGGTGACAGTGCAATTGGCGAGCTGGCGCTCTCCAATATTAGCTTCGTCGCCGGTGCTGAGTACCGCCTGACAACCTCCGACAATACCAGCGACCGGCTGCTGGTCGATGGTGATCTCAGCGCTCTCACTGTTGTCCCTGCTACCGATGCGGAGATGACCGAGAGCTCCTATATCATCGCCACCGGGGCGATCATAGGCAAACCCATACTCAGCGGTTTCCCGAGTAAATTTAAGATTATCCGGACAGGCGCTGACCTCCTGCTCACCAGCTCTGGCGGCACCCTGATAATTATCAGGTGATATTGCACATTATTATTATCTGCGCGTCTTGCTTGTTAGGGCATAGACCCGCTTACGGGACGGTGAGTTAGGGGCCGTTATTGTAATAGGGGGGGATTAAATGAATCTGAAAAATATGTTTGTCTTGTCGTTGGCTTTGTTGGCTGTCTCAGCAGGTAATATCTGTTTCTCCGGAATTGAGCTGCCTAATGGAAGTTTTGATAAAAATGCTAAGGCCGGTGTTTCCGGCTGGCAGTTGGATGGAAGACCTGGGAATTATGCCGCCGGTGTCGGTGTGAAAAACAGTAATGCGCTCTCTCTTCGTATTGGTGACGACGGCAAGAACCCCGGTCAGTGGCGTAGTGATATTTTGCCCTTTAAACCTGGTGGTGTCTATGGGTTTCGTTTCAAGGCCCGTTCGGAAAAGGCCTCAGGTGGCACGCTGACCACCGGCACGGATTTTGCCAATGTGGATGTCGGTGTTCCCGGGTTGGAGTGGAAGCAATATGGCTATTGCTTTGTCGCACCTTTAAACCCCGGAGCTAAGCACTATGTGAAATTCGGGCTGTGGAACTGCACTGGCGATTTCTTTATTGATGACGTGGAGCTATTTGAGGTGGAGCCGGTTTATAGCCATGAGAGTGGTTTTGTTTTGGGCAGTGAAGAACGCATTGACGGTAATCTCTACTGCTTTAACGGTGATTTCGGGGCATACTCCCGCAATCATAGCCGGAATCTGTCGGGTTCGACCGCATCGTTCAATTCACAGCGCTGGTGTTTGGGAGCAGGCGGCTATATTGACTATAAGCACTCTCTGGAAGGACACCGGTTGTTGTCTGGATCGATAACCGTTGATTGCGGTTATTATCATAGCGGTGCCATGCAGGTGCTGGTGTCAGAGGATCAGAAGAGTTGGAAAGTTTTAGGGGAGCTCTCGGCTCTTGGGAGTAAATCATTTGATCTCCCGAAGCAAATGCTGCCGGCGGCTACGGTTTTTGTCCGCCTTGCCGGCAAAAAGGATGGATGCAATCTTCAGGTGTATGACTATCATCTGGAGTGTCGGATAGATGGTGCTCCGCTTGAGATGCGCGGTTATACTCGCTATGTGGAGAAGATTACGGAATCGGAGAAGTTACAGGTTGTTGTAAAATCGGCCAGCTTTGATGCTGAACGACAGAGCGGTGTGGTTGAGTTGAAGTTGGATAACAAAAGTGGCGCAGCGCTTTCGCAGAGCGTTAGCCTTAACTGTGTTAACCCTCTCACTGGGCAAAGTAGCGGATTTACAAAGAAGTTTGAGCTTTCAGCGGCTGGCACTGATACGTTGAGTATTCCCTTTGAAGTTCCTGGCACAGGGGATTGGTCAGTCAGAATATCTGTTGGTGATATGTATGCTTCGCGATTTTCTCTGACTGTGCCTCCCTTTTTTGACAGTAGCTATGGAGAGCTTCTGCCTTCAAAGAACAAAGATATTGCTCTTTGGCAGGCTTCATCCGGCTGGAAAATTTCACGTGGACGTCGGCTGCCGCAAAAGATGAGTAAGGGGTTGGAAATTAAGCTGGCCGCTAATGAGAGCGAGTCTGTACAGCTGGTTTTGAGGGCTGAGAAGGATCTGCACGGCATTGCCGTAAAGGCGACGGATTTGAAATGTAATGGACGTTCCCTTCCAGCTGGCTCTGTTGAGATTGATGTCGTCGGGTATGTTCCTGTTAAACAGCCGACTGATGCCACCGGGGTGATTGCCGACTGGCCTGATCCGATATTCCCGCAAAAGACGCCTTGTGAGCTGAAGGAGGGAGAGAATCATCCGTTCTGGGTTAGGGTGACTCTGCCTAAAGGGGTTAAGGCTGGAGCATATACGGGCCATATTAATATTTCCGGCAAGGGTGTGGCTGAACAGGTTCCGTTATTGGTTAATGTTTTTGGATTTGAATTGCCGGATCGCATGAGCTGTGAAACCGCCTTTGGTATGAATCACAATCGTATTTGTCAGTATCACAGACTTAAAACAGAGACGCAGCGTCGCGAGGTTGTTGCAAAGTATCTGAAGTGTCTTTCTGATTATAAAATTTCTCCGTATGATCCTGCTCCGCTTGACCGCTGGACTGTAGAGTTTAAGGGGCTGCCGGCCTGGCGCGGTGGTGAGTATATTAAAGGAGATGCCGCTGAAGGTGAGTGGTCATACAAGGTTACAGATAATAGCGAGAAAAGTAATGTTAATGCATCGTATGCCGACCCGATAAAACTGACGGGTAAAGCGCTCAAGGTCAGCTTCTCTCATAAATCATTAAAGCCGCAGCGAATCCTTTTTACAATGACTTATAGTCGGGCGGATGGATCATGGATCAGTGGTAATAACCGTGATATATGGCTGGATGGAACAACTGAATGGAAGCATGAAGAGGTTGTGGTCAAGCGCTTCCCGAAAGAGGCGGCCTCCTTTAGACTTTCACTTTGGGGAGCTGGGTACTATGAAGGTAAATCATCGCTAGGTACCACCTGGTATGATGATATTGTGATTGCTGAACAGGCTAGCGGCAAGGTGCTCTTTGACGATGGCGATTTTGAGCGCGAGAAACTGGGTGATCTCTCTGTCGAGTTCGACTGGGAGGCGTGGGACCTGCAGATGGAAAAGGCTTTCAATGAATATCATTTTACTACCTTCCGTTGTAGAATACAGGGGCTGGGTGGAGGCACCTTTATGTCGCGCTCTGAACCAAATATTGCCGGGGTGCACGAGGGGGATGAGGCTTATGCATTTCTGCTGGAAAAATACCTGAAGGGGGTGGAGCAGCATCTAAAAGAGAAGGGGTGGCTTAAGCATGCTTATATCTATTGGTTTGATGAACCAAGCCCCAAAGATTATGAGTTTGTGATGAACGGTTTTGCTAAACTTAAGAGATATGCTCCCGAATTGCGGCGTATGTTGACCGAGCAGGTGGAGCCTGAGTTGATCGGTGGACCTAATCTGTGGTGTCCGCTGACACCTAAGTTGAATGTTGAGGGCTTGGAGGAACGGCGTAAAGCGGGAGATGAATTCTGGTGGTATCTCTGTTGTAGTCCCAAGGCGCCCTATACGACTATCTTTATTGATCATCCCGGTGTTGAGCTGCGTCTCTGGCTCTGGCAGACTTGGGCTGAGCGGGTGACCGGTATATTGGTCTGGGAGAGCGTCTACTGGCATAGCTCCTGTGCGTACCCTGATTCAGTTCAGAATCCCTATGAGGACTCCATGGGCTGGGTGAATCATGTTGATAAGGGGGTGCGTAAGCCCTGGGGTAATGGAGATGGTCGTTTTGTCTATCCACCGCTCTCCGCTGCTGCTGCCGGCTCTAAGGGACCTGTAACGGAGGGGCCTGTGCCAAGCGTGCGTTTGGAAATGTTGCGCGATGGACTTGAGGATTATGAGTACTTTGTGATTCTAAAGAAGTTGCTTGCGGAGAGAGGATCAAAACTTAATGCCCAGGCCAGCAAAGAGATGGAGTCGTTGCTGAAAGTTCCAAAGAATGTTTCAAAATCTTTGACAGAGTTTAATACAGATCCTGCTGCTATTGAGCGGCATCGGGAGAAAATTGCGCGGGCAATCGAAGTTTTAACAAAATTAAAATAAACCCTCACGCTTAACCCCCACATTTAATCGGATCACTTAACCGATTTGTTTCAACGATGGCGCATTCGATAGCGAGTTTTTGTGTTTTACCCACTTAAGTACTCAAAACCTCGTTTTTTCGGTATATAACGTATATTATCTTTGACAATTTGCAAATAATACGCTTTAATATTTAAAGATTTGGTAACTATAACGTTATTTGTTGGGAAACTGTTTTTGTGAACAGATTGTCGAAATATATTTTTAAGATTGTATTTATGCTGTTTATGGCTGTTATATGCCTTGCCAGCTATTTTTATATTGCTCCGCAGGTTGATCGAAAAACCATGCTTGAAAAGAGTCGAGACGTGCTTGAGACTGAAATTCAGCTTAAGAAAACTGAGATTCGCAAGTTGGTTGATATGCAACAGGATTTCTCATCGGATCATGAGTTTGTTGAATATATAGGACATCAGAATAAACAGGTCTGGCCAAACGAAGTTGTCTTTGTGTTCGACTCCGAATAAAAATAATTCGGCGCACCGAATTATACGATTCCACTGCGTTGAATATCAGTATTGAGGGCCGGTTTATTAGCAGTCCCGCATTCGCGGGACTGAAATTGTTCAAAAAAAGCGATAACTTTTTATCCGCGCGCTCTTCCGCTACTGCGCATAAGCGTCAACCTTAGCGGCATCTTGACTTAAGACTTAATTCTAATTATTATGAACGCATTGAGTAAGTTGGTGTTGATTTGTGGAAAAAGTAATTCTGTTTGTTTTCCTCTTCAATGTCAGGATCTCGGGTAAATTTGCCTTATACTAAGATGTTGGCACCATGAGATAGAGGAATAGATTATGGCAAAGCGCAAAGGTCCAGAATTTCTTCGTTACTGTATCCCGATTGTGGAGGTACTTCGCGAACTCGATGGATCCGGTCGACCTGCTGAAGTGACCGATCTCGTTATCGACCGAATGAACATTCCCGAGTCCGAGCAAGAAGTCACCAACAAGAACGGCGGTTCGCGTATTCGCAATCAGGTAGCGTGGGCAAGATTCTATATGGTCAAGGCTGGTCTGCTCAGTTCGTCACAACGGGGTATCTGGGGGCTGACGGACAAGGGTAACGATGCCGTTATGGATGACGACTTCGTTCTCGCCCTCTTTCGTGATGCTCACCAACAGTTCGTTGAAGAACGTAAAGCGCGCAAAGCTGCTGAGCCTGATGTGACGGAGGATGACACCGATGTCGATTCCGTCGATTCTATTGACGACTACAAATCTGATCTACTATCCACGCTCAAAGGCCTCTCACCTGAAGGGTTCGAGAAAATCTGCCAGCGGCTTCTCCGGGAATCCGGTTTCCAGCAGGTAACTGTCACCGGAAAGTCTGGTGACGGAGGGATTGACGGACATGGAATTCTTCAGATTAATCCTCTTGTCTCGTTCAAAGTTCTCTTTCAGTGCAAACGCTACGCAGGATCTGTGGCTGTATCAGCAATCCGTGATTTTCGCGGTGCCCTTCAAGGTCGTGCCGACAAGGGAATTGTGCTCACGACAGGCAACTTCACCACCGATGCAAAGCGCGAAGCAATCCGCGATGGGGCACCTCCAATTGAACTTGTTGATGGTGATAAGCTTGTTGAGATGTTTGAGAATCTTTCCTTGGGACTACGTCCAAAAAAGGATTTCGACATCGACCAAGAGTTTTTTGATCAATACAGATAGGGCAACCAACAAGATGCTTTGGTGCATACCTTTAACAGCCGCGCCGAGCGCGTCTTCCTCCGAACTGCCAATGGCTTGACCTCTTGGAAGGACTCAAAGGGCGTTTTTCTCAAGGAGAAGGAAGCACAAGAGATCCAATAAGATCAATCCACGCTATCGGCGGGGGCCGCCCGTGATGGCGACGTTGGGAACAGAAACTTAACTTAAGAATTGGTTTTTTATTATGGCTGAAGAAGAGAAAATAAAATTTTTTAAAGAACGAACGGTTCTGGTTCTTGGTGCTGGAGCAAGTAAGGATTACGGGTTTCCTCTGGGGGCTGAGCTTAAGAGAAAAATACGCGAAAATACTAGCAGTTTAATAAATAATCGTGCATTAGAGGGTGCAGGATACGAGCCAACTGAAATACTGGAATTTAGTAATGCTTTTCATTACAGTGAACACAGTACGATTGATCAGTTTCTGGATCATAAGACTTCATTAAGAAAGCTGGGATCATATCTCATTGCAGGTGCATTGAGCCCGCTGGAACAAGATAAAAATCTGTTAAAAAAAGGAGGTTGGTACAAGGATCTCTATCAGTTTCTGTGTTTTTCAGAGGCTGAACCTATTGTTTCTAATCTCTCAGTTGTCACTCTGAATTATGATCGCTCATTTGAACATTATATGACTAAGACTATCGATTTTAATGTTCCAGTACCCATTCCGCTTTCTGATTGTTGATATCAGGGAGAGTTTTTAGGGGTGTCGGGGGGGGGAAGTAAAAGCGGTCAGTTGTAGCGAGCAAAAGCGGAAAATGCGTAAGTGATGCACGACAGGGCAAGGCGTAGCTTGTGCGGTGGTTAAATCGTGTTAGAACTTGAGGCGCTGGGAGTGGCAGAAAATGCCGTTTACCCTTTAGAAAATGGTGGCGGGAGAGGGACTCGAACCCCCGACCGGCGGATTATGATTCCGATGCTCTACCAACTGAGCTATCCCGCCACTAAAAAAGTTACGTAAATATACCTTAATTAGGGCGGTCTGTCAATTGGCTGGAGCATTTTTTTGTAAAAATGTAAATTTTTATGGAACGTGTCTAAAAAAATACATTCTATTGAACTCCGTGATGTCTATTTATCGGTTATTTTGCTTTAATAGAATTACTTATGGCGGGAATAATTGATAGCAGTATTATTGAGGAGATTAGGGCACGCGTTGATATCGTTGAACTGATTGGTTCAAGGATAGAACTCAAGAAGGCGGGTGGTACTTTTAAGGGGTGTTGTCCTTTTCATCATGAAAAAACACCCTCTTTCAATGTTAATCCGACGCGGCAGAATTATCATTGCTTTGGATGTGGTGTTCATGGGGACGTTTTTAAGTTCCTGCAGGAGCAGGATGGATTAACCTTTGTTGATGCCGTGCGTCAGCTGGCCGATCGTGTGGGCGTCACGATTGAAGAGAAGTATGATAAAAATGCAGGCAACCGTAAGATGCTGCTGGCCTTGCACTCCGAGCTGGCCGCATTTTATCAAAGATGTCTGAAACAGGCCAAGGTTGCGACAAATGCCCGTACCTATCTGGAGAGCCGAAAGCTGGATGAAGCAACGGTTGAAAGTTTCGGGATTGGTTTTGCCCCGGCTCGTCCACATAATGCAGTTTTAATGTGGGCTCAGAAAAATGGCCGCACTGTGGAGCAGCTGCAGGCCGCAGGAATTGTCCTGCCTCCTAAAGCAGGGCGTCGCAGCGATGACTGGTATGATCGATTCCAGGACCGCTTGATGTTTCCCATTTGCGATACCCAGGGACGGGTGGTGGCTTTTAGTGCCCGGATTTATGATAAAAGCGATAAGCGCAAGGCCAAGTATGTTAACAGCCCTGAAACGGATATCTTTACCAAGGGGCGGGTTTTATACGGTCTGGATAAAGCAACTGCGAAGATTGTTAAGCATCCACGGAGGGAGGCGATCGTTTGTGAGGGGCAGATTGATGTTATTCGCTGTCACTCCGCCGGCTTTGAAACAGCTATTGCCTCTCAGGGAACCGCCTTCTCTCAGGATCATGTTAAACTCCTCAAACGCTATGCTGATTGCGCTGTGATTGTTTTTGATGGTGATTCCGCTGGAAAGAAAGCGGCGGTGAGAACCGGTGCTCTGATGCTGGAGGCTGAGATGCCTGTCAGGGTGGCTTCGCTGCCGCAAGGGGAAGATCCAGATTCTATCATTCGTAATCAAGGCTATGAGGCTTTTAAAGGAATTCTTGATGCAGCGGTTTCAATTACGGCTTTTCAGATTGCGTCGTTAAAAGAGCTGGAAAGCGCACCTGACTCAATTGATGCGCTGAGTCGTATTACGCACGGTGTTCTTGAAACGCTGGCTGGATGTTCCGGTGCAGTTTTACGCAGTTCTCTCCTACAAGAGAGCGCTGATCTGTTGCATCTTCCTCTATCTGCTCTTGAAGATGATCTGGAGTCGCTAAAGAAGCAGAGAAAAAAACGCAAAAGTTATGCGGACAAGGCTAAGCCGACTCCGAGAGCCGCGCTGAAGAAGTTTCCTGAAGTCATTGATGCCGATGCCGATGAAGATCCGCCTATCCCGGATCTTCCTCCCGGTCCTCCAGAGGACGATGATGAAGGCTTCGGCCACATGCCTTCTTTGTCTGAGGGTGTTTCTGTCCCGGTTATTGAGGAGGTTATACAACTTCCCAATGAGGCTGAGATGTTGTTATGTGAGATGCTTATTGAACATGAACAGGAGATTTCCATTCAGAATCTTGTTATAAGTCATCTGCCTTTTGATATTATTGCTAACCCCTTTACACGGAGTGTTGTCCGGGCAATTCTTGAGGGTAGTCGGAGTGGAGAGGATCTGCTGGCTGCTCTTTACCGGAAAACAGAGGCTGAGCTGGTTCCTGTGTTTGACAGCTTGCTTAACCATAAGCATAAAATGCTCTGTTCCACAGAGGCCACTGCGGAAGAGGCGGTTCAGGATATAATCAGAAGATTATGGATTCTGCACTATCGCAAAGAACAGGGAAATCTTCCGGCTGAGTCGACAACTGAGAATGATATGCAACGCCTCAACCTTTCTTGTTTGATTAAGAAAATTGAAACCGGAGCCTGGGAAAATATTAAAAATTATCTACAGAGTTCAGGGGAACCGGTTATCAATGCGCTTTCAGCTCCTCAGCAGATTAAGCCTGCGGTGAATTCTGAGGCTGCACCTTCCGTATATGCAACGGGTAACGCATCCTCATATTCTCATCAAGATGAATTTCAATCCAGTGAGTACCCTCCTGATGAAATACCAGATTTATGAAGACCTCCACTGTTGTGGCGACTTGTTTCTCATTTTCAAGCTTGATCGGGACGCTTTTACCTTGCCCCACAACGGTGATACCGTCAGGGCCAATTATCTTTGAGTGCTGTGAAAATTGACCTTTGCCAGCGCACCAGCGGTTCATGAGGCATATCTTCGGGCAGACCGGTTTTTCTGATGAGAGTGCAAGTCCATCAAAAATGCCAATTAACATAAATTTTCCGTTGCGTTCCTGACGAACATCATCACATAAAACACTGGCTTGCAAATCGGGAATCATAGGGGGCTCCTTAAATAAATAAAATTCAATATCCAGCACAGAACGGTTAATACTCAAGTAATATGAGAGTCAACCTGGATTCGTTCTTCTGTGATGGTCTTACGATTAATAATCTTTTAACAGGCTTAAGTATACGCTATGTCCATCACCCCAACCAGCATGAAGTTAAATGAAATTGTCCTCTTAATTTGGATACTCCGCAGAATGTGTGGGTAAGATATGGCGTTGCGGATCGCGGGATGTCGTGTGTTCTGAGAGTCTTTAGCGATATTTCTTGGTTGTGATGGTATAGGATTATCTCGTAACAAGATGTTCTGGGCGTCAATTAAGAGAGATTTGCGTGTACGAGTAGGTGTAAGAGTAAGGGATTCGATGAAAAGATCACTATTTGACCATGAAGATCTGAGGGTGTACCAGACGGCAATCGGATTTGTGGGGTGGCAGGTCAAGTGCACCCAGGAAGCCACCGAGGGCAAGAGCTACCTCGCCGATATCGTGCGCATGCTCGTGGCGTGGGAACGAAGTCTGGAGGAAAGATGACAGGTCAGGACCGCAAACACCGTACTCGTACACCTACTCTTACACCAAATCTCCTCAGCATAATCAGAGGCACAGGAGTACATCCTGACCCACAGATTCTGCGGAAGACCCAAAAATTTAAACGCGATAATTGGAGTTTTTTTTGCTGTTTTTGCGGCTGTAGGCAATAGCGAAAATACCCACTGCAATCAAACCTATGCTAATCGTCTGACTTATAGAGAGGGGGCCGACAGCCGCCCGGGGATCGCCCCGCAGAAATTCAATCATGAATCTTATGATCGCGTAGGCTATCAGATATACACCGGTGATGAAACCTAATTTCTTATATTTTTTAGGAAAGAGTATGAATAGAACAATGAAGAGGGTTAGGGTTGCGGCACTCTCTATCAGCTGGGTTGGGATGACCGGTAGACTTTGTGTAGCGCTCTCTGGAATCAACGGGGGATTTGAGGAACTCTGTTCCCACCAAGCCGGACTGAATTTAGGGAAACATACACCTGTTTTACTTTGCGTGATTTTTCCATAACAGCATCCGTGCATAAAACAGCCAATTCTGCCAAAAGCATGACCTAACGGTAAAACTGTTAAAATCACATCAGAGAGCTCGAAAAGGTTGATCTTCTTAATCTTTATATAGATGAGCGTAAAGATTGAAGCAAGGATAAATCCGCCGTAAAACATCAGGCCACCCTGATCAAAACGTAATATCGACGCAGGGGACGCTGCAAATTCCGCATGCCAGTGTTCAATTACATAAGCCAGCCGTGCTCCGACAATTGCTGAGAGCATCAACCCTGTCAGCATGGAAGTCAGCTGATCCGCATTCTTGCCGGAACGTTTGCAGAGCCATACCGCCACCTGCCACGAGCAAAGGAACCCTAGCGCCATGCAAAGTCCGTATGAGAAAATTTTGATAGGTCCTATTTGAAAAAGAAGTGAATGCATGATTTATTGCTTTTCTTTGCTAATTGTTCAAATAAATTTACTATAAACCAACTTGAGCCCGAAGGACAGTCGAAAAATATAGTTTTGACGAAATGGGTGGGCCCTGAGCTTGCCGGAGGGCATTGCTTTTGTTTTGCATGTGAAGGGCATTGCTGTGTCGGCGGAAATATGCACCAATCGAGAGATGCGCCCTCATGAAAAAGTAGAATAACCTTATTTTGCGGATTTCCTGTATCTTTGCTAATATAACTACAGTTTTATCAGGTAAAGGTTGGCTGTAAATGGATTTTAGCGATATTGATAAATTTGAAGAGAATGATGATCCCTCGGAACGCAAACATCGTGGTTGTTTTACCTCCCTGTTTCGTTTTTTCCTGATATCAGCTGCTGTTATTGCCGCTGTGCTTACTCTGGTTGCCTGGTTTTTGACTACTGATCTTGGCCGTCTTTGGCTACTTAACAAAATCAATCACTCTATTGCCCCTGCACATCTGAGAATTTCGGAGTGGCAGGCAGGGATTCTGCATCCTGTTGAATTGAGTGGTGTTGAGTTTGATTCCCCTGAACAGGGCGTTCATGTGGAGTGTCGTCAGATCTTGTTTTCAAAGGGTGTCCTGGGCTTGCTTCCTGTGGGCCGTTTGAGCCTTGGGGCTGTGAATCTAATTGATCCTGTGGTGATTATGGATAGAGTCTCGGCCGATGAACGTAAACCAGCCCCTGCAGCATCCGATTCGAACGGCGGATTTTTTATGCCGATTGCGGATGTTAGTGGAAAAATCTATCTCGAAAATGGAACAGTTGTTGTTAAAGAGAGGGAAGGGCAGAAGTTTATTGCTGATCAGCTGGAGGGTGAATTGCTGGTGGATTCCTTCTGGCAGCCATTCGGTTTTAAAATTTCAGGCCGGGCTGGTAACGGTAAAGTTGATTTAACCGGTGATTTACAGAGCATTTATAAACTTTTAAATGGGGTGGATTCTGAGTATGAGGATAAGCTTGTACTGCAGCTGGAAAAGGTGGACCTCTCTGCATTTTCGCCATTGCTGAAAATGGTGGGTGGTAGGGATGTCCTGCATGCAGGCATTGCAGAAGGGGCTTTGACCTTTAAACGAACCGGCTTGACAGGGGTAGATATTGAAGGCGGTATGCTCGTTGACGGGTTGCAGCTTGTTACCGGTAAAGATAAGTACTCTCCAGCAGGAAATTCCGCGCTGATGATTGATGCACAGGTTGAGGATAATCGCTGGATTTTCAAAAGATTTGATTTCAGCTCCCCCTGGATTACAGCAAAATTGCACGGTTCATTGCAGAGGGTCAATGACAATCGGTTGGTTGCCGGTGAAATTAATGCTGATGTGGATGCGGACCTTGCTGCCATTGCTCGGGATTTCAGATACGCCCTTGCTATTGATAAGGAATTTAAGGTTGAACAGGGATCACTTAAAGGTGCTTTTGAACTTTCCGGCAGTAGCGATAATATCAGGGTTGAGAGTAATTTAAAAACCAGCCAGATTAAAATGCTTTATAAAGGACGCTCTGTTGCGTTGAATCGTAACCCTTCCCTTAGTTTTAAGGTCGTTTTCCCCCGTGATAAAATGCCGGAGCTGGAAGAGTTGAAGTTTGACAGCTCCTTTGCCAATATATACGGTAAGGGCACGATTGAGAGAGGGGTGATCAAGGGGTATCTTGATCTGACTCAGTTTTCCACAGACTTTAAAGGACTTTTAAGCAGTGATATTACCTTTGCCGGAGCAACTCACTTTGATTTCTCCACAAGGCCCTCCGGTAAAGATGTCGCCTTTGATTTAATGACTAAGTTCTCTAAGCTCAAGTATAGCTCAAAAGGAAAAGGGAGCACTTCAATTGAATCCGGTAGTCTGAGCTGTGGAGGTTCTGTTGTGGGGGCATCCCGTGCATCAAGTTTTAAAGATCTGGATTTCAATGAGGTTGATTTTGATCTGCGCTTGATGGATAGCAGAGCGCATGGACAATTGAAGCGCTATGTGCCGGCTAAGCGGAGCGAGGTGGTCCCTGTTTTACGCGGCTGTACATTGAACTGCAATATCAATATGAGTGATGTGGTTAATGCCCTTGGCGCTTTGATGACAAAGTCTGAATTTAAGGATGCCGCCAGCTGGAAAGGAAGTCTGCTGTCAAATATGGCGATTGAGTCAGCTAATGGAATTGCGAAAGTTCGATTTAACGGATCAGGAACTGATATTGGATTTACAGTTGCTAAGAAAAAAATGACAGAGCCTAATCTGCAATTTTCCGGTGCGGTAACATATGATTCAAATAAAGATAGTCTGGTTGTTAATCAGGGAGTGCTCTCATCAGAACTAGCTCAGGTTCACATTCCTGAGTGGACTGTTGATTTTGTGAATAAAGGTGATGATATCCGGTTTAATGGAAAAGCCGATGCAGAAGTTGATATCGCTCTTCTCTATCCGCTGCTTTCCAACTCTGCAACGCCGGGGTATGATCAGGTTAGTGGAAACCTTGCTCTTAAACTTGATGCGCAAAGTACCTCATCAGGTACCGAACTGGGAGTTAATGGAACTTTGTCGGATTTCTATACGTTGATCGATAATGAAATTTCATTCTTTGAACGTAAGGCCCAGCTGACTGGTGATTTTTTAATAGCTGATGATGGCGGACATGTGAAAATACAAACGCTTAAGCTTTATTCCGGGCTGGTAGATGTTTTTGTGGATGGACGAGTTGATAATATAGGAAAGGGTGCTCAGGCCGATTTGCAGGGCGATATGGAATTCAACTTTGATACACTTGGGAAACTGCTTAAGGTTCGTGGCATTGATGAATGGAATATGACCGGACACAAGAAGCATCCATTTAGTTTGAAGGGACCTGTGACAGAGGGACTTTCCGGTTTTTTGCAGAAGGGGAAGTTTAGCGGTGCGGGCTACATGGCCTCTCTCAATGGACTCGGGCTCAGTGCTGGTGGTGCGGATGTCACATTTGATTTAGCCCACAGTCGTTTGAAGTGTCGGTGGCAGCCACTTTTGAATGGAGGACAATTGAATTTGCAGCCGGTCTTTGACTATGGCCCCCGTGGAACAGTCTTATCCCTGCCTGATGATATCCAGCTCCTTAAAGATGTTAAAATAACACAGCAGGTGGTTGACAACCTTCTGGTGCATTTGAATCCGATGTTTCATGGGAGTGAAGTTCATAAAGGATCTGTGGATTTAAAGGTGAAAAGTTTCCGCTCCGATGTAGTAAACAATAAGAATAATCTGTTTTTCGATGCAGATATTGCTTTTAATGACTTGGATATGACGCTATCTCCATCCATGCGACAGCTGCTCTCAATGATTAAAGTCAGCAACTCTCGCTATCAGGTTAAGAAGCTGCTGATGCATGTTGTCATTCGTGACGAGCGTGTGCATATTGATCCCGTTACTATGGTGTTCTCAAATCAGCCGGTCTCTTTCAGTGGGAGTGTCGGTTTTGATTCTACCATTAAGTATTTAATCGAGATTCCGCTCTCTGATGCAATTGCTGCTAAAACAGGATTGAAGATTTCGAAAGGTCTTACCGTTAAAGTGCCTGTAACCGGAACCGTTGATAACCCCAGGTTGGATACCTCTGCCTTGGAAAATGCAGTTGGCGATTTCTTAAAGAAAACCATTGGCGAAGAGGCAATGCGCGGTGTCGGCGACTTTTTACAGCAGTTGACCGAGGAGTTGCGCAAATAATTCGGCGCACCGAATTATACGATTCCGCTGTGCGGAATAGCTATATGGAGGGCCGATTTATTAGCAGTCCGTTTTGCGGGGCTACGCCTTGACGCTGGAGATTGGAGGTACGGTGGGGGTTATGAATCAGCACACTAAGCAAAACGTCCTTGTTGTTGTCCGTGATCGTCCGTGACTGTCCGTGATCGTTCGTGACTGTCCGTGACTGTAAATTATCGACAGATAACTGTAAACTGAAAGAAGATTTTATAATGACAGATAAAGAGATGGAGATGAGTTCTGCGGCAGTTACGCTTTCAGACATGGAGATTTTTATATTCCCTGAATTGATGTACAGCCTTGTTTTGGCTAATATTATGTCGCCTCGGATATGGACTTGGCGGGATGATCCCTGGTTTGAAAATGTTGAGAAGATGAAACCTTATAAACGGATGCAGCGGTTGAAACAGTTTATAATGGAACATTATGTCTTTAACTTAGATTTGGAGACATGGGGCTTAACCACCCAGAAAGAGCAACTGGAACGATTTGGGAAGATTATGGATCCTAAAATGATCTCAGGATCAAATGCACTGTTTGGCTATCAGGGCGATGCCTATTACTTTGATATTGATATCCGCACCCATTTCGGACTGGATAAGTATTCAACTGAAACTATTCCCTATTGGAAAACTGAGACAGTGGAGGCCATGGATGCTTTCTGCTATCGCGATGGCTTTGAAACCGGCGCAGGGGAGTGTGTTTCTCTTGCGGCTCTATATGCAGCGGCGCTCTTTGTAGTCGGCCGCATTCCGTTGGATGATATCTATATGATGGCAACTCCCTTGCACTCCCAGAATTTTGTGGATGTGAGAGACGGGGTCCTCATCAATAATCGTAGGCTGGTTACTAAATCCATGTGGTTTAACGGAACTCAGATCTCAGGCCAGGCTCGTCGGGCTCTTGAGAATGAACAGATCACTATTGTCTCTCATCCCACGGGATGGATTCATACGCTCTACGATCGGGCTACCATATCACGAGAGCGGTTTGAATATTTTTCAGATACGCTTAATGGTTATCTGAAAACAAGGCTGACCCCTGAAATTCTAGGCAATTTTTTGAGACAGAATCCTGATTGTCGACAGTGCTTTGTTCTGCGTTGGCCGGTTCGTGGAGTTGACCGTTTCCTTATGTTGGATCAGGCATTCAGTTTTGAGAGCGAAAGTGCCTATCGGGTAACGGATAATACCCGCGAAAAACTGCTGGATGCTATTCCGATAGAGGAGTTTTCCGCATCTTATCTTCCCTGTAAGGTGATACTTAATGATATTGAACTTTTTGTAAAATCGCATTCAATTGACCTCGATAAAGAGAATGATCGCTCGGCTTTGATGGCTGAGATAGGGGATAGTTGCATAAGTGCCGGTGAAATGGTTCAGCAACTTGTTGACTTTTGTCACACCAAGCCACGACTGCCGGATATTGAACGGGTTGAACTTGATAGCAGCGAAGCTCCCATTGAACTCGATTCTGAGATGACGCGTAAAAATGTAATTGAATACCTAGGAAAAATGCGTGAAAAGAATGTGACTGTGAATATGGCTTTTTATGCCTTGCGCGATTTATTAGCAACTGACCCTGGACCATTTATTAAAGCGGCCATGGAACGCAATCCTGTATGTTTTAAAGAGTCTGTAGATCTGCAACTTGAAGATTTGCTGGATAAATTCGATGAGTGGCCTGATGTGTCAATTTACGATGGAAATGTGCGGTTGGCACAACCGGATGAAGTTTGGAATTTTAAACGTGGAGATGGTTTGGAAAAGGCCTTGACTGTTGCCTGTATTCTTAAAAAACGAGGTTTGTATGACACTCTCAGGGTTACAGTCAATGCCGGTAACGCCGAACTGTATCATCAGAGTGATCTGATCTGTGCTTTCCCCTCTGCCAAAATATCCTGCCCCTCTGAGTGGCAGCTGTAGTGGTGGTGGTTGCCTCTGCCGTGTTTTGCGCGTCCCCTACGGGAGGCACACTACACGATGTGAGTTTAAAGAGTTGAAGGTTAAAAGGTTAAGGAGGTTTCCGCCTCTGATATGACGGCGTGACATGTTGTCTCATTGCTAGACCCCGTTCGAAGAGGGTTTCGAACGGCAGGCGGTGTCCGTTTTCATTTCCCACGATTTAAATACAAATCTAACAATGTGCTAACCTTGAAATAACAATACTTAACAATAATGTGACGCATTAAAGCCAGACAAAGTTTGGATTGTGTTAACAGATAAGGAAGGGAAAGATATGACAATAAAACGGATAGCAAACGTATTAACTGTTGTGATGTTAGTTGCTGGTACTGCGGTGGCATCTGAAGAGTCATCTTGGCTGAAGCCGATCTTTGATGCGGCTAAGCTTTATGAGGACAAAGAGAGTGATGTGCTTCAAAGCATTGCTCTTACAGGGCGACTGCAGGGAGATTTATATTCCTTCGGTGACAATGATGATACCCATCTGGAAGATGCCATGTGGCGTCGATTCCGCTTTGGAGCAAAAGCTAAGATCTTTCATGATTTTACATTGCACACAGAGATGGACCTGGACATGAATGAGGCCGACTCAGGACACTGGGATAAATTTTACCTGCGCTTGACAGATTCTTACATCAAATGGGACAAATACGAAGAAGCTACGGTTAAAGTGGGTAAGCAATCTGCTGGGTTTACGCTTGATGGTGAAACATCATCAAAAAAACTGATTCTTCCTGAAAGAAACATTGTTGCAGGGAACTTCTGGTTCGGTACGGAATATTTTACCGGGACATCAGTCAATGGCGATATAGATGAGTGGAGCTACAAAGTTGGACTTTTTTCAGCCAGTGGCGAAGCG
The DNA here is from genome assembly GCA_027858965.1 of Kiritimatiellia bacterium. GTDB lineage: Bacteria > Verrucomicrobiota > Kiritimatiellia > RFP12 > UBA1067 > M55B167. The sequence continues at coordinate 26,117 of JAQIBS010000245.1, forward strand.
GAGTACGGTCACTTTGACAGTGGATACTTCGGACTTTTCTCCGTTGGCCACAAAACAGGAGAAAAGGGTTCTCTGCGCCTTGATTATGTTTACAACGACCCCGATTACTCCAGCAACTATAGCGACTTCAAAGGAAAGAATGCTGTCGGCACTGCCAATCACGCCCATGTTCTTGCTTTGGTATACGAGCAGATGCTTTCTGACAAGCTAGGGGTTCAGTCCGACATTGTCACATCGAAGGGAATCAAGGATAATTCAAATGGGATCGATCAGAGCGATCTGGTTGGCCTGAGTGTTACGCCATTTTATAACTTAACAGATGATTTACAGTTAGTCTTGCAATATGCCGGCGTGACAAGTCTTGAGGGGGACGCTGATGTACAAATGTCGCGTTATGCTTATCGGAATGCAGATAAAACCAAAGCTGAGACTGCCCATAACGTTCTGCTTGGGTTTAACTGGTACCTCTATGGTCATAAACTCAAATGGCAGAATGCCCTTGAATACAGCTATGCCGTGAACATGCGTGGTTCCGGTGATGATTATCACGGATATGGATTTACCTCCGCATTCCGTTTAAGCTGGTAGGTCTCAAAGACCATAATGCAAAAACAAAGCCAGTGCGTACTTAGTACCATTGGCTTTTATGTTAATTAAAGGTGCTGGCTACGCGTTTTCTAAAGTTAAAGAGCTTGATGGGAACACCAAATTGATGCGAAAGCACTGCAAGTGTATTTTGCAATTCGCTCCGTAGCTACCTTGTTGCGCTGCTCAACCCCTTCAACTCTTTTAACAATTTTCTAACAAAACGCTTACGACAACCAAACAGTTTAGATGTAAAATTAACGCAAACAGAGAAATTCTGTGTTAAGTGTTAGCGGATAATGGTTAGCCGCATTTACACTAAACTAACAAATCAATGGAGATTCATATTATGAAGAAAAGCTTACTTTTAGTCGGTCTGATTGCCGGAGTGATGACAGTCAATGCTGAACAGAAACTGGTCATGGATGGGTCAACGACCGTTGGACCGATCGCCAAGGCTTTTGCTGAGTACTACATGCGGGAGAATCCCGGTGTGAATATTACCGTCAGTGAGTCTGGTAGTGGCAATGGTGCTAAAGCTCTGCTCAACGGCAGCTGTGATATTGCCAACCTCTCGCGAGATCTGAAAGATGCCGAGAAAGCGGCCATGAAGGAAAAGGGAGTGGAGCCCTGCAAGCATGTGGTGGCTTTTGATGCGCTGCCTGTGATTGTTCACCCCTCCAATCGGGTCAAGGGACTGACGATTGATCAGGTGCGAGATATCTATACCGGAAAAATCACAAACTGGAAAGAAGTTGGCGGCAGCGACCGGAAAATTGTGGTTATCAGCCGTGATACAAATAGCGGAACCTTTGAAACATTTATGCATCTGGTTATGGGAGAAGATGCTAAAATTAAGGAGTCTGCCGAGTATACCGGCAGCAACGGTGCGGTGCGTCAGCGCGTCCAGATGACCAAAGGTGCCATCGGTTATGCCGGACTTGGTTTTGTTGACCGTTCAGTCAAACCTCTCTCGATTAACGGAATTGAGCCCTCGGCTGATACTGTTGTCGATAAAACCTATCCTCTGGCCCGTGAGCTTTATATGTTCACCAAGGGAACTCCTGCAAAAGGCTCTCTTGTTGAAAAGTTCCTCGATCTAATGAAAACCGAGAAGGGTGAAGAGATTGTGGAAGAGATCGGTTTTGTGCCGCTTGGTGCAAAGTAATAGGCATCCCATAGGATGCAGGCCGTTAGGCTTTAGGTGGTTAGACTTTAGGAAAATCACAATTCCATACGCTTCCTTTTTGAAGCTCGTTTGATAATTCCAAACAATTGCCAGGCGCTTTTCACCCAACAGCCTATAGCCCAAAGCCTCAACATCCCAATGAGACGCTAGTCGATGCAAAATAAACGCAGTTTAGAGGTCATTTTGAACGATTGCAACAATGTTATAACACTTTCATCCAGAGATCAGATGGTGCGCAGGCTTCTATCACTTCTGGGGCGTGGTGTTTTGTTTTCCATCACCTCGGTGGCTGCTCTGGCTGTACTGGCGATCATCTATTTTATTGCTAAAGATGCCATTCCGTTTTTTCAGCAGGTGGGCTTGAAAGAGTTCTTTTTTACCAAGAGCTGGTATCCCACCGGTGAACCTGCGCAGTTTGGAGCTGCTGCAATCTTTGTGGGAAGCTTTCTTATCACAGGTGCCGCCGTGATCATTGCTGTGCCGCCGGGAGTTTTTGCCGCCTTTTGTATGAGTGATGTGCTCTCTTTTAATGTGAGGCAGTTTATGAAACCGGTGATTGAAATGCTGGCAGCAATCCCCTCGGTTGTCTATGGCTTTTTCGCGCTGGTTGTTCTTGCTCCACTGCTTCAAAATCATGGCGGGAGTACATTGGCAATGGTGTGGTGGATTCTGGCACTGCCCATTCTTTTGCTGGGCTCATATGTTGCCGGTGATCTGCTGACGCCGGAAAAACTTTCCCATACGGCCGTTCGCGCTTGCCGTATCGTGATCACTGTGGTGCTGATGACTTTGAGTCTGCTGCTGATCAGGAGTGTAGGGACTCTGTTGCTGGGTCTTGAGATATCCAGTGGTGTTAATGCCTTGAATGCATCTGTGATTCTGGGTGTGATGGCACTGCCGACAATTGTCAGTGTTTCGGAAGATGCTTTGCAGGCTGCGGGCCGTGAGCTGCGCGAGGGCAGTTATGCGCTCGGGGCGACCAGGGCCGAGACTATTATTAAGGTTGTTCTGCCTGCCTCTATCAGCGGAATTTTTTCAGCGGTTTTATTGGGGGTCATGCGAGCCCTGGGCGAAACAATGGTTGTCTGGATGGCATCGGGCAATGCGGCCCAGGTGCCGAAACCCTGGTATAATCTGCTTGAGCCTGTCCGTACCCTTACAGCCACCATTGCCGGAGATATGGGTGAGGCTGACCAGATGACAGGTTCAGCGCACTACCATGTGCTTTTTGCCATGGCTTTGTGTCTTTTGATATTTAGTTTCTCCTGTAACCTGATTGGGGAATGGATTGTTAATCGTCAACGTAAACGTTTGAGGGGAGAGTAATCAATTGAGGTTATCCACACGAAAGCTCCTTGATAAATCATTTTCAGCATGTGCCATTCTTGCGGTGATGCTACTAACGGCCTTTCTGCTTTTTGTTCTGACCCCGCTTGTTGTGCGTGGAATCGGGGCCTATGTTTTTAAGGGGACTGTTGAGTATCGTCGTATGATGTTTGATCAGTTTGACCGCGGCAATGAGGATGATTTAAAGCTGGAGATTGCCGCATCTGCTGTTTGTCGCAAACCGATTTATGACGCCATTAATGCATTTGAACAAGAACTGGAGAGCATGCCGCGCGCGAAACGTAAAGAACTCAAGCCTGTGTTCAGAATTGTGCGTGAAGAACTCTCGGAGCTTCTTGGTCCGGAACCTGGTAAGCCCTTGCCTGCTTTGACACGTATGCTTTATGGACAGACCCGCTGGCAGCGGGCGAAAGTATGGAGAGATCGCGTTCTTTATGAGGAGAGCTGGGATTACTCCGATGAGGCCAGTGACGGCAAGAAGGTTTTTGTTCCCCGGCGTCCCCTGTTTGAAGGAACGGCGCTATTGCCCCTTTTTGACTGTGTTGAAAATAACCTGCCGCAAATCATGAACCCGCGGATCACATTTTATGGTAGATTTTTGACCGATAAATCCATTGATGCCCATTTTTTTGGCGGAATTGGTCCGGAGGTGCTGGGAACGATTTACCTGGCTTTGGGAGCGATGCTGATAGCGGTCCCTTTGGGAGTCATTGCCGCGATTTACTTTCAGGAGTATGCTCAGGAGGGGGTGGTCATGACCTTTCTTCGCTCCTGTGTTAATACTCTGGCCGGTGTTCCCAGTGTGGTGTTTGGTCTCTTTGGCCTGGCCTTTTTTATCAACACCATGAAGGTGTCACAGGGCAAGAGCGTTCTGGCAGGAGCGTTGACATTGGCTCTTTTGGTGTTGCCAACGGTGATCCGTGCCTCAGAGGAGGCGATTGCCGCTGTGCCACGAGCCTACAAAGAGGCGGCGCTGGCTCTGGGTGCAGGGCAGTGGCGTACAGTTCTGACGGTTATCCTGCCAGCGGCGCTGCCAGGTATCCTGACCGGGGTTGTAATCAGCATGGGGCGCGCTGCCGGTGAGACCGCCCCGATTATTTTTACGGCAGCAGTCAGCGTGGGCAAGATGGTCGGTCCCCTCAAGATGTTGTCAAGTCCCACACCCGCGCTCTCTTGGAATCTGTATAATATATGCACAGAGCATGAAGCGGTCGATGAGATTCGTCATGTGCAGTACGGGATGGCTTTGACACTGGTCGTGCTGGTGCTGGCGCTGAATCTGACAGCAATATTAATCCGTGCGAGGGTGAGCAGAAGATTGAAGGGCTGATACAGTTGAGTCTGAATAAAAATTTATGATCGGAGCAGTTATGATTGAAAAAAAAGCGGTATGTAGGAATGCGCATATAGAAGCCAAAGAATTCTCTGTTTTCTATGGTGAGTGTGAGGCTGTACGGAAAATCAACCTGGCCATTCCTGAAAAACAGGTGACTGCTATTATTGGCCCTAGTGGTTGCGGTAAGAGTACCTTCCTGCGCGCGATTAACCGCATGAATGATCTCATACCCAGTTGTCACAGCAAAGGCAGCCTGATCTTTGAAGGCAAGGAAGTTTATGGTAAGGATGTTGACGTGGCTGCCTTGCGTGGCTGCATAGGTATGGTTTTCCAGAAGCCGAACCCGTTTCCGAAATCCATTTATGATAATGTTGCCTATGGACCTCGTCTGCATAGTAAGCTTTCCCGCACTGAGCTGGACGAGGTTGTGGAGGAAAGTTTAACCGGGGCTGCCCTCTGGGATGAGGTCAAGGATCGGCTGAATAAAAACGCTCTCGGTTTATCCGGTGGGCAGGCGCAGCGCCTCTGTCTGGCTCGGGCACTGGCCGTTAAACCTAAGATTTTGCTGATGGATGAACCCACCTCGGCACTAGACCCAAAAGCCACGGCCCGCATTGAAGAGCTGATTGTTAAGTTGCGGGGGCGCTATACCATTGCTATTGTGACTCATAATATGCAACAGGCAACACGTGTTTCCGATGTAACGGCTTTCTTTTATGAGGGTGATTTAGTAGAATTCGATCAAACCGATCAGCTCTTTACAAGGCCGAAAGAGAAACGAACAGAGGATTATATAACCGGACGCTTTGGTTAATTAAGGGGAAATAGTATGAGTAAAATTTTTCAGAGAGAGATAGATGCCTTAAAAGATGATGTGATCCGCCTTTCCGGTGAGATTGAAATGAGACTCTCAGTTGTTTTAAAAGCTATTGAAAAACGTGATTCCGTTGCATTAAAAGAGTGGATGGATCGTGATAATGAAATTGATGAAAAAGAGGTGCAGATCGAGGAGGAGTGCCTTAAAATTCTGGCTCTGCATCAACCGGTGGCTTGTGATCTGCGTTTTCTGGTTGCAGTTATGAAGATCAATAATGACCTTGAACGCATAGGCGATATCATTGTGAATATTGCCGGACGTGGACTTCAGCTATCCTCTTTTCCATCTATTGGCGTAATTGATCAGGTTGTTAAGATGGGCCACTTTGTGAAAGATATGTTGCGTGAATGTCTGGATGCTTTGATCGATTTTGATGTTAATAAAGCCAATGCCGTGATTTTGCGTGACGATAATCTTGATCAACTGAATCACGATGTCATTCAGACAGTCGTGAAACTGGTTTCAACTGAGACTTCTGTTACGGCCGTTGAGGCGCTTATTCAGATTTATACCATTTCTCGCTATCTGGAGCGGATCGGAGATCACATAACTAATATCGCAGAAGATGTGGCGTATCTTGTTGACGGAACAATTATTCGTCATCAGTCTGTGAATTAGAAGGAAAACATAATGTCAAAAGAGAAAATTTTAGTTGTCGAAGACGAAGCCGATATCCGTGAACTGATGCGGTACAATCTGGAACGCGAAGGATATCAGGTCAGTGAATGCGAATCCGCTGAGGATGCTCGTGTTGCTTTAGAAACCCAGTCTCCTGACCTTATCCTCTTGGATCTGATGCTGCCCGGTACAGATGGGTTTGCCTTCTGCCGTAAATTGCGAGCCTGGGATAAAACGGCCCGTATTCCGGTGATTATGGTGACAGCCCGTAATGAAGATGCTGATATTGTAGCTGGTCTTGAGGTGGGTGCGGATGATTATATTACAAAACCGTTCAGTGCCCGCATTATGCTGGCTCGCGTAAAAGCGGTCATACGGCGCTGTGCCGATGAGCCTGTGGATGGTAAAAATCTTATCGTACTTGGTCCGGTTCAGATTGATCGTGAACATCATGCCGTAAAAATTGATGGCAAGGATGTGGTTTTAACATTAAGTGAGTTTAAGATGCTCGATCTTTTTGTTCGCAGGCCCGGGGTTGTTTTCTCCCGTTATCAGATTGTAGATGCTGTGCATGGTGAGGATTATCCAGTTACCGACAGATCTGTCGATGTTCAGATTGTGGGCCTGCGACGCAAGCTGGGTGATCATAGCGCAATGATTGAGACTGTGCGCGGTGTCGGTTATAAACTAAATTTGGAGTAATGTATGAAAAAGAGAACCTTGTTTTGGCAGTTTTTTGGTACCCATATTATAATCCTCTTTCTGGCTGTGGGTTTTGTCGCGCTGTATACCTGGTATGAGGGGCGCCAGACCTTTAAATCACAGTGGATGACCGAACTTGAAGTTCAGGCAAATCTGGCAGTGGCTATGTTTGAGGGTGCTGATACAAGGCTTCAGAGCAAAGAGGAGTGTGCGAGAATTTTCAGTCGCCTCGCGAATCTTGATCGGCAGCGCTTTACATTAATCCTTCCTGATGGTTCTGTCATTGGAGATACAAAGGCTTTGGCCTCTGAGATGGAGAGCCATAATACGCGTCCTGAGGTGCAGATGGCCAGGGGAAAAGGCCATGGTCGACAGGAACGTTACAGCTCTACTCTGAAGCGTCAGATGCTTTATGTTGCCAGCCGTATACCCGCAGACCTCACTCTTCCTGAACAGGCTGTGCTGCGAGTCTCTGTTCCTATGACAACTCTTTCTAAAAAGATCAGTTCTTCCAACAGAGAATTGGTTGTTCTTGTCGCTGTTGTTCTGCTGGCTACATTTGTTATGAGCTACCTTGCGGCGCTTCGCATTGTCGGTCCGGTCTCTGATTTACAGGTCGGCCTCAACCGCATAGGTAATGGCGAACACTCATTCAGACTTAAAATTCCTTTTGTTCCACATCTTGCAGATCTAGTGCGATCAATTAATCAGACCGCAGATCAGTTGGAGATGCATATTCAGGAGCTTGAAGAGGAACGTAATTTACGCGCATTGATTCTGAAAAGTATGGATCTCGGTTTAATCGCTATCGACTCTGATCACCGCATTATGAACATGAATAAAAGCGCAGTGAACCTTTTGAATGTTAATGCTAAAAAGGTTGAAGGTTGCTCCATCGGAGAGGTTGTCAGATATCCTGATCTGCTTAAATTTCTTGATATAAGTGAGAGCTCAGAAAAAAAGACGGAATGCAGTTTGAATATCGAAATTGATAGCGAAAGCGGGGAGGAACGCACTCTCACTCTTCAGGCTACCGCCATGAAAGATCTGCATAATGCCAGAATCGGTACGCTGGTTGTCCTGAATGATGTCACACTTTTACGTCGATTAGAGACTGTGCGACAGGACTTTGTTGATAATGTCTCTCACGAGTTACGTACTCCTGTGACTTCCATTAAAGGCTTCTCTGAGACACTGCTGGATGGAGCACTTGAAGATTCCGAAACCGCCCGGCATTTTGTGGAGATTATTGCACGTCAGGCTGATCAGCTGGAGCAGATTATCAGTGACCTGCTGGAACTATCCCGTTTAGATCAGAGCGATGGCAAGGAACTGGATTGTGTGGTAACTCCAGTCGCGGGAATGTTAAAGAATGCCATTGAAATTTGTCAGAACAGAATGCAGACAGTTGGTGCGCAAGTTGATGTTGAATGTTCTGAAGATACTTTTGTTAATGTTCACTCCGGCTTGTTTGAACAGGCTCTGGTTAATTTGATAGACAATGCGTTGAAATACGGTTGCACTGAGGGGCCGAAAAAAATAGAGGTCTCAGCCCGGAGTGAAGGACTTGTTGTTAAGATTATGGTGCGTGACTTCGGCTGCGGTGTTGAAAAACGACATCTCGAACGTATGTTTGAAAGATTTTATCGCATTGACAGCGGCCGCAGTCGTGAACTGGGGGGGACCGGTCTGGGGCTTGCCATAGTGAAACATATTGTCAAGATTCACAATGGCACCGTTGATATCGAGAGTGAACCCGGCAAAGGCGCCTCCTTTATCATCACCCTGCCAGCCAGCAGCTTAGCTTGAAGCGTGTAGCTCATAGCAAGTAGCTTGTAGGTTGATATGCATTTTGCTGCCAGCTACCAGCTACAGACTACCGGCTACAAGCTCTTCTCTAACCCCTCCAGCTCTCTCCAACTCCCTAACCCCTAACCCCCTAACTAAACTGATCAAGTGATCCTTTACGGATCTCATGGTAGGTGCCTTCAATAATATCAACATCATAGATGCTGAAATTGTTTTCCATGTCAATTCCATCATGCCGTGTGGCCAGATTAATGGAGATTGAGCCGTTAATGGGGTCACTTTGAACCCTGTGGAAGACGCCGCAGGGCCATGCCAGTATGCAGGCGTCGTCGCAGATGCATTCACCATTACGGATAATTTTATGGGCAGACACTTCGAATTCAAAGATCTCTCCATAGTCAGGGGTGTATAGCTCCACACTACGAACGCCGTCAAGTACCATCAGATGGTCATCCTGGTGGGTGTGCATATACCAGGGGCGCAGAACACCGCCAACCGGCCCGGGGGAGGGAGATGCCCCGGTGTGGATAACACGATCCACCCCATCGACTCTGGGGATCATTGCTCCGGGAATTATATCGAATTCAACGCCCGGGGTTTTACGGAATGAGAGTAATGGAATAACTTTATAAAAATCTTCAACCTCTTCAATCACATGTATCATAGATATCTCCTTTTCTTTCAAGCCTCCTGAATCTTAAATCTCATACACATATATTGCAATATTAATTTTTTACTGACTTTTAATCTCGCGCAGAGGCGCAGGATGGCCTCAGCGTCCGCCGGTCCCAGAGCCTGGACCCCTCTAGGGTGTATGTTGGATGTTGGACGTGCCTGGGCCCTTCCAGGGTGTATGTCCCTTGATTTTGGTCAACATTGGAGGGACGCTGGCCCAGCGTCCGCCGTCCGTGCCAGTCCATGTCCGTCCATGCCAGTCCGTGTCTCCGTGACTCTGTGTTAAAATCATTTCATCCTGCTTTTATGCGCAATAACATCGCAGATACGATTTTTTCATGCTTAAAGTCAATTGTACGGTTGACATTTTCAGCTGTATTTTATAAATTAATTGCACTTCAAACACATGGGGGATTAGCTCAGTTGGTTAGAGCACTTGCTTGACATGCAAGGGGTCGGAGATTCGAGTTCTCTATTCCCCACCATATTTTCAAAAAAACCGGCCTTTCAGCCGGCTTTTTTTTTGTCGAGATACAGTGTTGCCTGACGCGGGCTTTGCCCGCAACCCAGCCAGTAGCCAGTAGCCAGTAGCCAGTAGCCAGTAGCCAGTAGCTTGTAGCTTGTAGTTTGCTCCGCTGTATTTGCTACCAGCTACAGACTACCAGCTACCAGCTCAAGTTGTAGCTTCTGAGCTATAAGCAACTAAATCCGCGCAAAGCGCGAACTCAGTTTAAGTAATAAGTTGAAGTTTAAGTCATATGTGCTCTTGCTTAAACTTAGCACTTCAACTTAAACTGCCCTGACGAGGCACCGACAACATGTTTACGGTCCAGCATGTTTATCTTGCCCTTCGGTGAAGGGCCTAAATCAAAACTATTATTGCACCAATATCAAAGTGCCCTGCGGAAGGAATCCTTTTACACCTTCGCCTGTGGTATTATTCAGTACAATCTCATATCCTGATCCATCGCTGAGTACCTGAAGTTCTCCGCTTTCAGAAGCATTTAATCCTGTCGCATATCGCCAGGTGCAATCTTCTATGACCAATTTTCCATCGGATGCTTTTGCGTAAAGATCAAAGAGCTGTTGAGCCTCAGTCGGTGTATATTTGAGTTCAGGTTCAATTGAGAGCGAATAGACAGAACGGACCATCGCGGGGGTAAGTGAATCATGCCAGATTGCGATATCATCCATCATTCCATTCCAGTGATCCCAGCCTTGTGTGGGGACTAAACTGCCGAATTTTAATGAATATGTGTTTAAATCAAGAGCTTTTCCGTATTCTATAGTTGATTCAAGGACGCCGTTGGTATAGAAGGTGGTGTCATTACCGATCTCGTTTGCATTAAAAGTAATCATTAAATGCACCCACTCTTTGGTGGGCATACTGTTGAGCGATGAAACACCAACTCCATTTGTTGCGTTTCGTCCATGAAAGTTAACGCAGTTTCGAGGGGCGTTGTCATCCAGTCGGATGGAGTATGCGTTATCCCAGTTGCCTTTGGCCATTAGAACATCAGCTCCACCGTCAATGGAATAAAACCAGGCGGCAACAGTTATGCTGTCGGTTATATCAAGCAAGGGGTCGTTAGGTATATCGACATAGGAGACTTCGCTGTTGTCCATTTGAAGAACATTGCCCCGTACCACATCATATACACCGGTGGCTGTTCCGGAAGCTGTTCCGCCGAGATTATTGGTCCATACATCGGAAACCCCCGTTTCAAAGTCCCAGACACCGACAAGGTCTGGGGCGGCGGTGAGAACCATTCCTGTGCCGGCTGTGGCATCTATGACGAGCGCGGTGACTCCGTTGTTTGAGACCAGTTCTCCGTCGGAAGAGGCACTCAGAGAATCAGCGTAGTTCCATCTCTGGTTATTGATTTGTACAACACTTCCGGCACCTGCTTCGTATGCATCAAAGAGCTTTTGTACCTCTGCCGGGGAATAGCTGAACTTCGAGTTGGTTGACAGTGAATAAACAATACGGATCTCCGAAGGTGTCAGAGGATCACTCCAGATAGCGATGTCATCCATCATGCCGTTCCAATAACCCCAGTTGGCTATTGGGTTTGCATTTCCAATACGGAAAAGGGATGTGTTGGAATCAAGGGCTATGCCGTATTCAACGGTTGATTCCAGAACACCGTTTGTATAAAAAGCCGTGTCGTTTCCGGATGCATTAACATCAAAGGTAATCAACAGGTGTGTCCATTTGCCAACAGGTAAAGCACTGCTGGATGAAACGCCGCCGGAAGTCGTGTCTCTTCCATGAAAGTTGATATCGTTTCCTTGGTCATCTATTCTGGTTGAGTAGGCTTTATTCCAGTCTCCTTTGGAAAACAGAATGTCAGCACCTCCATTATAGGCATAAAACCAGGCAGAAATTGTAATTTGGTCGGTTAGATCCAGCAGAGAATTATGAAGTACGTCAACATATGATGATGAATCGCTGCCATCCATCCAGAGCACATTACCGCGCTCTGAATTATTTGTTGTTGTTGCGCTACCATAAGCAGTTCCTCCAAGATTGTTGGTCCACACATCTGTTACCCCGGATTCGAAATCCCATGTTCCGATGAGATCGGGCGCTGCGATACCATTCAGTGCTACGCTACATAAAGCGACACATATATATTCAAGCATCAGTGAACTTTTAATAATGTTTGTTTTCTTTTTCATAACAATCTCCTTATGCTGATAACCCTAAAATTTTAATCAATAGTTTGATATGTTGCAACCCAATTTAACAAAAAGGAGTAATTGGGGCAACCTACAAGACGGGCGAATATACACCGGATTGCAACTGGAGCGCAAATGGATACCGCCTGCCGACAGAGGCTGAGTGGGAAAAGGCAGCACGTGGCGGAGCCAGTGGTCGGCGCTTTCCGTGGAGCAATAGCGACTCCCGTTTTTAGAGACCTCTCCAAAGCCGTTTTAGTGAGTTACAATGAACTCTTGCTTAAGACATTTTTTCTCTTTAAACTAATAAAGTTAAAAACTGTCTTGTATGAAATAAAAGGAGTTCCAAATGATTGATCGAAGAAACTTTCTGAGAGCAGGCGCTGCGTGTACCGGTGTAGCTGTATCGGGGTGTTCCTCTTTAAAATTAAGCGGTTCTAAAGCCCCCTCCTATCTGAAAGGATATGAAGACTTTAAGATGTATCTTGATGATGCAATCGGGCATATTCGTACATTGCTGAGCAACTACGGTCCTGTAGCCGGTATTTGGTTTGACCCATTGATGGGTTACTATGGGCGACCCGATCTGTTTCCGATGGCTGATATATACGCCATGATCCGCGAACTTCAGCCGCAATGTCTTGTCTGCGCTAAACAGGGCATAACAGGGACTGAGGATTTTGCAGCGCCTGAACGCTCCGGGCACTCTCTTGATGAGAGGATACGCAAGAAATTCGGTGACAAGGCCGGTGATATCGCTGCAAATGCATGGGCTTCAAACAAAGATAAATACAACGAAATCTGCGACACACTCCAGCCCAAAGGCTGGGGATACATGAAGTCCGATGATGGAAGTCACAAGACACCGGATGAAGTCATGGCTATGCAAGCAAAAGCCAATGAGATGCATGCCAACCTGCTGCTTAATACGGGCCCCTTGCCGGATGGCTCAATACATCCCGAGGATGTGAAAACCCTGAGGGAGGTCGGGAAACGTCTGGCGTGAAACTCGCCATGGGGTTTGTCCCCATGGAAGCAATGTTTGGTTTTATAAAGTCGTATTGTAATGAAAAAGAGGCCATTAATGAATCAGCGTTGGTTAAATATTTTTTCAATAATCGTTCTGTATATACTGACTTTTTTTCCTCATGATGCAGCCGCATACCCGTGGGACATCAATGTTTTCGGCGCTGATTTCTTCAGTGAGATTGATCTTGACCGCCAGGATATGTCCTCTGTCAAACCGCTTGTCCAGAGCAGTGATTACAATGCCGCCCTGGAGGAGTGGCGTAACGTGACCATCGACCGCTTGCGCTTGATCAACTGGGGTGAGATGTACCAGCACACCTACCAGACTCATCCCTTCAAACGCAATATCGCTGAGTTTCTGGTGGGTTACATCGACGAGACAGAGTACACTAGCGACTATACCGGATTCTACGATATCTACGGCATGCGTGGTTCGCCCTACACCAACAATGACGCTATCGCCTGGCGGGAGCTTCCGCCCGATCCTGTTCCTGATGCTTACGATGGTGTGAGCACGTCTTACTGCAGTTTTGATTTTGCTTCAGGCTTCAGCGCACGCTACTGGACGACTGATGATTCTATCTACCTGCTCAAATGGTTCGAAATTGCCAGTGACTTCGCGCGCAACCAGAAGACGATGATAGAGGCACTGTCTTCTGCGCAGCAGGATCTGTATGACTGCAACTGGTCTACAGATGCTGGACCAGTGCTGGGGCAGGCGGGTCGCACCAAGCGCTTTGTGCATATGATCGCCTGCTTTGCAAAGGGGCTGCCGAACGGAGGTAAGCTGCCGGATTGGGTTGATTCTCTCCTGCCTGTCACTAATACGCTCGCCGCAGCCTCCTATGATGTGATTCCCGCCGATGAGCTGGCCGACCTCGCGCTCTCCCTCGTAAAGGATCATCCCGAGGCGCTGATCACCGCCTATCGCGATCCGGGTAAGACTCCCAATCAGCGCGCAGAGGGTCTGGTTGCCCTGATGTTCATTGCTGAGGCATTCCCTGAATTTATCGATAGCCCATATATTTTCGAGCAGGGAAGTGGTGGTTTGCTGGACTATGCTCAGCAGGCTTTCCTTGTCGATGGGGGAATGCTCGAGCAATCCTTCAACTACAACCTGGGTGATGCCAGAAAGTTTTATGAGCTTGAACCGATTTTTGCTTCCTCTAACGGACCTCCGTGGCTGAAAGCCCTTGTTGATGCGGCGGACAGATTCTACGGCCTGGTTGATTCTCTACGTACACCCCTGGGAGGAGAGCCTCAGATCGGCAATGGACATGCAGTCATCGCCCCGGGCATCTGGGAGGATCAGCTGACCTGGGATGACTGGCTCGCTGAACAGACCGCGGAGCTTCCGGCTGATGCTGTAGGATTGCAGATATACAGCAATGTGCTTGGACAGGGCAATGCCGATCTACCAGCATTCGATTCAATCGCTTTCCCTTACAGCGGCTACTATGTGCAGCGTGATGGCTGGAAGATGGATGATATGCAGCTTTTCTTCAAGAGCAGCCGATTCCATAATGGACACAGAATGCTGGACCGCAATGCCATCCAGGTGACGGCGTACGGACGTCAGCTCCTGATCGCCGCAGGCAGTCCTGACTACTTCGACAGCCTGCCCGACGGCCTTCAGGATTATCTCGCGGAGAGTATGCACAGCTACAAGGTCAACACCATCATGGTGGATGACCTTTCCCAGCAGATCACGCCTCTCGAAGAGATTGCGCCCGCTACTCTCTTGAACAACCGCTTTCACACATCAGAGTTTTTTGATTTTGTCGATGGCGAACACGATACCGGTTACGGCAGTTCCGACTACAACTACAGCGGAACCAAAATCAAGGAGGTCCGGCATCAGCGTCAGGTCTGGATGCTGCGTAAGCTGGGTCTGTGGATCGTGACGGACATCATGATCAATGAAGGGATGGAAGGACATGCTTACACGCAGACTTGGAACTTTCTTCCAGAGTACTATGACCAGGTACGACCGGATCGCGACCCCGTGCGCGGGTTCACAGAGTCTCAGGTTGTCGCCGACATCGCGTCAAAACGCATCTATACTACGGATGACGGCCCCAACGTGGAGCTGCGGCATTTCGGGGGCGATGACCTCACCTATACCAAATATTTCGGCGACACCGATCCGTACATGGGTTGGTATGCCCGCTTCATCGCCGATGCCATTCCGGCCGTTGACATTCACGCTGGCTGGACTGTGACCGGTCCGGATACGGATGCGCTGGTCACGCTGATCCAGCCCTCCCCGGCCGGAGGAACCGTGCCGCTCTCAAGCTATATAGATCTGAGCATAGGAACGTTACGCGGGTTCTCGGCGAGCACCGGCACCGGCACCAACATAACCTATCTTTACCGTCCCTATGGCGCTCTGCTCGATGCGGGCGACGTTCAGGCCTCGGCCGAATCCCTGCTGGTTGTGGACGATGGATCCGGCACGCTCCACGGTGCGGCCATTGGATGCCGCTATCTCAAGGCTGGCAGCTATGCGCCGGTTCATCCTGCATTTGATGATTTTGAATTTATGGTTGACGGCAGCTCTCTGCAACTGCAGGAGATTAGCTGCCCTGATATGTTTGCATGGGTGACAAATGATGTTGAGATTGCACCTTGCTATTACGAAACGCCTTTAGCAAATGTCGTTATGAATCTTTCAGCTTCCGCTTCAGGAGATACTGATCCTCCATTGCCACCTGCTCAGCTGGTATCACCTCGTCAGGACCCCACACGGATATGGTTGGAATGGACACCAGTGACAGATTCCGATGTGTGTGTGTACGAAGTTCGCTCTGAAGGTATGACTCTTCGGTCAACAGGGGATACTCAGGCTGTGATCGACATGCTCACTATGAATTCTTCGTACTCTTTTACTGTGTGCGCCAGGGATGCCTCAGGAAATGTTTCAGAACTCTCGCCGGATATCACGGTGTCGACAACAACCGGCCGGATTATAGATCACCGTGATCCGAAGTTTGATGGTCTGGTGGGATACTGGAAGTTCGAGGATGACCTGACGGACGAGTCCGCCTACGCCAATACGGGCGTTTTCGAGGGTGATCCACAATTTGTTTCGGATGCCTGTCACGGTAAGGCACTCTCTTTTGACGGCACGGATGATCTGGTTGATCTGGGTGAGTGCGGAGAGGGGCTGAACGAGCAGTACTGGAATACCACAGCACTGAGCGTCATGTGCTGGGCTAAGAGTCAGGAGCCGACATGGGCCGAGCAGGCACCTGGTTTTGTCGTGATTCATGACAGTCTTACAAAACGCAGTTGGGGTCTGCGACCCAACAATTCGCCGTTGGCTATCCGGGCGGACCAGTTCTACGGCGAGAATTACTCTCAGACTCAGATCATTCAGCCCCTTGAGAGGGATATCCAGGAGTGGCATCACTACGCCGCCACCTACGGCACACGCGACGGTGCCAGTGAGTATCGCGTCTACGCTGACGGCAGGGGAACCCAGATCGGCACCTGGGATCACCTGCGTGTATTTAACGACCCCAACGGAGCGCATCTGATTTTCGGACGCAACGGCGGTGTAAGTTACTTTGAATATCAGGGCCTGCTGGATGAGGTGCGTATCTATAATGTCATGTTGACTCAACGCGAAGTCCTCCAGCTATCCTGGTATTCGGGTGACAGCGCACCGGTCTGCAACGATCTAAGTGTGTCGACACTGCCCGGAACCGCTGTGGGTGTTGTGCTTGCCGCGACCGATGCCGATGAGCAAACCCTCACTTACGCCATCCTTCAGCCGCCGCAGCACGGCACTCTTACGGGTACGCTGCCGAATCTGACCTACAATCCAGATCCGGGGTTTGCAGGGATTGACTTTGCAACCTACTCTGCATGCGATGCTTATGCGATTTCAAGTGAAACCACCATCAGTTTTTATGTGTCCAGTGGCGCTCCTGCAACCTATTACTGGCAGCAGAACTCCGGTACCGGTATCTGGCATACGGCTTCACTTTGGGACACTAGCAGGGACGGTGGCGGTTCGCAAGCGGTTCCCTGTCCCGCTGATACAGCTGTCGTTTGGCAGTCAGGCGTCTGCCGGGTTCCATCTACGCCGATGGCTTTTGCTGACAGCCTCTGGGTGTACAATTTTACAGATCCGATGCCCGAACTTCTCGTAGACTCTGACGCTATGGTTGTTGTCAGTAATTATTTTCGTCTCGGCAGTGATTATGGAGGAGGAAGCTCTGGAAAGGCTACGGTCAAAGGGATGATCCGGGTTCTAAACGACAACAACAACGGCGTTGCGCTGGGTGGCTATGATAGTCGACATGCCAGCGCTTCCGGATTCATGACCATCGACGGAGGAACCTTTGAAGCAAATCTTAATTACCTACAGATAGGTCCGGCCGGTACAGGCGCCGTTTATGTGGTGAACGGAGGCACCTTCACCAACGGGATCACTACCCGTATAGGATCGGGTGCTACACCAACATGTCAGGGTTTATTCCAGATTGATGATGGTAAATGGCAGACGGGTAATAGCATTGTGATTGCCGACTTTGCCGATGGCAACGGCAGTGCTGTTGTCAATGGGGGAATTGTTACAGTTGGTAATGACATACAGCTTGGACGTGGCTATGGTCGGTTTACCGTCAATGACGGCATCATGAGGGTGGGGGATTATGAGCGTGAGTTGATCCGGGTCGGTTCGGGCAGTACGGCTGATGCGGTCTTCCAACAGAATGGTGGAGAGATTACGGCATTTGGTATCTCTATCCGTGGTAACAACGATGATGGACTGGGTAACGGCTTAACTATTCTCAACAATGGATTGATGGATACGGTCTCCACTCATGGGTACTGGCCGAATCTGGATGTCCGAGGTGTAAGCAACCGATTTGTTCTGGCTGGTGGTACTTTTCAGGGGTTTAACGGAACAGCTCACACCATCTGGCTCGGTGGTGCTGACGTGACAGAACCCAATGGTACGCTGGAGTTCAGAGACGGCACTTTTGATATGGGCAGCAATGCCACACTGTTTTCACGTACCAATGCGCTTGTTCGTATTATCGGGCCGTTAGCGGATATTGATGTCGGCTGGTGGCGTCACAGCAGCTGGGAACCCTATGCCTCTATTCTCGAACTGATACTCACACAGGATGCCGGTCACATCGCTGTACTCAAAGGCTCTCGTGATAACGGTCAGCCCCATGCGCTTCCCGGTACTCTCCGCGTTGGAGTTCAGGGTGGAGCCTGTCTGTTGTCGACAAATGTGTTGCCATTCTATTGGTGCGCAACAACCTTCTCTCACGATTACTATGATCCTGAGAGTTACTATGACAGGAATATCTGGCAGGTTGATGAACTCAGCACCTCTGACCCCGGTGGTTCACAACTCAATCTTGTGCTTAAAACCGGTGCTGCATGTGGAACAATCAACCTTTCAAATCCCGCGACCATAAGCGTGTCGGATAAGACCTGGGGTTATGTTACGCTGAATGGATTGAAGGTGTCAGCTGCCGACGCGTTACTCGTCTATCTTGATATCACGCCGGGTGCAAAAGATCTTCAGCAGCTGGTTGCAGACCTCCAGACTGCCGGCTATGAGGTTTCTTTTTCGGGTGCCGGTTCGTTGCTTATAACGATTCCGCTGATTGAGGCGTTTTCTGATACAGCCTATCTGATGTGGGACTTCCGGGAGTTTGATGGAACAGTTTTAGCTGCCGTTAATGCCGTCAGTGTGAAAGAAGTCGTTCCTGGAACAGTTTTATTTGTGCAGTAGCCTCAAAAAAACTCAATGCAGCAATGATCCTCAGCAACAACTCTTTTTTTCTATTCCCTTTACCCTAAGTTTAGCTTAATATTCAGACATCAAGTTTATTTTGTTTTTCAGTTGTGAAACTAAAGTCGAAAGAGTGAGGTTAAATTATGAGTCAGATAAAGGTCATATTAATGATTGCGGCGCTTTGCGCCGGTAGTGTCTCAGGAGCGAATCCCGAGAGCAATAAAGATTTTGTGAAGCGTATGAAGTGGTTTACCGATGCTAAGTTCGGGCTCTTTATTCACTACGGGGTCTATGCAACACTGGGTGGCGAGTGGAAAGGAAAGCCTGTTCCTAAATATGCGGAGTGGATCCAGTGCTGGGGTAAGATAACACCGGAGGAGTATATTCCGATGGCGGCCAATTTTAAGCCTGTCAATCTTGATGCTGATGCGTGGGTGCGCAGAGCTCGGGATGCGGGTATGAAATATATGGTGATTACCTCCAAGCACCATGAGGGTTTCTGTCTTTGGGACAGCGCCCAAACCGAGTATGATCTTGGCGAGGCAACGACGTTTGACCGGGATATTCTGGCGGAACTGAGCGCCGCCTGTAAAAAGTATGGACTGAAATTCGGTACATATTATTCGATCATCGACTGGAATCATCCCTCCCAGCGTGCCGAGATATCCACCAGTCAGCCTCCGATGAGAGATAAAGCCGGCTATGTGAAATATATGAAGGCCCAGCTAAAAGAGCTGATCGAACGGTATGACCCGGCGGTTATGTGGTTTGATGGCGACTGGGCGAAGTGGTGGACCATGGAAGATGGTATCGACCTTTACAATTATCTCCGGGATCTGAATCCTGATCTGATCATCAACAATCGCGTGGCCAAGCGTAAGGAGTTTAAGAAGGACTTCGGTACACCCGAACAGCAGACACCGGGAGAGGCGTTGGATCACCTCTGGGAGGCCTGCTGGACAGTCAATCACTCCTGGGGGTTCAAGAAGAGCGATACCAATTGGAAAAAGACCGATGTGCTGATACAAAAGCAGATCGACATCAATACGAAGGGGGGCAACCTCCTGTTGAATGTCGGGCCGAAGGCTGATGGTTCCTGGCCGGATGCGACAGTGAAGCAGTTCAGGGAGATGGGGGAGTGGAATCAGGCGCATGCCGACGCGGTTTACAATGCTGAATATGTTAAGGCTCCTGTTCAGAGTTGGGGAAAATTGAGTCAAGCCAAGGGATCTAATGATTCTGAGGGCGAGTTGTTTGCCTATGTTTTCAAACAGCAGGAAAACGGGAAACTGGAAATTAAAGGAGTTTCCTTCGGTGCGGTAGAGGCCTTCTCCTATGGAGGAAAGTTGCTCCCCTCCAAGGTCACCAAAAACGGGGTGGAAATCGACCTCTCTTCCATCAAGATAAATCCGAATGCCACGGTTTTGCGACTCAAGTACAAGGGGGGCATGAAGAATGCGGCACCGACGGTTGATCCTTAGCCGCTTATAGCTCAGAAGCTGCAACGAACAGCCGTCGCCTTCGGCTATGGCCGTCAAGAAAACAGGAAGTTGAAGCAGCAACTTGAGCTGGTAGTCAGGCATAGGCAGGCATAGGGGTCGGATCAGGCATAGGGGTCGTGTTTCCATGAATAATTGGTGTCAGGCATTAATAGAATAATTGGTGTCAGGCATTAATGAATAATTGGTGTCAGGCATTAATAGGAGGGAGCTTTCGGATGATGAGGTCAAGCGTCGGGTAGCTATTCTCTATGGTAAGAAGAAGTATGCTCTGATGGTTAAGAACTGGGATCTGTGGATTGAGAAGGGGCGCTCCGATAAGGTTAAGGCGCAGCTGGATAGCTTCAGAACCAGGATGTATGATCTTTCGGAGTTCATGAAAACCTTTAAACAGCGGTTTTCGATCTACTATAACTCGAACCATGGGCGCCGTGGTGCTGGTCCGCTGTGGCATGACAGGTTTAAGAGTGTCCTGGTTGAAGAGAATGAACATGCCCAGGTGACTGTCGCGGCGTATATCGATTTGAATCCGGTCCGGGCTGGGGTTGTCAAGGACCCGAAGGACTATCGCTGGTCGGGATTTTGCGAGGCTGTCGGGCAGGGTGGACGTTCGCTGGATGGATTGTGTAAATTGTTTGTTAACAGTGATTTAAAGCGGGGAGAGGTGCTTTCGCAATATCGTCAAAGCCTCTACTATGAGGGAGCCCGTAGAGTTAATGAATATACGGGTGCGGTGACCATGCGTGGATTTGACCGGAAAATTGTCGATAAGGTTCTTGATGAAGGTGGTAAGCTGCCTATGATTCAGCTTCTGAACTGCAAAGTACGGTACTTTTCGGATGGTGTGGTTATAGGGAGTAAGGGCTTTGTTGAGAGGATGCTTGATGAGCACGCCGATCAGTTCAGTGACCTGCGCTGCAAGCGAGGCGCAAACAAGATGAAAAACGGTGAGTGGGGCGGGTTGTGTACGGCTAGAGAGCTGCGTTCAACTGTAATTTCATCATCAAGATGATCATGACTTTTAATCTCTAATTTCATTTACAAAGTGGGGGTGCTTTTGCCAGAGGCAACTGTCAAAAATTATTTAACAGTTCATCAGATGAACAAACGGAATTAGACCTTAGTTTAATTGATGCTTGCACGAGAGTGCTAAATCCGCTATAACTACAGATAGTTGCATTATGTGCAAATAAATGTATGTATAGAATTGGCGGGTTTTTTGTGCTAAGTAGGCTGAAAATGGCAGATAAGGTGAGGGAGTTCAGTTCGGATTTGCGTGGTGTATTTGCTTTGAGCGATCTACGCAATTTGTTGCAGACGACTAATCGCGATGTGTTTTACCGCAGTATCAATGAGTTACAGACATCCGGTGTTCTGACTCGTTTTTCACGAGGATTCTATGTAACCAAGGGCTTTGATCCTCTGGTGTTAAGTCAGCGCCTTTGTCCAGATTCTTATGTCAGCTTTGGAAATGTACTGGCTAAGCATCTGCTGATAGGTTCGGTGCCGCGCTATCGCATTCGTGCAGCGAAGGTCGGGCCGAAGCGTGTTTACAACAATGAGGATATTCGTATCGAACATCTCAGTCTCAGAAAGGGATTGAATTTTGGGTACGAAGTGGTTGATGGAGTCAGAATGGCTTTGCCGGAGAAAGCTGTTCTGGATACTCTTTATTTCTATAGGCGGGGGATTCGTTTCAGTTTTGATGTTTATTCAGATATTGATTACAGTCGATTAAATAAGAGTATGATCGAAGAATTTCTTTTGCAGTATAAAAATCCTGTTTTCATAGACTTTGCAAGGAATCTGACAAATGCCTGATATAACGACAGTTGAAGGTCTGATGATTTTTCTGATTAATACTTTTTCGGAAAAATTTCCGCAATCTGCAATCCTGAAGGGCGGTATGTGTCTGAGGTTATTGGATTGTCCAAGGCTGACTAATGACATTGATTATGTGTTTATTCCTTACACCTCTAAAAAAGATATTCTCAAGAGTGTGCTTGATGTTCTGGATGAGATCGATGGATTGACATATGAGTACAGTATGGACTCAAAATGCTTAAGGATTCGTGTGCAATACGGTGAGCTGACAACGCAGATAGAGGCAAATGTCGCGGAGGAGTGTTCCGCAACTTCAGTTTCAACTGTTGCATTGGCTCGGCAATTTGGTCTTCTCGGGAGAGTGGTGCAGATCACGAGCTATGATGTTTCAATGGCTAACAAACTTGTGGCATGGAATGAGCGACTTCTGGTTAGAGATTTGTACGATCTGTATTTTTTTTATGCAATGGTTCGGGCTATGCCCGATATTAATATTTTAGAAAAAAGACTGCAAAATGTTGTATCGACACCAAGGAATAAAAATCCAAAGCAAATGACATTGGAGCAGTTGGTGTCTAAACTGCATGATAGGCTTGTTTCTCTTTCCTTAGAGGATATGCTCGAATTGACAGATTATCTTCCACATGATGAGCTTCAGGGTCTTGAGACAAAGATAAGAGTACAGCTTCTGCAGTTTTGTGATGATTTGAGTTCTAAAGTGAATTGATAGCGCCGCATTGTTGGCAAATGTAACGGGGTAATTATTATGGGTGTCAGTATACATTATGAAGGCAGGCTGAATAAACTGGATCTAATCATCCCTTTGATGGATGAACTGGAAGATATTGCAAAAAGTATTGGTTGGGGTAGTCGCAGATTTGATGAAGATTGGAATATGCTTTGTACTGCCAAGCTGGTGCACTCTAATAAAGGAGCTGAGATAACCGGAGATCTTGGGCTCAAAGGCATCATTATGGAACCCAGTGATAATACAGAAGGTCTGCCTTTTCTTTTCAATAGCGGCGGTAAAATGACATCGCTTTTAGGCGCTGTAGGTGACCCGAAATATGCGGAGAGTGTCAATGTCAAAACTCAGTTTGGCGAAAGTTCCACCCACATGTGGATTATCGGTTTGTTGAAATACATCCAGTCCAAATATGTCAGTAATCTTGATGTGACCGATGAAGGAGGTGTCTGGGAGGGGGGCTCAGAGGCGCAGCTTAATGAAAAAAGAGCTTTGATAGATGGATTCATCGATGCTTTTAAAGAGAAATTTGAGGCATCAAAGTTAAAGCATTCAAATTCAGGTGAGCTGTTGGATGAAATTGAGAAGATTGCTAAAGAGATTCAGGGGGATCAAGCTTGCGAAGGCGGTCATCCATTATAGTCGGAGGTTAAGACACAAATAACTCTTATGTGAATTTTATTCAAATCCTTTCTGCGCGGGTATCAGGAGCGGGTATTGAAATATAACAAATGGTCATAAAACTCCAGAAATCAACCTCTTTCAGCTGGTTTTGTTATGAATTACGTGGTGGCGATCAAACGCGACCTGTTTCCGGAGGCGTTGCACGTCAATTCCCTGTTCGTTAGCCGTGTTTTTCAATCTTGTCTCAAGCGCCATTCGAAAGGCGGTGGCATTTAAGTATTTTTGCGGTTCTGTCATATTTGCCCTTCTGCCATTTTTCTGATTGTTGTCATGATTGTTTTGGGCTCATTGCGCGTTCTAATCTCATGCCTTGTTATCAGCCCTCTTGTTGCTGCTGATTTCTGATATATTGAGGATATGCCTCGACAACCATTATCACCTCCTGATTGAATCGCCGGAAGGAAATGTAAGCCGTGCCATGCAGTGGCTCAACACCAGTTACAGCGTTTGGTTCAATACAAAGTATGAACGTACAGGCGCCCTGTTTCAATCGAGATTCAAAAGCATACCTGTGGATAATGAAGGTTCCTGGGCCTTTTACTGTGCATTGTATAGTTGAGAAACCGGCCTGGTTGCATTGTGAAGAGTTGTGGAGGCGGTTGCTGCCGTTCAGCGATATTGTCGCCGCAGTTGAGAAGGTTAGGAAATACTTGGAGAGGAAGCTGAATTGTAGAATTTGGAACTACGACCCCTCATGCGCTCTGAATCCTGCGGGTCAGTGGAATGCCTCGCGTCTGCTTATTCAGGGTAACCATGTTGAGCATTGGCTGAATGGAAGCAAGGTGCTTGAATACGAGCTTGGAAGTGCAGCAGTCAAGGCAGGCGTAGCAGAGAGTAAATACAAGGATTTTCCGACCTATGGTATCAAGATTTCCGGGCATATCATGCTGACTGATCATAATGATGAGGCCTGGTATCGTCTGGTTAAAATCCGTGAACTGAAGTAAATGAGGCAATCACTATTTTAACCACGAAGTTCACGAACAGCCGTTGCCTAAGGCTATGGCCGTCAAGAGAGCACGAAGGTGTCAGGGCATAGGGGGCATTCATTATAGTTTTGACTCCAGATTATAATGGTTGACCCTTATTTCCTACAATGCTAAATATATTTAACTGCCTCTTTAACCGTCAGCTTTTCCTTGATGTTTCTGTTCTTTGCAAGTTGATTACAAACACTGATAATGCCATTATCGAGTACGTCTTGTCCGTTAAAAATCTCTGCACTCATGCAATCTACCGTGCAAGCAAGAATTCCTGCATCATTGAGAGATTCAAGACTTTTTACACCTGCATTATTTTTACCGATTCCAGCATCATTAAAAAACACAGCTTTAACGTGATATTTCTTTGCATAATTCCCGGCACTCACACCGCCATGTGATCCACAAACAATGATATCTCCTGAATTGCTAGCGTTTAAGAAAGTTATGCTGTCGGTTACGGTGATGCACGTACCATCAATTTGTATTTGTGTTTGTTTTTTTAAGCTTTCCTTGTTGTTCTTTTCCTGCTTATCAAAAGGTTTAAAATCCTCACCTTGTTGAGCTGGCGATCGATGACTGATTATTTTGGCAATTGCCTCTTTCACAGAATCCCCAATCTGGATGCCAATTGTTTTCGTATGGGTGTTTGTGTGACTTATGATTCCGCTCTCATAGGTATCGCGGGCAATGCCAATCTCTGCGCTATAGTTGTCAACAGCACATGCCAGAACAATCTCAGCCTCATAGTATTTGAGTCCCCTGATCCCTGCCTGATTTTTCCCGACACCTGCATTGTTGAGAAAAACAGCTTTCACATGGCAGTTTTTTACGTGTATGGCAAGATTTCTATTGCCTCCGCAATGGGATCCGCAGACGAGTATTGGACTTGTATTGCAGGGCTGTAAATCACCTAAACTATCGAGCAGCACTACACTTTCCGGTAATTTCATTTTATTTCCCTTATGGCTTAACGCTCATCGACTATTCAGCCACGAGTTCACTGCGGGCAATAGTCACTCCCAGTTCGTATGCTTTTAAATTTCCTGCAACAAATCGCTCAGGAACGCTTTCCTTGATTATTTGAATCATGTCATCATGCGCATAGCCTCTGAACTCAGCATAGTAGCCTAGCATGACAACATTCATCATTTTGCTGATATCAAAATCTGAGCTTTTGTGGTCAGTGGGGTCGATAATAAATGTCTTGTTATCCGATCTCTTTATAATCTCTGTTTTAGATTCAGGCATATCTTTTTGCAAGCCAGTGTTCACGCTGGAAGAGGTTAACTCATAGGTGCTTGTGAAGACGACGCCATCATCTTTCAGGCAATGAAGAAACCGGAGTGTTTCCGTTTGTTCAAAAGATATGACGTGATCCACATCTCCTGCCTTGATAAAGGGCGATAGCACGGGTTTGCTTGAATACCGGAAATGGCTTTCGACACCTCCACCGCGTTGACCTAATCCAATTACATCGGAGATTTTAAGTTCATACCCAAGGTTCATATAAAACTTGCTTAAGAGATTGCTGAAAAGGAGAATTCCCTGTCCTCCTACACCAGCAATGATGATATTTTTTCCTGTGTCCTGTGAACTCATGATTTTATAGCTTCCATGTTACATACTGTAGAACATAATCTGCAACCCGTGCAAAGATCTTTGTTGATAACGATTTCACCCGAGCCTTTCCCTGGTTTTCTCTCAATGGCTAAACATCCAATATGTAAACATTTTCGACATTGAATGCATAGATCCTGGTCGATAAAGCTTGGAGTTTCTTTTGGTAGCTTAAACTTTGTGACACACGGCTTTTTAACAATGACCACCGAATTTGTCTTTGCATTTACCGCATTGAGGATAGCTTTTTCTAAGTTTTCAAATTCGTAAGGATCCACGGTTACAATATCTTTAATGCCGATGGCTTCGCAGACTTTGGCAATATCCAGTCTGTTTTCCGGTTTGTAATTAAACCCAAACTCACTGGAGGCCACATTCTGACCACCCGTCATTGCAAGGCAGCTGTTATCGACAATAATCACCGTTGATTGACCGTTATTGAATACCAGGTTCATCAGTCCATTGATCCCGGTTGCCCAAAAACCACCATCGCCTATCATGGCTACAAAAATTTCTTTATTCTCTTTGGCAATATTATAACCATGGGCTAAAGAAATGGATGCTCCCATGCATTTTTGTATAGAATAGGACTCCATATGAGGGAAGGTGCCAATGAGACCACAGGTGACATCGGCAGACGCTTTGATTTTATGTTTCCTTAATAATTGTGAAATGAAGAGGTGAGAACAGCCGGCACAACTGATAGGCAGTCTAAAGGGGACATCTTTTTGAGGAGTTCGCTTTTGTGCGCCCGGAACGAGTTTTTCCTCTATGATATCCGGAGTGAAACGCATCATCTGGGGGAATTTAGGAAATAACTCTTTTCCAATTACCGAAATCCCCAGATCCTTGATGTTCCTTTCCATAATATCATGGCCATCCTCAATCACATAGAGTTTCTCTACGTGTTCGGCCAGTTTTCGAATCATCTTTTCAGGAAGTGGCATGACAAGGCCCAATTTTAAAACCGAGGCCTCGGGCAATACTTCTTTTACATAGTAATAGGGAGTGCCTGCCGTAATTACCCCGATCTTTTTACCATTAAGCTCCAGTTTGTTAAGATCGGAGTCATTGCTGTCCCTGGCCAGGCGATTAATATTCTCCACAAAATCATTAAAGCATTTGGTCAATTTTGGATGCGTGGAGCCTTTTGCCTTGGTCATAATGGTTGTCATCACAACCTTACTGAAACTAACGGGATGTTTGTGTCTGAATTTTGCTTCGTAAGTATAGTCTTCATCAATGACAACCCGACTCTTTGTCTTGCACGTCACAGATGTGGTTTTAAGTATTACCGGAGTGCTGTATTCTTCGCTGATCTCGAATGCACGAACCATAAAATCCTTGGCATCCTGACTGTCACTCGGCTCCAATACCGGAATGTTGAACATATTCCCATAATGACGGCAATCATTATTATCATCACCTGCAATGCGACCGACATCATCGGAAACCACCAGTACCAAGCCACCGTTGATCTGACTGCCTGCAGCCCCGCCCAGCGCATCTGCCGCTACATTTAAACCCACTGTTTTCATTAATGCAAAGCTACGATATCCTGCAAATGAAGCTCCGATTGCTACTTCAAGAGCCACTTTTTCATTAGTCGACCATTCGCAATAGATATCAGGGTAACGATGATGTGTATAATCCATTACTTCTGTGGATGGTGTACCTGGGTAACCTGAAGCAACTTTCACTCCTGCTTCGAAGGCTCCTCTGGCAACTGCTTCGTTCCCATTCATCATTTTCATTGTGGCAAACTCTTTTCCTATCTTCATATCGAAAAATGATTCCTCTCAGAGCGTTGTATATTTTATGGAAACTGTTTAATTTATCGTAGTATTTTATTTTATCATAATAATACGTGTAACCTATTATATAATCATAATAATGCATTACTATCAATAATCTTATAAATGAAATGTGGATTGCTAAATTGGCAGACTAAATGCTCCACCTCCGATCATTGGGTGTCGCATTTACTTTGTCAATTCACAAATAGTCATTATGACTGAATTTATGGTTGACAGTGAGAGACGAAAAGATTAACTTTTTATTATGGTTAGTGTTTTGTCTTAAATCAAAGATGGAGTTTTGTTATGAGTTATTTTGTAATGTGTTTGGTTTGTGTTGTGATCAATTGCGTTCCGCTATTGGCTTTGGCTGCGGATGGTTATCTGAATGTGCTCAGCAATAACGTCGTCTGGACGGATTCGGCGCAGTGGACAAATGGTGCTCCCGCCAGCGGCGAGAATGCTAAGGTTTCGATTCTTAAACCCAGCATCAGCAGTTATACTGTGAATCTGGCCGATTCGGATTCTCCGTGGCTACTGGGAAAAATCTACAATGACACCGCTTATAAAACGGTGACCTTCAAGGGCGGCGAGTTCCAGTTGCGCGGTACACCAGTCGAGCTGAAAGGCAACCGGACGTCGCCGTTTTATATCCAGTCCCGTCTTGCTGTGGAGACGAACCTGCTCATGTATAACGGTGGTGCCTATCATGTGATGAACACCAACCGTTTTTCGACCGCTCCTGTCGTGGTTAGAAGCGAAACTGGGCTGTTCTTCGATTTCGAGGGGGGTGAGAGTGTGCTGCCGAATCTGCAGGGCACCGGAAATGCCGGTTTCCGCAACGCGTCGGCCAGCAGTACCAGAGGTGTCGGAACACTGACTGTGACTAATCCTGCTTCATTCGCCGGTGGCTCTTCGTACATCGGGAACGGGACGTTCTGTACGGTCAAGTCGGCTCCGGCTGAACTGACGGACCCGGCTGTGACACCGGCGCTGGTCGACACGCCGATTCTGCATCTTGATGCCAGTTGCCACGACTCGTTCACATTCACAAACGGAATTCAGGTGCTGGAGTGGCGCGATCTTTCCGGGAATGGTTTTCATGCGCGGACGGCTGTCACCAGTAATTGCCCGCTCCTTCTGGAAGGCGAACTCGGGACGATGCCCTCCGTGGATTTCGGGCCGTACGGGACGTCCGGCCGTTATATGACATGGGCGGATAGTCTGACCACGGCACGGTCGGTCTTCTGGGTGATTGGCAGCCAGACCGGCGGCGGCTTTCTGCTCGGCGGCAGGAGTACGGCTCACTTCCATCGTGGCGGTAACCTCGGGAGTTATGCGGACGACCCTATCTGGGGCTATGAGTGCGCGGTTTCGACCACCTGGCTCAACGGACAGTCTGTGAACGGGCGTTCGGCCTCCCTGTCCGGCGGATATGATCTGATAAGCGTGACGCAGGATTCGGCACTGACGGCCAACGGATTGGCTTTTGACCGCGGGATGACCTCGCGGCGCGGTGGCCAGCGTCTTGCGGAACTGGTCATCTACGACCGGGTTTTGACCGACAACGAGCGCAGGCAGGTCGAGCATTATCTGTACGAGAAGTGGTTTGTTCGCACGCCTGACCTGCGCCATCTGCAAGCGATCAGCGATGCGGTTCTGCAGACTCTTTCGGATGGCTGTACCACCACTGTGCGCCGGCTTCAGGGACGAGGCACGTTGACCAAGACTGGCGAGGGTGCGCTTCGTATTGAAGAGAGTTCGTCTTTTCCCGGAGCTCTCTGTTTGAATGAAGGTATGCTTGTTCTCTCCAATGTGGTGCCCGTCGCAACTTCGGCGTCAATTGCAGCCACCCCGGTTTTCCATTTGGACGCGGCTGCCTGGGCAACGACGATGACATTGACCAACGACCGTGTTCATGTATGGGAGGATGCGGATGGACTGGCGATCTTTGCCCAGCTCTCAAACGCCTCGGCCAAACCGCCGGTGCTGATGCGCAATGCGCTGAATGGGCTGCCTGTTGTGGATTTTGGCTGTCTCGGCTCGCAGCAGTTTCTGGACTGGAGCCAGCGGCTCACATCAATCGGCACCGTTATCTGGGTGTTGGGCGGGCAGAGCGGTGGTAATTTTCTGCTGTGCGATTCAGTCAGCTATACCACGAACCCCGATTTCCATCGCGGGAGTCGGCCGAGTTTTACCGGGATCGATTACACGATCGAGACAGCACTCTTCAATACTAAGAATACGATGATCACATGGGTTGACGGATGCCTCGTCAACGGTCGGAGTACGCCGCTTTCCGGCGGCTATCAAATGATCACAGCAAATCGCTATGGAGGATTTTGTGCGGCATCCCGTATCGGACAGGACCGGACCTTCACAAGCCGAAGCGGCGGAGTTCGTCTTGCGGAGCTGTTGATTTACGACCGTGTTCTGACGGAACAGGAACGGCTGGACACTGAGTCCAATCTGCGCGCGAAATGGTTTGGACAGCCGTCCACACTACAGACGCTTGTGGCGAATGGAAATGGCATGTTGTGTGCGGAGAACGACCTTGTGATCGATACGCTCTCAGGTACGGGCACTGTCACAAAAACAGGTTCTGGAAACGTGACCCTCAAAGGGTTGGTTTCCTTCACAGGTTCGCTGGAAACTGATGAGGGAGCTTTTGTGCTTCCCTCGCGCGGTGAGGCACCCATTGCTCCCGTGGCGGGGTACGCAGCGTGGTTCGATGCCTCGTTGACCAATACGATGACGTTTGAGCCGGGTTCTCAGCGTGTCAAACGCTGGGAAACGGTGAATAATGCGTCTTATGGTGCTACGAATATTCTGGCCAGGGCTCCGTTATTATTGCCCTCTGCTCTAAATGGATTGTCTGTGTTGGATTTTGAAGGAATGTATAGTGGACGCAGACTGCTCTGGGAAGTTCCGACGAATGGAATCCGCACGGTCTTTCTGGTTTATGGAAGTCAGAACGGAGGCGGGTATCTCCTCGGATCGACGGAGAACACATCGCTTTTTTCACGCAATATCGACAATGCGGCTTATCCGATTTCGGGGCAGGATAATACTGTCGGGCGTGGTTTCGCATGGATTGACGGGTTGGAGGTCAATCCGAAGATACAAGGCATGAATGGCGACTACCAGCTTGTTACGCTGCTCACTGGGGGAGATACAGAGGTGGATGCGTTCTCGTATCGTAATGCATCGGATGGGGGCGGCCAGCGCTATGCCGAGGTAATTGTGTACGACAAGCCGCTCGCCGACGAGGACCGCAAGGCGGTCGAGGCTTATCTGCTTGCAAAATGGTTCAATCGCCCTGCGCATGGGTACACGGTGCCGGGCTTTCCGACGATTTCTGGGCTGGCGCTTGTGAACGATGCGGCATTCGACCTTGGTTCTGGCCAAACCAACAGCATCGGCTGGCTGACAGGTTCAGGCAACCTGATTAAGACCGGTGAAGGCTTTCTGGACATTGCCGGCAGTACGGTCGGATTCAGCGGCTCGCTGGATGTTCGCGAGGGTACACTGCGTTACACTGCTCAGGCGTTCAACCCGACAAATCCGCCGGTCACAAGTCAGTTACTCATCAACCTCGATGCCTCTCAGACTAACACGCTTACGCTGGATGGCTCGGATCAGGTGTCGCAGTGGCGCGATGTTTCGAACAACGGCCGATACGCGTATGCGCCGGGTAAAACTCCTTCGGTTTATGCGGATGCTGACCTCGGTGGGCGTGCCACCGTCGATTTCGGGGAATACGGATCTGCTGGTTCTTATCTGATGTTTGACAACGCGATTACCAATGTCATGTCGGTTTTCTGGGTGCTCGGCAGCCAGGAAGGCGGTGGCTTTTTGCTGGGCTGCTATGATCCAGACAATTCTTCCATCTGCGATTTTCACCGCGGCCCACGGGTTAATAACAGCCTCAATCCAGTCACGACAGAGAATAGGCTTTATGGATATAATGCGCCGTCACGGGTTACGGCTGGCAAGACCTATGTCGATGAAGTGCTTATTCCTTCGCCGGGCGGTACGGCTGCCACCAACATTCTGAATGGAGGCTACCAGCTGATTGAGACGCATTGCACCGACAATACACGTGCCGATGGGTTGGCCATGGATCGGGCGTTTACGGACCGCCGCGGCGGTCAGCGGCTGGCCGAACTGCTTATTTTCAGCCGGTCTGTCACAGAGGGCGAACGCACACTTCTCGACGCGTATCTCAACTGGAAATGGTTCGGACGCACTACGCCCCACTCCCTTTTCATGCCGCCTGACGGGGCTGTGGCAGACACTGTGCGTGTCGCGACCGGTGCCACGCTGGAGCTGGGTGGTTTCACCCAGGACACCCGTGCTCTCGTGGGCGGTGGCACGATCGGCGGCGGCAATCTCTCTGTCACGGGGCTCGTTGATCTCTCTGATCCGGATGCGGGAACCCTGTCGGTCAACGGTGATCTCACCCTTGCAGACGGTGTGACGGTGCAGGTAGGCCCGGGAAATACGGTTGATGTGAATGGTATGTTGACGATCAATGGATCCGGCCTGATCGAGTGGCCTGACGTGTCTCCTGCGGTTGGTTCTACGGCGATATTCACGTATGACACCCTTGCGGGTGCGAACAATCTGGCCCTCTGGGATAGTGAAGATCCTGCTGTATCGCACTACTCCGTGCATGTTTATGCTAATGAAGGCACCGTCTACGTGTCCGTTTCTCCAAAGGGGACTTTGATCATCATAAGATGACCGCGCTTGTACTGCTCTTGAAAATTCCTGATGCAATTATATATGCGACAACTAGAGAACAGGGGTGCATGCTGGTTTCATCAGGTATGTAATCCTGAAAAACGAAGCGCAAATTGTGTTAAATGATCCGTTGAATTATTTTGGAACCTGAAACTCGAACACCTAAACGTTTTGAGAAAAGATCAGTTGCAATAAGATTATTCCAAACTCCAAACTCTCTCTTACTTGATCATTATCAATGTGCCTTTCGGCTTGAACCACTCCGGTGCTGTCCCGTATCTGTAAACTGCGACATTGTCGAGTTCACTGGCATCGGCGGCAGCCCCATCGAAGAGATAGGAGGAAAATCCGATTTCACTTGAATAGGGGTGATGATGATCTTCAATGTTATTAAATGATCTGGGTATTGTTGTATTAAGGGGGATGTATGTTTAATAGAATCTTTGTTTTTGCTGTTGTTTTGTTGTCGGTTTGTGGTTTGGGGGCGGAGCCTCTTAAATTGCAGTCGTCTGTGCAGGGAACTCTCTTTGGTAATAAGCGCTTTGCCGTCAGATTTGATGCGCGTACGGGGTGGCCCGGAGAGGTGCTCTGTGATGGGGAATGTGTAATTCATGCTACGGAATCGAAACAGTGCTTTGATCTGAAACAGGATAAAAAATGGGTGACCGGTGGCGGGAAAGCTGTTAAATCCCTCGGGTTTGATCAAATTTCTTCGGATACAGTTCGGAGCCGTATGCAGGTTGGTGATTGGTCGGTTGATGTTAATCTGCAGATGTTTCCTGAAAAACGAATGCTGCGTAAATGGTTTGAGATAAGCTGGAATGGAGCAGAACCTACTAAGATTAAAGGCTTCTGGTTCAAGGAGGGCGTTCTGACGCTAGGTCCGGGCGGCAGCTATTTCTGTCCGGCGGCATATCCTCCGAAGCATATTCAGACGCAGGATCTTGTGAAGGGCCATAAAGCACATAGCGGTCGCAGTCCCTGTCCTGTGATAGGTGATACAGGTAAAGGATGGTCGGTTCTGTGGGTTGCGGATGAAATGCCGGCTTATGCGGATCGAGGAGGTGCAGAAGTCAAGGAGAGCGATGACTTTATCAGTGTTACACGCTCTTATAATATAAAAGGACATATGTGCAAGGGTGTTACACAGCTGGTTGGCGATGCGTGGCTGTGGGTGCTGCCAACCGATGGTGATACTGTGCTACGGCGTATGCCTGAATGGTTTCAGCATGTGGGACAGCTGCCTCCCGCGGATCGCCCTGCATGGTTGAAACGGGTGATTCTTTACTCTTTTCATCCCGGTGGAACAATTGGTTCGAGCTGTAAGGACCTTGGGGGCTTTAAACCTGCCACAGATCTGCTGTCACATATTGACGATCTTGGTTGCAATGCTATCTGGTTGATGCCTCTGGAGGACAAGTCGATTTACTGGCCGCGGGATTATTATAAGCTTCAGGAGGGACTTGGATCACCGCAGGATTATAAGGGGCTCACAGCCAAAGCACATCAACTTGGAATGCGGGTGTGGCAGGATTGTGTTCCACACGGTGGATGCAATGAGTATCCACGTGCCAAGGAACATCCTGAATGGCTTGTTCAGAAAGAGGATGGTTCAACCCTGCATTACTGGTGTTTTGATTTCAACTGGCCCTCATGGATTCAATATATGAGCGATGTGGTCTCTTTCTATACCCGTGAATATGAACTTGATGGTTTTCGGATCGATGCCTGTGGTGGTAGCAAGATACCCAACTGGAATTCGGATATTCCCTATGCGCGTGCCAGCCATGCGCAGGCACAGGGCGGACTCGCCATGCAGCGGGCTCTACGTAAAGCGGTTAAGGCTGTCAGGAAGGATGGTGCCAATCTGGCAGAGGTTGGTTCGAGTATTCATGGAACTGTGAGTGATTCCACCTATGATTTTGATCTCTGTTATCGCGTGATGCATGATTATCGTAAATTGCCTGCGGCTGAGTTCGTTTCAAATCTGCAGCAATGGCTGCACGAACAGCAGTATGCCGAACTGCCGGATCTGGTCCGTATGCGCCATCTGGAGAGTCACGATAGCCTACGTTCTGGTTTGTGGTATGGAGCCGCACCACAGCGAGCTCTGCTGGCTCTTATCTCCTGGATACATGGAATACCGATGATCTATCATGAGATGGAGAAAGGAAACACCGAATATTTCCGTCGTATATTCCATCTGCGGAACCATGTGGCTGAATTGAATATGGGCTCTGCCGATTATCTTGCAGTAAAGGCACCGGATGGGGTTTTTGCCTGTCTGCGCAGTGCACGGCTTCCTGCAAAGGACGATCCTTACTGGGATGATGATTATAGCTGGGATACCCAGCCACATAGCGCTGAACGTAGCTCCGTGGTGCTGGTAAATCTTAATGGTAAACCGGTTCAGGGATCGGTTGACATTTCCCCTGAGGTTCTGCCCGAAGCGCTTCGTGGATGTAAATGGGTCCGGGATCTGATGACTGGCGAGAAGCTGTCCCTGCAGAGTGGAGCAGTAACCGTCTCCCTCCCGGCCTTTGGATATACGGTACTGCGTTTTGAAAGCAATGCACTTCCTGAAATACCGGCGCTTTCCTTACATCCTGTGAAGTATGAAGCTGTGAAAGCACCGGTTAATTTTAAGTTGAAGTGTGGATCAGGTTCGTTGGTGTTTGACTCCAAAAGTGGAATGCCTACCGCATGGAAAACGGGCTGGTTTAGCTCTATGCCATTACTGATGGATATGGCGCTTCCTGAAAGTGTTGCTAGATCCGCAAAAATTGTTCCTTCGCGTCTGCAAAGCAGTAAGGAAATGGTTGCCACTACGCATGTCTTTGGCAGTAGCTCGCTTGAAACACATTATGAGGCGGTTGAGGATGGAGTGCGAGTGCATGCACGATGGACGGGTGAGCCGCCGGTGGGTGCGGCTCTTCTGTTTGAAATTCCCGAGGCTGAAACATGGTTTGCAAGCTCGGCAGAGGGGCGCTTCGAGAGTCCGTTCCGTGTCCGACATCCGGGGTGTGAAGGTGTGATCAGTTCAATCTATCGTCTGCCGCAGGGTACCTCTGTGATTTGGGATTCGCGGTTACATCCTTTTGGTTTGGATGAGACGCATGCAACGGTCGGTGCGTTATGTGAGAAGGGCCGGCTTGCCTTTGGATTTGATCAGAATCACCTGCCAGTGGCTGTGCAGATTCTGGATCGTATTGGCGACAACCATGGAATGAAAGTTTTGATAAGATGGAGTGATCAGACGGATGGAGTCAAGGTCGGCGGGAATGAACTGGTTTTCACAATTCGCAATCGGCCGGTGCAGGATAATGGGCCGGAGACAGGAACCGGTGATGATAGGCTGGTCCAGGAGGCTGGAGGTTGGCGTTTTGAGAATGAGAACCTGCGCGTTCGCTTCTCTCGTAACGGACGCCTGTGTGGTATTTGGCGGCCCGATAATGGCTCATGGCAGCGTGTGCTTGAGAATGGTGGTATCTATAACGACAGGGGCTATGGCTCCCATAAGCACTATGCGCAGGAGAATGATGTGGAGGCATACGCGCGTCTGGAACGTGATGGCTCTCGCATTAAGATTTCTTTTCAGGGGGCATTACGGGGATTTTATCGCTTCGACAAGATGGCGCATCCGATCAGTTTCTATACGGAATATGTCTTTGATGATGGAGATGACTTCGGTTTTGCCTGTGCTGTCAAGCCAGAGACACCTGCATCGGGGGACTCCGCATTTCTTTCAATGATGTTCCGTACCAGCGCAATGGTTCGGGCTGAACTCCTTGATGGCAAGCAGGTTTTGCTGGAGGGGGAACGCAACTCCGGTCGGGGGCGCTACCTTCAGACATCCAAATCAAAAGAACCGGGGCACATGCCGACATCTATTCTGCTTGAAGATGCTAAGGATAATGTTCTTTGTCTGAATGATGTAATGTGGTTCGGGGCGTTGCCCAAAAATGTATTTATGGATGCTGAGGATCTGCACCTTGCCTGGATGGATGGGCCGATCGGATCATCTGCTGTAGGACGATGGAGCGGCATGCGCTGTCGCATTGGTTTTGACGGAAAAGTTACAGCCGTTAATGGAAAAGATGCGCTTCCCTTTCTTCCCTTTGTTAAGAGCCCCTCTGAGATTCTGCGTGATGGGGATTTTGAAGGCGATAGTTTAAGCCGCGTGGTGCTGTTGTCTTCCGGGGCTGAGCTAGTAGCTGCGTGTGCTGGAGCTAATGTCTGGTCAATGCCTGAGGGTGCAGAGCGGGTGGTTGAAGATGGACGCAGCTGTATGCGTGTTGTTGGAGATGGTGTCGGGTATCTGCTAGTCCGCCAGGTGTTGTCAGTCGCTGAGTTTAAGAGCGGAACGAGCTGGCGATTGCATGCCAAGATAAAGGCGCGGGGCGTTGAGAAAGGTGATCCCAGTTGGAAGACCGCCTGCCTGCGCTGGGCTGTGCGCGCGGGAGAAAAGACCCATTATGCAACTGCCAGTCAACCGCTGGGTGACAGCGATTGGCATCCGGTGCAGGTGGATATGAAGATGCCTGATGGTATTGGGTCAATATCGGTTGAGGCAGGGCTGAATGGGAATAAGGGAACTATATGGGTGGATGATTTCTCTGTTGAGAAATTAGGGGAAGAGTAAGGTAGCTGGGTAGATGGGTAGATGGGTAGATGGTAGCTGGTAGCTGGGTAGATTTAAGGTAGAAAAATAGAGGGGTAGGAAGATGGGTGCGCTTCGTTGTTTTTTGAGGTAAAAAATTGAAAAAAAATGGGTGTGCTTTGTGAAATAATCTAAACTGTTAACTGACG
>JAQIBS010000148.1 GCA_027858965.1 Kiritimatiellia bacterium
ACACAGGCGTTGAGGATGCGGGAGATTAAGAACTATGTCGCGCCCTTCGCGGGCGCGTGGATTGAAACAATGCGCTACTTGTATAAGATCCCAATGGGCGTGTGTCGCGCCCTTCGCGGGCGCGTGGATTGAAACGGCCGCGATCGACGCGGTGAAAGGATGGATAAAATGTCGCGCCCTTCGCGGGCGCGTGGATTGAAACATTTGTTCAACCACCATTATCACAGAACGGAAAACTGTGTCCCAGCTACTGCCGAATGACCTGGCTACATCTGACCATGAAATTTCTTTGCCCAACCCGCTGAAAATATCTGATGAGCTTTCGTGGTTCGCGATTTTCGCCCAACTCACATAAGGTATATACAAATGACTTGAGCGGATAGCAATGATTTAGTAAAGTTTGAATTCGCACCGGGTGTCTCTCTCTCTAAAGTGTCGTTTTGGTATACAACATAATAGAGGTTTATGCCCGGTGTTTTAAGCATTATTTACCCACAGATTCAGCGGAAGACCCATAATTTATAGATATGAATAAATTTTTGAAAATAAAAAGTGCAGTTCTGTTTCTTTTGCTGGCTCCATTTCTTTGCGCGTATGCCTGGCTTTTTTCTCCTCCTGATGGTCTAGATTTTTCTGCCAGCACGCGCGTGGATCAGGTGCATTTGCTGGTTGATGAATGCTGGGTGGATCAGAGTGGTAAACGTCATGTCAATCAGGAGATATTTCGTTCTGTACGTGATGTGATCAACCGTGCGGAGAAGTTTATTCTGATCGATATGTTTCTGATCAATAATTTCTGCTATACCGCTGCTGAGGGCTATTATCCGTTGAGCGATGAGTTAACGAGCTGGCTCGTGGCAAAAAAGCGGGATATGCCTGATATTGAGATTATCTTTATCTCCGATCCGGTGAATACAATCTACGGTGCAGTTGAATCACCACATTTCGCAGCCATGACCAAGGCGGGGGTTAAGGTGGTGCTGACAGATCTGGATAAACTGTCCGATAGCAATCCTCTTTACTCCTTTCCATGGCGTCTACTCGTTCGTCCGCTAGGCACTGGTCCTGGTTTTCTGATGCCCAACCCCATGGGGGAGGGGCGCATTTCTATGCGCAGTTTTTTAAAGCTTCTCAATTTGAAGGCAAATCATCGCAAGGTTGTTATCTCGGAGAAAGAGGTGATGGCTTTGAGTGCTAATTCGCATAGCGGGAGCAGCGCACATTGGAATACGGCTCTGCATGTTAAGGGGGCCGGGATGGCGCTGATGTGGCAGTCGGAAAGGGCCGTTCTGGCTTTTTCAGGGATGAAGGATATTCCCGTGCCGGTGTTTCATGAGAAACCCGGTGGCCGATTTAATTTAGAGGTTCTGACAGAGGAAAAGGTTCGCGACCGAGTTGTTGAATTACTGAATACCCTTGAGCCGGATGGCAGAGTTGATCTTTCGATGTTCTATTTTTCAGATCATCGTGTTATTGATGCATTGATCCAGGCCCATAAACGCGGGTCTTATGTGCGTGTGATTCTTGATACCAATAAAGATGCTTTCGGTTGGGAAAAGAATGGAATGCCAAATCGACAGACTGCCGCTCGGTTACGTGATTACAGGATTCCAGTGCGCTGGGTTGAGACGCATGGCGAACAGTTTCATGTTAAAATGCTTTATGTTGAGCAACCCTCCGGAGTAGCTACATTGCTGACAGGCTCTGCTAACTATACCCGCCGCAATCTTGGCAATTATAATGCGGAGAGCTGTCTGGCTCTTACCGGGAGTGTTGACAGCGAGGTCATGGCAAAACAACGCAAAACATTTGAGCGCTGGTGGAATAATCAGGGCGGTCGGGGATATACATCAGACTACCGGATTTATGCCGATGAGAATATTTTGCGCATATTTATGGAATGGTTTCAGGAAACGTCCGGGTTTAGCTCGTTTTAAAAAGTTTCCTGTCAGGTATTCCTGACAGGAAACTGTGTGGTGTTTTATATGTTTATTCGGGTTGTGTGTTCAGATAAAATAACAAATTTGTGATTTTGAAGCAAGTCGGATTACCATGATTTTTTTGCTGAGTATATCTAAAGCTGCTTTCAGCCGTAACCAGCGGGTAGCGGGTAGCGGGTAGCCTGTAGTCTGTAGCCTGTAGTCTGTAGCCTGTAGCTGATAGCAAAAATGCAGAGCAACCTACAAGCTACACGCCACAAGCTTCAAGCTGGGTTGCGGGCAGAGCCCGCTTTGGTGCATGCGCATTTTGTTGACGTGGAATTACTCATAATGGTATATTTACATAATGAATATCAGGCATAATGTATTTAAGAGTATTTTAACCAAGAGTATTGCTTCGCTTCCCTTACGTAAGGAGCTTTCAGCGGTTAAACATTTTATAGGTAAGGATACGAGAAAGGTTAGAATCGGGTTGGATCTGGGCTTTACCCAAGCAGGGGTGAGTCAGATGTTCAGACAGCTTGGTGGATATTGGCTTACCGCAGAGTTCACCAAGGAACGCGGTGACCTGGTTGCTGCAGTTTTGGGCGAGGATAAAGTGGTGGTTCTGGGATCTCAAGGGCAGATACCTTTTGAAGAGAAGCAGTTTGATACAATTGTTGTCGCTAACAGAGGTGTTTTTTTTGATGGTGTGCCCCTTGAGATGTTGATTAAAGAGTGCCATCGGGTTTTGATCAATGGTGGCCTTTTTGTGTTTACCTTTCCCCGTCGTAAGGCGGTGGCACTGGCGCGTCTGCTGGGAGGCAGGCGTGGAAAAATTGAGGCACAATATGCCTGCACCTATAAAGAGGTTTTGTCTCTCTTGAAACCCGGATTCGATGTTCTGGGCATAAAATACAGCGGCCGTTTCTGGATTGAGCTGGTGAGGCAGTTCATGGAACAGAATGAATTCTCCGGTAAATGCTCTGTTCCCGAGTGGTTGGAACGATCCTTATATGGATTTGCTTCGTTTTTAGATTTGCCGTTGTTTTTCACAGGACATTATAATATTACGGTCTGCGGGCGACGTAAGGGGTGGCGTGGACAACAACGCGCTCTTACGAATGATCAGACTGCGGCTGTATCCAATGCATTGTTTTATGATTACAAGAGATCGCGTAAAACATTTTCGGCTACACGTTTTAAGTAAAGGGAACTCCTGTTTATGCAACTTCAGCCGAAACGTTTAGCATGGATTATCAGCACGGTGTTTGCAGTTTCCTGTATTTGCTGCGGAGCCGTGACATCTGGTCAGAAGCAGAGCCAACCAAATATCCTTTTTATCCTCGCCGATGATCTTGGGTGGGGTGATCCTCAGTGTTATGGTGGTAACGGCATTCGTACGCCGGGGATCGACCGTCTGGCACGTGAGGGAATCAGATTTACACAGTTTTATCAGGGCGGTTCGGTCTGCTCTCCAACTCGAGCTACACTAATGACTGGTATGTGGCCCTCTGATGTCGGGGTCTTTGGCCATTTCTCCAGCCACGCTACGAATGTAAAAAGGGGGATGCCGGACCTGCTTGATCCTAAACTCCCTACGCTTCCTAAGTTACTTCAAACAGTCGGTTATAAAACGCTGCATGTGGGTAAGTGGCACTTGGGGACAACAGGCGGTGTTGAGCGAAATCTTCTCCCTTATGGATTTGACGAGTCGTATTGGATTGACTGCAAGCAAGATAAAAGAAGTTTGTGGAGAATTGAAGAGCGTCCTGTTGCCTCCAAAGTCCTAGTAGAAAAAACAATGGATGTTCTAGAAGAGCAGAAGAAGAGTGACCAGCCATTCTTCTGTCAGTTATGGTTTAATGATCCGCATGCCTCCCTGGCTCCGAGTGTCGAACAGATGAAGCCCTATCGAGGGAAGCATGTTCCTAAGGGGTTTACGACACCTCGTGAGGTTTATGCCGGGACCGTGACGGAGATGGATAAACAGATATCAAGATTGCTGATCAAGGTGGATGAACTTGGACTAACGCATAATACAATTGTTATCTTTTCCTCTGATAACGGCCCTGAGGATATTCAGATAGGAAATGCCGCCTGGTCAGGACTGGGCAGTGCCGGTCCCCTGCGTGGACGTAAACGCAGCCTCTATGAGGGGGGCGTTCGTGTGCCGTTTATTGTGCGTTGGCCCGCTGGCGGAACCCCGGCAGGTCAGCTGAATGAAAAGACGGTTGTCAGTGGTGCTGATATGCTGCCTACTCTGTGTGAACTTTCAGGTGCGTCTATTCCTGAATCGTTGCAGAAGACGATTCGTGGTCAGAGTGTGGCAGCGGCTTTTAAAGGTAATAAAGAGTTTATGCGCAGCAAACCGTTGATGTGGGAGTGGCGTTACAGGGTCTTTAATCATCGTTGGAACTGCAGCCCTATCCTGTCGATTCGTGATGGTAGGTGGAAACTGCTCTTTAACCCCGATGACAGCCGTATTGAATTATATGATATGGAGATTGATCCCTTTGAAGAGAGTAATCAGGCTCTTCAGCACTCTGATGTAGTAGAGCGCTTAAAAAAGAGAGCCCTGAAGTGGCATTCTGCTTTATCAGAGAGTCCGCTTGATAAAGAGGCGGGAACACAGCCAGCTAGGTGGCCAAAGGAGTTTGATCCCAATGTTAAGTATCTGGATCGTAATGTCATCTTTAATAAGAGCGACAAAGATAAAGATGGACGGATGAGTCGAGAGGAGTACCTGCTCAACTTCGGCCCTCCCGGTGCGGAAAAACGCAAAGAGGGAGAAGAGCGCTTTCCTGGGTTTGATGGGAACAAAGATGGCTGGTTGAACCGCGAAGAATTTTATTATATGGGGAAATGAGGTGAGAGGTGTGAGGTGCAAGGTGTGAGGTTTGAAGTGAGAAGGGTGAAGGACGCGACAGAATATTAATTTAATGCTTTATATTTGTTTTACACTCTTCTGTAAATAATGGTATGGTATGGTATCACAAGGTGGTATAAAATGTTACTTTGGCTAATTGACTCAGTTGATTGGGGATAGGATCAGAGGACCTTTACACCAGGAATTCAGCGTTTAAATTTCAGGAGGCAGATATGAATAAGAGAGAACTTGGAATATATACAAAATCACTTCATGCCGGACAGGTGCCTGATCCCGTAACTGGTTCTAGAGCGGTTCCGCTTTATCAAACGGCATCATATGTTTTTAAGAACAGCGAACATGCCGCCAATCTCTTTGCTTTGAAGGAGTTCGGGAATATATATACCCGACTCATGAATCCTACAACTGCGGTCTTTGAGGAACGCATGGCTGCACTTGAGGGTGGAACCGGTGGTTTGGCAATGGCTTCAGGAATGGCGGCCATCTCTACAGCTCTGTTGGCACTCAGTCGCGCAGATGATGAATTCATTGCCGCTGATAATCTTTATGGCGGTACATATCAGCTCTTTCACTATACCTTTCCCAAGCTGGGACGTAAGGTTAAATTCTTTAACTCAACGGAGCCGGAGAGGGTAAAAGATTTAATAACCGAGAAGACGAAAGCGGTTTATATTGAAACAATTGGTAATCCGAAGCTGGATGTGCCCAATTTTCAACTCTTGGCGCAGATTGCCCATGAGGCCGGTCTGCCCCTGATTGTGGATAATACCATTGGTGTTGGATTGGTTCGTCCATTTGAACATGGTGCCGATATTGTCGTTGCCTCGGCAACCAAGTATATCGGGGGACATGGAACCTCCATGGGTGGAATTATTATTGATTCCGGCAAGTTTGAATGGGATAACGGACGTTTTCCAGAGTTTACGGAGCCTGACCCCAGCTATCACGGGCTGGTTTACTGGGATGCGCTTAAGGATTTTCCCGGCATGGGAAATGTGGCCTTTATTTTGAAGGTGCGCGTGACCCTTCTGCGTGATCTGGGGGCTGCTATTAGCCCTTTTAATGCACGTGAACTGCTGCTCGGCCTTGAGACTTTGCCTATGCGTCAGAAGCGTCACTCTGAGAATGCCCTCGAGCTGGCCAGGTGGCTGCAGGCACACCCTGCGGTTGAGTGGGTGAACTATCCGGGGCTTCCGGAGAGTCCTTATCACGCCATGGCTTCAAAATATTTAAAGGACGGTTTCGGCGGTGTTTTGGGATTTGGTGTAAAGGGTGGCCGAGAGAGTGGTATGCGGTTTGTCGACAATGTGAAGCTGCTTTCGCATCTGGCTAATATTGGCGATGCCAAATCGCTGGTTATACATCCGGCTTCAACTACGCATCAGCAGTTGACCGAAGATGAACGGCTTGCGTCAGGTGTTACCGATGACTATATCCGTGTATCGGTTGGGCTTGAGGATATTGAAGATATTAAGGCTGATATTGATCAGGCCTTGGCCATTGCGACTGCATGAGGCAGGGCCGTTGAAATGAGGGGACGTTACAGAGTGCTAAAGTTCTAAAGTTTTAAAGTGCGAGAGTGCTAAAGTTTATAAGTTATGAGTTGTAAGTTGTAAGGGTTAAGAAACGTAATTCATCGTCCATTTTTTTCAACAACAAAAAAATATACATTAAACCCATACGGCACATCTCGCTAACAGCATAAAGCACCTGCAAAGCAAACAGGAACTCTCGCACTTTAGAACTCTCGCACTTTAGTACTTCCCTTACTCACCCTTTTTCTCGAGACCAGCATCATAATCCCTGACAAAAGCACCGAAACCGTGAATGCGGTTACGGTGCTCTCTTTTGCTTCGCCGTATGCGCCGACTGCCGCGTAGATTCCTGATACAACTAGATTTCCGATTGTGGCAATAATCATTGTTCTGCCGAAATGTTGCCGGGCAATTCCCGCAAAAAGCATTGATGCCTCCGCCAGAACTGGTACGGGGCGCATCGCAAGTACAAGCCAGATGCCGTATTTCTTGTGAAATAAGCGCATTCTCTCTGACTCACTCTTTCCCAGCATCTTTTCTGCTGCCGGGGTGAATAGCCTGCCCAGTGCATATCCGCCGAGACAACTGACAGTCATTCCTCCGAATGACACCAGGCTGCCCTTTACAAACCCGAGGGTTAAACCGCAAGCTGTGCTTACAATACAGGATGGAACAGGCAGTACAATGTCGGATGCCAGTAGCCCTCCCAGGATGGATCCTGTGTAAAAGGGGTGGTTCTTTCCCTCTTTAATCAGTTTTCCTGTCCACGCGTCAATGCTGTCACCCCATATACAAAAGGGGACAATAATAAGCAGGGTTACAAAAATTAAGAGAGCAATGGTTCTGTAAGGTATCTTTTTCATT
Source organism: Kiritimatiellia bacterium (assembly GCA_027858965.1). Taxonomy (GTDB): domain Bacteria; phylum Verrucomicrobiota; class Kiritimatiellia; order RFP12; family UBA1067; genus M55B167. The sequence goes on from JAQIBS010000148.1 coordinate 7,209, forward strand.
ATTGTGTCTAAATTGAATCTGTATGATATCACATTAAAGTTGCTTTTAGCCGCAACTAAATTGAGCTCTTGTAATGTACAAAACCAGTTTTTCTAAATGTCCCGTTGTGTGCTAAACGCCGCAGCTTTAGTCAACAACGCTTCGCGTTGCATAGGAAAGAGGGTTAAAGGTTAAAGGTTAAAGGTTAAAGGTTAAAGAGGTTGAAACAGCCGAAGGATTGTAGGATGCGCCTCTCCCGCGAATGCGGGAGGGCGCGTAAAGGCGGAAACCTTTTCAACCTTTTTAACGATTTTAACTACTTGAACTATCGCAATTTCTTGTTTTTTGCGACAGGAGTTGAGAGAATAGCAACTAATGCATTTAAGCAGTAATGGGTTTTAAGGAGCAGCGGCATGTACCAATCCATAATTTTGTTGCAGAAAAGGTATTAAAATGAGTGAAAAAGAACTTTCGGTACAGGGAATTGTTGACTGTGCCAGTGCGTATTACAGATCGGCTATCTTATTTGCGGCTTTAGAACATGATGTTTTCAGTAAGATTGAGAGTGCCTCAGAGAGCGGTGCAACGCTTGATGTGGTTGCCGGGCTTTGTGAGGCAGACCTGCGCGGTATGCGGCTTTTGCTGGATGGCTGCGTGGCCACGGGCCTTTTGCGAAAGACAGGGCAACTCTATTTCAACAGTGATGCTGGTCGGTCTGTGCTCATCAAAGGCTCTCCCAATGATCTCGGTAAAGCTATCGGTTACAACCGTGATGTATATACCGCCTGGGGAGAACTGGCTAAACTGGTTAAAAGCGGATGCCCTGTAGAGGACCCTGAGGTTCATCTTGGCCGTGATGATGGACGCACCAACCGCTTTGTGCTTTCCATGCATGGGCGTGCTCTGGGGATTGGTCGTGCAGTGGTGCCAGTTTTAGATCTTAAGGGGTGTTCACGGCTTCTTGACCTGGCAGGTGGACCTGGAACTTATGCGGTTATGATGGCTGAGGCAAACTCCGGATTGAGCTGCGTGACGGTAGATCTTCCCGCGGTTTCAAAAGTGGCCTCCTCTTTGGTTGCACAAAGCAGTGCGGCGGAGATGGTTGAGTGTCGTGCCGGCGATTACCACTCCGATGTTTATGAAGAGAATGGCTATGATGTGGTCACAATATTCGGGGCTTTGCATCAGGAGTCTTCTGAGATGATTGTGGATATATTGAAAAGGGCTAATGCCGCTCTTAAACCCGGGGGACGTATCTATATTCTTGATATGATGACCGATGAGACACATGCCTCACCACAATTCTCCGCTCTGTTTGCTGTGAATATGGCACTGACTACCGATAATGGCTGGGTCTTTTCTGATAAAGAGCTTTATGGCTGGCTTGAAGAGGCCGGCTTTGAAAACTGTCATACCAAAAACGTGGCACCACCTATGCCGCATTGGCTGGTCTCGGCCGTGAAGTCTAAACCAGCGAAGCCGGAACTAGACTGAGCCTATGTGATCTGCAAATGTTTTTTCACGGATTGACTTAGAATCTACTGGATTGCAACCGGTAATGGTCCCAGCAGACGTTGTGCATTAATGCCCATAATCAAATCTTTTTTCTTCTGGCAGATGTTCAATCTCTGGATTAAGGATTCGGCTTGTTTAAAGTCCTGCCGGTTGAATGGATTCTGTTGCTTCCTCGGTAAGTTGTTTGATAACCCGGGCTGCCATTTTGTCAGGAAAGATATGCGTATGGAAATCAATTTTCATTTCTTCGCTTCGAATGGTTTTAGAAACATATCTTTGAAATCAAAAATATCATTAAAGTCGTCGATAGAGTCATCACCTGATTTTCCAAGCAGTCCTACCGCGATCAGGTTATAGACAATAGCTCCGAAATCCGCAGTTTTGTTAAGGCCCCATAAATCCATGACGGTATAGCTCATGCATCCAAAGCGCTTTAAAGCATAATCTTTAATGCCATTTGAAAGTTCTGCTCCGGAGAGGTGGTGTGAGTGATCAGGCTCTTTTTTATTTATTTGTTTTGAGGCCACAGTCAATGCGTCCATAATAAAGAAGTAGGAATTTACAGAAAAACGCCTGTCTTTTTTACATATCTGATTGATTTTTTTGTGTAATATATTATTCATTTATTATAATCCGTTTGTGAATTTCAACCATCTCTTCTTCAGAGTCATAGGCTTTTGTGCTGTGCCACTGCAACCCTTTGTTGTTCCAGCGAGGTATAATATGAAAGTGAACGTGCGGAATGGTCTGCAAGGCACACTCACCGTTGTTCTGCAGGATATTAAATCCGTCACATGGCATAGTTTTCAGGATATAGGCCGCCACTTTTTGCGTTGTCATTATTAATTGTGTCAGCGTCGCTTCCGTAAGATCTGTAAGGAATCTGGCATGATGTTTGGGAACCACCAGTGTGTGACCTTTTTCAAAGGGGGCGATGTCCATGAATGCGTAGCAGTTTTCATCTTCATAGACTTTTCTTGATGGGATAGCCCCACTAACTATTTTACAGAAAATACAATTTGGATCAGTCATGAATATGCCTCAGTGGCATCCTTGCAGGATGCAGGTGTTTAAGCTTGTGTAGCTCATGAATTACGTCATGCTCTCCAGTGCGCATCCCTGTTTAGTTGAGGATATGCGTCTTCTCTCTATTTAACCAAAGATATGTATTGGTGAACAAGGGATAAAATTATATACTTCTGGTTTATGCGTTTAATCAAATATTTATGGGTTGGATTAACTTTGTTGATTGCGATGCCTGCCTGCGCTCAGATTGTTCGTTGGGGGGGCGGATCATCACCCAATTGCGTTGGCAGTGCTGTTGATCTGACGGCCACACTTGATGACACTCTTTTATGGTCATACAAAATCGGAACGCATCAGTATTCAATTCCGACTGTTGATCGTGGTAAGATCTATATGGGAACCAATGATGGTGGTTGCAAACGTGATGGTTATAAATCTAATGGCGGCAGTATTCTGAGTTGCCTGGACCAGAAAACCGGAGAGCTGGTCTGGAGTTTCCAGTCACCTCGCAATTGGGTAGGGGATAAACTGCCCTACTATTTTAATAAGTGGAGATCCGGTTTCATTTCCGCTCCGGTTGTCGTGGATGACAGAATCTTTATCGTTGGAAGTCGTGGAGATGTGCTCTGTTTTGATTGTGAGGGACAGACCAACGGTAATGATGGATCCTTTGTCGATGAGAATGCCTACATGGAGTTAAGCGGGGAGAATCTCGCGCTGAATGCAAAGGATGGCGATATCCTGTGGCAGTTTGATATGCTTAAGGAACTGGATGTCTCTCCGCACGACTCCTGTGGCAGTACTATTCTTTATCTGGATGGGTTGCTTTATATAAATAGTTCGAATGGGGTTGGTGCCGGTCATATTCCTGCGGATAAACCTGATGCCCCAACGTTGTTTGTTCTGGAGGCTGCTAGCGGAAAACTTGTTGCTGTGGATAATGAGAAGATTGGGCGTCGCGTATTTCATGGTAGCTGGAGCTCTCCCTGCTATGGAAAAGTCGGAGATAAAGATATGATCTTCTTTGGTGCTGGCGATGGTTTTTTGTATGCCTTTGATGCCGTCAGGAAAGCATCGGATGGAAAGGTGCAGACGCTGAATAAGGTATGGGCGGTTGATTGCAACCCTCCCCATTTCCGGGTGCGCGACGGTAAAGAGATGGAGTATTCCTCTTGGAATAACAGAAAGACAACCGGACCCTGTGAACCTATCGGGACCCCTGTATTTCTAGAGGAAAAAATTTATGTGGCAATTGGTCAGAGTCCGTTGCATGGACCGGGTGAGGGTTGCCTGAGCTGCTTTGATGCTCTGACCGGGGAAGTTGTGTGGCGTAATGAGAAACTTAATCGCTCTCTGGCAACAGTGGCAATCTCAAAGGGCATTATTTATCTTCCGGATATGGCCGGTGATCTGCATGCCTTTGATCAGTTGGATGGTGAAACACTGTGGACGGCTGATCTTGGCGGGCGGGTGCAGTATGCAAATGCATATGTGGCCGATGAAAAAATCTTCATAGGAACTGAGCGGGGGCGCTTCTGGATCTTTGAAGAGGGACGGGAGAAAAAAGTGATTTCGCATACAAAGCTCCCTTCTGCTCCAATTACAGCGGTGGCGAGTGATGGAGTTTTATATGTGCCCATGCAGAATCGTTTGAATGCATATAGCGTGAGGTGAGAAGTTTGAGGTGAGAGGTTTGAGGTGTGAGGTTTGAGGTGAGAAGTTTGAGGTGAGAAGTTTGAAGTAGGGGCGAATAACATTCGCCCAAAATCAAAAAGGGGGAATAATGAAAAAATGTTTGTTTGTTTTACTTGTGGTTGCCAGTGCCACAGTGGCGGTCTTTGCGGAGGAAAAAAAATACGATCCTTTTACGCTGAAGATTGAGGATGTTAAGGAACGTCTGGATAAAATGCCGGCAATCCATCCGCGGCTGTTTGTTAAACGCTCTGATACTCTTGCGGTGATCAGCAGGAATATAGATAAAAGACCAGAGTGGCGTATGATTCGCGACTGGATTATCCGCGAAGCTGATTCGTATCTGGATAAAAAGCCTACGAAACGCAAGAAACAGGGCTTTCGTATGCAGGGTCAGCATGCTGTCCAGCGGCGCGTAGTTGCTCTCTCTTCGGCCTACTGGTTTACAGAAGACATGAAGTATGTTGAGCGGGCAAAGCAGGAGATGCTCGCAGCTGCGGATTTTACGGACTGGAATCCCGCTCATTTTCTTGATACGGCCGAGATGACGATGGGCCTTGCGGTTGGTTATGACTGGCTCTATGATGTGCTGGATGAACAGAGCAAGGTAACTATCCGTAAAGCAATTGTCGAGAAAGGACTTAAGCAGTCGCTTGTTAAAAAGTATTTCTGGACTAAGGGTAATAACAACTGGTCACAGGTCTGCTGGGGTGGAATGACCGCTGGTGCGTTGGCTGTCCGTGATGAGGAACCTGAACTGGCTTTAGAGGTGCTCCATAAGGCTATCACTGGCGTTCCCTATTCGATCAAGGTCTATGCCCCGAATGGCTGCTATCCGGAGGGACCTGGCTACTGGACATACGGAACCGGCTATTTTGTATATATGATGGATATGTTGGAGAAGAGCCTTGGTACAAATTTCGGCCTCTATGATCTGCCGGGGTTCTCCGAAACCGGTGAGTTTTTCAATCTGGCTACTGGTACATCCGGCTCGTTTTATAATTATGCTGATGGAGGAAAAAATCGTGTACATAATCTCTCCATGTGGTGGCTGGCTGCCCGGGCTAAGCGTGATGACTGGCTGGTCAAGGAGCATAAGGATGTTCTCGCTGCCTTGAAAAGCGGAAAGCCTGAATCCAGCGCCTTGAGAAAGGTGAGTTTGCGCATACTTCTTCTCCTGTGGATGAAGGATATAGAGGATGATATAGAGGTTAAGATGCCGCTCTGCTGGAGCAGTGGTGGTCATGTGCCGATTGTCGTGATGCGTTCGGCATGGAATGATTCCAATGCGGCTTTCCTTGCAACCAAGGGCGGGCCTGCTTCGCAGAATCATGGACATATGGACTCCGGTTCGTTTGTGTATGATGTTGATGGTGTGCGCTGGGCGGTTGATTTGGGTTCTCAGAGTTATTACTCCATTGAGAAGCTGGGCATGAGTCTTTGGAGCAGTGCCCAGGACTCAGATCGCTGGAAAATATTTCGACTCAACAGTCGCAGTCATAACCTGGTCACCATTGATGATCAGCTTCATTATGTGAAAGGCCATGGTAAGGTTGCAGAGTATAATGATGATCCTGGTTCGCCCTCCACAGTGATCGACTTGAAAGATGTTTACAAAGGACAGGTTGCCTCATACAAGCGTACATTCAAACTGCTAGCTTCCCGGGCTGCGCATATCAGCGATGATATCACTGGAGTCAAAGCTGGAGCGAAGGTGCGGTGGGCCATGGTAACGGCTGCCAGGGATATACAGAAGGAGGGTTCTTCGCTTGTTCTCAGGCAGGGGGATCATGCGTTGCTCATTAAACCGCTGGCCCCAGCTGTGGTCAGTTGGCAGATTGATGATTTAACTACTCCGCCTAACGAGTGGGATGTTTCAAATAAAGGCAACACAATGGTATCGTTTTCAATTGAGGCCCCGGCATCAGGCCGGGTTGCATTTGAAGTTGAATTGGCCCCTCGGGCTAATAAATGAGTTAAAGAATCAAGAGGAGAATGAATATGTTTAAATTAATTATCAGAGTAATATGCTCTTTGGCTTTTGTAATGCCTCTGTTGGCAGCTGATCTGTCTTTTACTATCCTTCATACGAATGATATTCATCAGGAGTTGGATACATTGTCTCGTATTGCCGGGTATGCTTCTGAATATCGAAAGCAGAACCCTGATACCGTCTTTGTGGATGCAGGTGATTATTTTGATCGGGGCTCTTCACTTGTTCCGCTCTCTCAGGGTGAAGCTATCTATGGTGCGATGGCTACAATGGGTTATGATATGTGGATATTTGGCAACCACGACTGGGCTTATGGTGGTGCGCGGATGTTTGAGCTCATGGATAAGTATCCGGTGCCCGTTCTCGGTACTAATCTGGCAACAACAAAGCTTTCGCTGCCCTCTAATCTTAAACGAACAATCATCAAGGAACTTGATGGTGTTCGAGTTGGCTTCTTTGGGATTACTCTGGATACATACGGTAAGAATCCTAAACACAGACCATTTCTTTATATACTTGATTGTCGGAAAGAAACGGCCCGTGCCATTGAAGAGTTAAAGAAGGCCAAGGTTGATGTTATTGTGGCCATTACTCATCTGGGTCTGAAGAAGATGAAACATGAGACACGTAATACACATCCATCTGATATAAACCTGGCTGAGGAATATCCGGATATTGATGTGATTATCGGGGGGCATTCACATACTCAAATGAAAAAAACCCAGACAGAGAAGCTGTATAAAGAAACAGGGACCATTATTGTTCAGACAGGGGGATTGGGAAGGAAGCTCGGGCAGCTTAAGCTGATAATTGATTCGGAGAGCCGTGCCATTAAAAGATTTGAGATTGAGAGTATTGAGATGACCGCAGATCTTCCTGAATACCCGCAGACAGCCCTGTTTCTCAAGGAGCAGTACGCCATGCATATGCCCAATGCAAAAGTAGCTGTAGGGCAGATTGAAAAGCCTATTGAACTTTATAACATGGCTGCATGGTATGCCGGTTTTATACAGGATAAGAGCGATGCGGACATTGTTCTGTTGCCACGTAAGACTCTCTATGATGAGCACTCATCTTTTAAGGCAGGACCATTAACCATTGAAAAGCTCTTTGGTATTCTGTATAACCGCTATTTAATCAAGTCAACTGTTACCGGAGCGGAGTTGTTGAAGTTCTGTAATCAGAAGGATCGTCGCGATCGGTTCAATCCATTTCATCATCGTGGACGCCCATTCACCGGCGATGCAATCTATTACTGCGGTTTTAAGGCCCGTTTTGATTCATCTAGCAAGAGTGTCCTGTTTTCATTTGATCCTGCTAAGAAATATACGCTGGTTACACCCTGGCCTTTTACTAGAGGAGATCTCTCCCGGTATCGTCATGTTTTGCCGCAGCGCAGTGTGGTGGATTTTGCCCATCCAATTCCGAAAATGGTTGTCAGTAATGCGCAATTGCTGGAGCAAACTACCGGGCAGCTTCTGGTTGCCGAGGGGGGCAGGAATTCATTGACGTTCCATCGTAAATATCAGGAACCGCTTCCAGACTGGAAGCCCTGGACTGACTATTTTGAAGGAAAGCAGTAGAAGCCTGCTCTGAAGGTCACCGATCTCGTCTTGCGTACGTGCGTTAAGCGAAAAGATGGTATTATTTCAATTTTTTCTATGCAGACACTAAATATGATTCCTCAACAAAAGTTGCTTTATGAGAGAAAAATCAAATTTGCGTAATCTGCGGATAATGATTTTTGTTATATCGGGTTACGGGCAAAGATCGCTGTTAGAATAGCCTCAGGATACGAGGCGTGACCTGTATCAGGCTGCTTGCATTAGTGAGGATCTTTTCTGATTTTGGCCCAACTGCCATTAGCGGTATTTGATTGCGGGTATGGCCGTGTGTACCCATATCTTCAATATTGCCGTGATCGCTAGTGATGACCAACAGCATATTAGTGGCTTTGCAGAGTGCTGCCACTACGGCAATGAATTTATCGAGCATTGATAATGTGTTGCAGGCCTTGTCATAGCTGCGTGAGTGACCGGCAATGTCGGTTAGAAAGAATTCAAAGAGGGTGAAGTCATTGGCACGTGCCACCTGAATCAGGTGCTCTGCTGCCTGATGTGGTTCAACAAGGGGGACGTCATGGCCCTTCTCTCTGAGGTAAGAACGGGTTATATCATGTGATACAGCCTGATTCTCAAGCAGGTCAGATTGTGTGGAAATGGTTTTTGGTTCGGTGAGAACCATTACAGTTGTGACTGACTTGAATCTTCTTGGAACCAGCTCATCAACATTGTCGATCATATAGGCATCAGCAAAACGGCAGCGAACATTCTTACGGGTCAACTCCATAAAGAGGTTGTTATTCTGAATCACCCGCTTCAACGTTGGACCGGGGAAACCTTCGCAGTGCCGTCCCATGTGCTGGGATGCATTGACTCCTGTGAACATGGTTGCCTGCCCAGTGGCACTCTGTGGCAACCCTTTGACACCTAGGCAGGCATCAATCGGAACAGAGTGGCGTTCGATCAATTCACAAAGAGCAGGGCATACTCCTGCATGCATTGGATTGTCAGCTGCGGGTGCTCGTAATCCAATACCGTCTATGAAAATATATAATACCTTTAACACAACTCATTTTTAAACAAAATAGAAGCTAAATTCAAGTTCAGAATTCATTAAATGAAAAATAATTTATAAAGAAGCGTAAGACTGAGCTATGCGCCCTGCGTCTTCCCTGCCCTAACTACTCTTAATTTCGAAATCAAATATAAGTGGACGGTGGTCGGAGATATGAATTTTGGGGATACGGAGGCGTTTCGGAATGATCTGATCGTCGTGGCAGATAAAGTCCAGCTCTCGGTATGGTGCCCATGAGGGGAATGTCGGTGTGTGCTTAAGGTTGGCGCTTTTCATACCGGTTGCTTTTAAGAACATGTTCAGCTCCCAGCGTCCGCTCAGTGTATTGAAATCGCCAGCGAGGATTTTTGGCTTCCTACATTTTTTTAAGAGGTTGTACAATTCCTCTAATTGATGTTGACGCGCCCGTAGTCCAAGGGAGAGGTGTACAACAAAGATAGTCACACCAGGAAGCTCAACCTCAATCAGCAGGCTTTTGAACCCTGATTTAAAGTCGTGGAAGCTCTCTTTTTGAATTTTTTCTTTTGAAAGTACGGCATTTGATTGCTTGTTGAGGACCGGTATCCGGCGGCCGATGCTTGTCTCCGGGTACTTTATGCGGTGGGTAAGATGGTAGTTAAGTTCAAATGCCAGCATCTCCGCCTGGTTTTCCCGACGGTTGCGGTAGGAGCCGGAGTCAACTTCAACCAAGCCGACGATATCCGGGTTAACTACCTTTACAAAGCGTTGAATGTTTTTCAGGTGTTTCCGAGTAGGGTGAAGCGTGGCCAGCCATGAAAACTGTTTCAGTCTTCCTGTGCCATATTGTATGTTATGCAGTAAAAGCCGCATTAAAAAATGCCTTTTGGTTTTTATTATCCACAAAAGATCACATAGAGCTCAAAGATTTTGCTACGCACAATAATAATGAAGCAATACGTTTAGTTCTGCGCCATTACATTTCTATGTGTTCTATGTGTTCTTTGCGTTCTTTCGTGGAAAAAAAATTACGTTAAAAAAATATCCCGCTGCGGAGAGCCGGGCGGGATATTATGGTTTAAAACATTGCTAAGCGCCCGGCTTAGTTAGCACTCTGCTGTTCAGCTTGCGGATAGGGTAGTACAGCTGTTTGCATCTTTGACATCAGAGCATAAACAACCGCGCCCACGACAAAGGCCACTACAGGTGCAGCGGGAATTGCAAAGCCGCACTGGGCTGCAAAGTTAGGCTGAACACCTACAATAAAGCCGAGAGCCCAGGCAACCCATCCAGCTGGGTTGAATCCTGCCCGAGGACCGCTCCACTTTCCTTTGCAGAGTATGTATTCCATAAACAGCGCTCCACAGATAGGACCGAAAGATGCACCGATGAAGGCGAACACGGCAACAGCCTTGCCGGCTACTCCTGTGATAGCCAGTGCAATGGCTATTACGCATCCGATGCCGCAGGAGATCCATGGGTTAACCTTCGGCAGGGTTGTTTTGATGGAATTTGCTGCAATCAGTGAGGAGAAGCAAGCGCTCGGGAAGGCGGTGATCGCCAGGGCGAAGGCCAGCCACTTGGCCGTTGTGTCGCTTTTGAAGATTTCGCCCATGAGGCTCATCGGGTTCAGGTTGACTCCGCCGGTCAGCAGGGCAGCCTTGCCTTGAGCTGTGGCCATGAGTGAGCCGTAGTGGCCTGCGGTGATCAGGATCGCCGCACCGACGGTCAGGAAGATGGCCAGTGCCACGCCGAATAAACCGCCCATGGATACATCTTTTTTGTTGCGGGCACCGGTGCCGAAGTCGACACCTGCCGCACCGGCGGTGGCAAAGAAGCCAACGATATAGGTCAAGGCAAACGCGAAGACGCCAAAGGCGGTCAGGGCTGCCGGGCCGGGGCCGACGGCCGGGGCTGCTGCTTTTGAGGCTGCAACCAGCACGGCAGGGTCAAAGGATCCGAGTCCGCCGATGGTCTTGACAACTAGTACGAGTAGAATGACGGCAGGGATCACCGGCAGATAGGTCGAGAACTTCGCGACATACTGGATGCCCTTGAGGGCAGCAACGACAGCTGCGATGCCCCATAGGGCCATCACGACGTAGAGAGGGAAGCCTTCGAAGCCGAACATCTGATTCATCGCCATGGATGAACCCCAGATGTTGACCGCGAGCCATCCGAACTGTAGCAATCCCATCAGAAAACCTGGTAGTATGAAGCCGCCTTTGGCTCCAAAAGTGGATGCTCCTACAATGTAAAGAGGCAGACCGGTCTTCTGACCGAAACGGGCCATCAGATAGTAGAAGCAGAAATGGCATAATAGAGCGGCTACTAGAACACTGCCAATCGCTACTGGTACGCCTGCCGATAGAATTCCGCCCGGGGTTCCTGAATTAACAGAATATGACCAGAATACAAACCATAGAAAAACACCGGCATAAGTCGGTGCTGTATTTTTATACCAGGGAGCACGGTTTTCAGCGGCATTAGGCTGAGCGCACTCCAGATATGAGGGAACTTTTGAATCTGAACTCATCTTGGACTCCTTGTTGTGTTATACATAAAAAAAAGATTACTCGCACTTAAGCTATAAATTATAGAATTATGTTGCTGTGGTCAAGTTTGTTAGTTACTTTTTTGATCCGGAAAACAACATCAATAAGTAACTTTCTCGTTTTTTTGAGTTCAATCATTATATAAGTGGTGTTATAATACACATCGTAAAGTAATAAATATGTTCAAATTATCTATAGTGTTACCGGTTTTTCGGGAGGCCAGCCGGTTAAAAGACTCTTTAGCCAGCGTGGCTGAATTTGTCAACTCCTACGAGGGCGGAGCCGAAGCGATTTTCGTTAATGATGGTTCACCGGATAACTGTGCTGATATTATTCGTGCGTATATTGCAGCGCACCCTGAGTATCCTGTCAAGCTTATCTCTTATGAATTGAATCAGGGTAAAGGTTTTGCCGTTAAGGAGGGGGTGCTTAAGTCTGAGGGTCAGTTTATTCTGATGTCCGATACCGACCTCTCTACCCCGCTTAAGGATTGCAGCAAGCTGATGGCTGGGATTGATGCCGGTGCTGATATTGTTTGTGGCTCCCGAGCTGTGATAGGTTCTGAAATCGGTGACAATCCACCACTACTGCGAAGGATGTTGAGTCGGGTCTTTAATGTTTTAGTACGTATCTCCGGGGTGCATGGTATCCGTGATACTCAGTGTGGCTTTAAACTTTTTAAAGCCGATGTAGCTAAAATGCTGTTTAAAAAGATGCGGATACGGGCCTTTGCTTTTGATGTTGAGTTGATCGCACGGGCGAAAGCATCAGATTTCAAGGTGGTGGAAGTCCCTGTTCACTGGGATTACAGCGGACACTCAACGGTGCGCGTTTTCACTCATGGCAGCAAGATGCTTTTCGATGTTTTTTTACTGGCTTTAAAACGGGTTTTCAGAGGTAAGGACAGTCTCAATGTCAGAAATGGAGTGCGTTGATGTGGGTTTTATGCAAATTTACATTTATACAGCAATCATTCTCTTAACAGCCTATCCGGTTTTCGCCGCTGATTTTGTTGAGCAATTTGAAAGTGCCTCCGCAAAGCGGTGCTCTCCAGGTGTTGAAGTGGATTTTTCTGCTTTTTCTTTCGGAAAAACTATAATTGATCAGAAGCTGGCGCATATTTCAGAGGCTGGTTTTAACAGTGTTCTCCTGAAATCGGTGCCGTCAACGAGTAATTCATGGCAGACGATCACCGCTGTTGCTGGACAATGTCGTCGTCATTCAATGAAGCTAGGCTGTTCTTTCTTCTCTGGGCAATCTCTTGAGGATGGTAGCTGTCGGCAGCTACGCAAATTGGGGTGGTCGCGCCGGACAGTTGATATACATGATCTCATTGAAAATCGAAGCCCTGTTTATATGTCCGATCGTATTGAAGTTTCTTCTGTGGCAGGAGTCCTGGTTCCTGCTTCAAGTAATGCTGAATACAGTGCGGTAGGGAATGTGGTGTTGGGACGCGATTCTCTGCCTGAACAGGGAATATGGCATGTTTTCGAGTTTTTTGCTGATCCGGTACAGCCCTTGGTCGTAGATTACCTCTATCAAAATACATTTACATCTTCAGCTAATGAATTTCTGTTGGCCGCACAGCAACAATTGGATCGTAATTATGGAGTTGTGTTTAACTGGGTCAGGTTCTCTTCATTGTCCAACTCGGAGTTAGTCTGGACAGATGATATGGATCACTGGTTCATGGAAAAGGCCGGTCTTGATCTGATTCATAACCTTCCTGTGTTAGCAGGTGTTGATGTGAAAAGTGCGGCTCATTCGCAAGTAGTCCGGCAACGCTATCAGCAGGGAATTAAAAAGATCTGGCGCGAGAGATTTGCCATGAACGTGAAGTCTCTGATTCAGGAGGCAGGTCTGAATGCCGAAATTCAGATTGATGAAATTCCTTTTGATCCTGAGGAAATCGGCAGTTATTTTGGTATTACCCTTGTGAATGCGGAGTCCAACACTCAAGCACGTGTGCGTAATCGTCGGGCAGCCGGAGGTGCGCGGGTCTTTGAAGGCAAGAATATTACAGGTCGTATTGATTCATCCGGTGAACAGACTCTGAAATCAGCGGTTAACTCACTGATCATTGACGGAGCGGATAATATTCTTTTTGATGAACAGATTCTGAATTTCAAGGGCGATGCTGATTTCGCAAATATTAATGATCTTATGGATTACATTCGTCGCATTCAGTTTGTGTTGCGAAACAGTAAGGAGGAGAGTCGCTTTCTGCTATGCTCTCGTTCAATACCGGAAATTCTTAATCAATATTCGTTCGATAATGTTAATCTGATGATGCTTTTGCGAGCTGAGGTAGCCGAGAGACGTTTGCACTTTGCATCCGATAGCCGCTATTCAACAGTCGTCTTCAGCGAGGATCAGTTGTCTTCAGAGCAGGGCAAAGAGCTTGCGCTGGACCTGAAATCTAAAGGTGTCAGGGTTCTGTTTCTTCGCGTAAAGGAAAATGTTGAGGGTGAGCGTTTAACAAAGTTGATGAAAGCGATGGGGATTACAGAATTCGGGGCGATTAGAAATCTCCCTGAGTTATTGCCGGATCTTATATGGCGTTCGGATCAACCCCTCGTTAATATAAGGTTTGTCCATCGTTCAGATGCGAAGCGTGATTTTTATCTGATCAGGAATGAAAGTGAAGCGGCTGGAATGGTTACACTGACCTTTAACATGGGTGCTTTTAAGAGGGTTTCGCGCTGGCAGCCACAGGATGGTAAAATTTATGAGATTAGCAAGTTTGCCAGGGTTGATAAATTGCATGTGTCAATTCCCACACTTGTGCGTCCCGGCGAGATGTTTTTCATGGTCTTTCAGTAGCGAATTTTTTGATACTCTTATTCGGTTGATAGATCTCTGACAATACCTTATATTAGATGTATGAAAATTATTATATCTCTAGCATTTGTATCGTTTTTGTTATGTTCATCGGTTAATGCTGCAGAGCCTCCATTGCGTATGGGGCATGCTCAGACCCCTGAAGAGGCTGTCAAGGAGCTTGCTGAATTTAAAAGCACTTACTCAGATCTGGCTGACTGGAAAAAACGTCGGGCCAATTTGCTGGCTGGCATTCTTGCAGGCGCCAGGCTGACAACCCTTCCTGAAAAAACAGAGCTTAAATCCCAGTTCTCTAATAAGCGTATGAATAAAGGTTATATGGCTGAAAGTGTGGCCTTTCAGAGCTCACCCGGTTTTTATGTGACCGGCACTCTCTATCGTCCAACAAATATTAAAGGCTCTTTGGCTGGCATTCTGTGCCCGCATGGACATGGTGGACGCTTCCGTGAGTCGCGTCAGACACGCTGTGCGGTACTGGCGAAGATGGGGGCAGCGGTTCTTCTTTTTGATATGGTTGGTTATGGGGACACCAAAGAGGCTGGCTGGTCGCATAACAAGACTCCTGAGGTTTTGCGCTTGCAGACATGGAACAGCATCCGTGCGCTGGATTTTATTCTGACGCTTCCTGATGTTGATCCGAAACGGATTGGTATGACAGGGTGCTCCGGTGGGGGAACACAGACCTTTATTTTAACGGCTATTGATCAGCGTATTGCTGTAAGTGTGCCGGTTTGTCAAATCTCCGCCCACTTCTTTGGCGGATGTGTCTGTGAGAGCGGCATGCCTATCCATTGGAGTAAAATGCATAAAACCAGTAATGTTGAGATTGCAGCAATGGCTGCTCCGCGTCCTTTATTGATGATATCTAATGGGCATGACTGGACAGTGAATACACCAAAGGTTGAGTTTCCCTATGTTAAGCAGGTTTATGAGCTTTATGGAGCCATGTATAACTTATGAAGAAAATTGTTCAATTACTGATATTTATTGCCTGTGTTAGCTCGGTTTTTGCAAAGCCGGAAAACACGAACCTTGTAATCTGGGATGATGGTCCGGCATCTTCATGGGATGTGGCTTATCCCGTTGGGAATGGTCGACTGGGCGCTATGCCCTTTGCTGATTTTCCGAAAGAAAAGATTCTGATTAATGAAGAGACAATCTGGGATCGCAGCTCTCCGATGATGACACAAGAGAACAGTCTGTCGCATCTGGAAAAAGTCCGGGATCTGGAAGCTGCTGGAGATTATAAGGGCGCTGGACAATATTTCGAGAAACATATGCAGGATGGCCGGAATCCTGATGGCTACCAGCTTGTGGGTTGGCTGAATCTGGAATATCGCAACACCGCTGCTCTGAAGGATACGTACAGGGGGCTGGACCTGAAAACCGGGGTTGCCCGGACTGCCTATACATTGGCGGATGGTTCTGTTATCACGCAGGAGGTTTTTGTTGGAGGGGGTGATGATGTTGTTGCCGTTACTATCTCGGCCGATAAGGAAATAGAGATGACTATCTCTCTGGATGGTGCGACGGTTGTGGATGGTGATCTGGTTAAGGTTGCCTCTGGTTCGGGGGAGGGTGCCACTAAGTTTGTGAGTCGGGTTCGTGTTCTTCCTGCTGATAAGATCCAGAAAGTTGGTAATGCGCTGGAAGTTAAAGGTGCAGGAACAATTACCATTTATCTTGCAGTCGCAACCGATTTTAATCGTAAGGACTCTGGATCTAAACTTGCGGATGGCTGGCAGAAAAAGCCGTTGCTACAGCTGAATGCACTTAAAAAGAACTCTGTCGCCAAGGTTAAAGATAAGGCTGTTGCGGAACATAAAGCATATTTTGATCGCATGGATGTAGATTTTGGTAAGACATCGGATGCGGTTCTGGCATTGCCGACTCGGATGCGTCTGCAACGCATTAAGAAGGGGGAGCATGATGACCCGGACCTGATCGAAAGTTACTTTCAATTTGCACGCTATCTGCTGATTGCATCTTCACGACCAGGTTGTTTTCCCGCAAATCTACAGGGTGTCTGGAATCCACACAAGAAGGCACCCTGGGGATCGGATTATCATCTGAATATTAACATCCAGATGAATTACTGGCTGGCAGATACCACTAATCTGTCGGATTTGCACAAGCCCCTATTTGATCTGATACGCTACTTCCAGCCGAATGGTAAAGAGATGGCCAAGAGGCTTGGTATGAAAGGATGGTGCATGGGGCATGCAACCGATATATGGGCAAATGCCAAGATTATGTCCTCAAGAGCTTACTGGGGCGGCTCTTTCTTCGGTGGGCAATGGATGACTTTTCATATTCTCGACAGCTATCGGTTTAATTGTGATAAACGGTTGCTTGAAGAGAATTGGGATATTTTGACAGCCTCTGCTGTGTTTACTGAATCATGGCTGATTCCTGGACCGGATAAAGGGATGCTGATGTCAAGACCCTCCTGCTCTCCTGAGAATTCCTTTAAGTATACAGACAAGGAAGGAAAGACTCAAACTGCGTCTATATCGGCTGGAAATACATTTGATCAGTTTATGATCCTGCAGGTGTTCAATGATTATCTTGAAGCAGCGGAAGTGCTGGGTAAATCAGATGATGCGGTTGTTCAAAGAATTAAAGCTGTTATTCCCAGGATATATCGGCCGCGTGTAGCTGCTGATGGCCGTCTGATGGAATGGCGTTTGCCTTTTGGAGAGAAGGAACCTGGGCATCGCCATATCTCGCATGTGATCGGTGCATATCCCGGAAATCAACTCAATCTGGATGAAGATCCAAAAATGCGTGATGCTGTCAGAGGCTCTATTGAAGGGCGTCTTGCTAAAGGCGGGGCCGGAACGGGATGGAGTCGTGCATGGACCATCGGTATGTATGCCCGTTTGTCGGATAAGGCACGTGCTTATGAACATCTGCATGCGATATTAACCCGATCAACCCTCGATAATCTATGGGATAGCCATCCTCCTTTTCAGATTGATGGTAACTTTGGTGCCTCGGCAGCTATCGCTGAGATGCTAGTGCATAGTCACAACAAAGAAATTAAAGTTCTGCCGGCTCTGCCTGATCAATGGCCTGATGGTCATGTGAATGGTCTGCGAGCCAGGGGTGATTTTACTGTGGATATCAGCTGGAAAGACGGAGAGCTGGTTGAAGTGAGAGTGCAGGCAGGGGAACGTGCGCAGGAAAGTATTCGGGTGGTTTATAATAACAAGGCTGTGAAGCTCAGTATCAAAAGGGGCGAGACAATTACTCTTAATAAGAATAGATTTTAAAGTTAATGTGAGGATTGGTAAAGAATCGACGGTGAATAAACAGAAGGATTGTTATGAAAAAAATTGTGTGGAGTTTGGTATTGTCTTTGATAATATGCATGAGCGTTTTTGCTGAATCGTCGGGTCAGGGATGGACTGTGCGTATGAGTACTAATCAGACACTTTTAGTTGAGAATGCAAATCTACATGTTGATTTTGCAGAGAATCAGGCATGGACGATTCGCAACATAAAGTATATGGGGGAGGAGATTGTAGGTGAACACGGGGCTAATGGCACTGTTGTAAACGCCACCCCAGGAAAAGGAATGGACCCCAATGATCCCTGGATTGGTACGGGCCATGGTAAGGAAGTGGTTAAAAGTTTTTCCGTTATTGTGGATGGCAAACCTCATAAATTCCAGAAGGGGGCTCTCTTTTTCCGGCAAGGAAATAATGGTCTGCAAGGAGTCGGTGATGGGACCGTTTGGTCATGCATCACAAATCACCTTCTCGCAATCTGGTAATTATATCACTGAAAAACACTCCTATACGGTTCTGGAAGATCTTAAAAAAAGATTTCGTTTTGTATATGCATTTATGCATTGCAATAATAATGCCCTGGATCATTGGCTTGCAGAAGAATTGGAAAGAAAGAGGCCGGAAATTGGCGGGATTTGGCGTGGAATGAGTTAATTTTTAAGGGGAAAAATATTATGCGATCACTATTACTGTGTTTGTTTGTAAGTCTTTGTTTTAATGCCTGTGGATATAAGGCAGATAAGATTTTACAAGATTTGGAAATTAAACTTCCTGAACGCGGATTGTGTGCGCACCGCGGTGCGATGAACACCCATCCGGAGAACACCCTCTCTGCTTTCAAAGAAGCTATTCGGTGTGGTGCGCACATGATCGAATTTGATGTGTATCTTACGAAAGACAAGAGGCTTGTGGTTATCCATGATAATAGCGTTAACCGGACAACGAACGGAAAAGGGAAAGTTTCAGATCTTACATTTGAGGAAATAAGAGCGCTGGATGCGGGTAGCTGGAAGTCAGCGCAGTTCAAAGGAGAGAAAATTCCAACGTTGAAAGAGACCCTCGCCGTAATGCCGATAAATATCTGGCTGAATGTTCACCTCAAGGGAGGAGAGGAACTCGGCATGAAAACGGCAGGTGTAATAGCGGAACAGAGTCGTCTTCATCAGGCTTTTCTCGCCTGTGGTACACTTGCGGCAAAGGGTGCTAAGGCCACAGTGCCTGAGATAAAGATTTGCAATATGAACCGGCAGGGAGGTTCTAAGGATTACGTTATGGCAACACTGAAAATGAAGGCCGATTTTATTCAGCTTTGCGGAAAGGTTTCTCCCTTGTTCAGCGGCTATACGAAGAAGCTGAAGAAAAACGGCGTTGGTATAAACTATTTTGGTACAGATTCCCCTGAGCTATTGCGCACTCTGTTTGAGTTGGGGGTGGAGTTTCCTCTTGTAAACAAGATTGGTGACTCAATGAAGGTGGCGATAGAGGTAGGGATTGAGCCAAACCAACCCGTTTTCCGTATGTAGGCCACGAGTTATCGTCTATTTATCTATTGGTTCGTATATTTTATGCCTCTTCCGCTAAATCTGTGGGTAAAACCGCGCCTAGTCCCAGTCTGTCGTTTCAATTTGCGGTGCATCAAAAGCATAACACCAAGAGATGTCTTATCTTTGATGATGGTT
>JAQIBS010000023.1 GCA_027858965.1 Kiritimatiellia bacterium
CCCTTCAACTCCCTAACCCCCAACCCCTTCAACTCCCTAAACTATGAATCCAGCAAAAATCACAAAAGCAATGCTCATCAAATGGGGCGGAAAAGATATTTATAAGCAGGCGGAATTTCTTGTCAAAAAGGGCGCTGTCAAAAAAGCTGAGATTGAAGGTGATTTTATCAGCGGCATCATAGCCAGAGAGTCTGCCTCTGACCTGCACACAAAACTACGCATCCTCAGAAAGGGTGATGTAGAGAGTCACTGCCCCTGCTACACCCACAGAAACCAGGGGATGATCTGCCAGCATATTGTCGCATTGGGCATAACCGTTATGATGCGCCACTCCGATCCGCTGCGTGAGGAAAAATACCAACAGGAGCAGCGCCGCATGCGTCGGCTGGCAGCGATTGATCAAACCACCTATATCCAGCGTTCCGCAGGAGGCACACCCGCTTCACTGGCTCTCTCGCTCGCCTCCGACTGGCTGGATGAATTCAGAAGCGGTGTTGTACAACTGGCTCTCTTTATTATTGTTAAAGATAAAGTTCTCCAACCCTCACAAATTCCGGCAAAAGCATCGCTGGCTCTCTCAAAGCAGGATGATGCCCTTCTATCAATACTGGAGGATATCTGCGAGGGTCCCCCAGCCAATCCGATTGATCTCGGACCCGCTGATTTTATTAACTTAATTGAAGTTGCAGGCGGAAGCCGTATTGCGACCGGCAGCAAAACAGGAATTGATGTTGAGCGCAACTATGTTCTGACTAGCCTCAAGATCTCGCTAGATCATAACAACGGCAACCTGAACATCTCGCCCCGCTCCATCTTCCCCGGCCATGAAAGCACAGAACATCCCGTCTATCTTGTCCATAACAAACGAGGTGCGGCATATATCGAGGGCCGCCTGTGGCCGATGAAAAACATCCTGCCCTTGCCATATCACAGCATCTACCTCAAGGATGAGTTCGTACCGCGTTCATATGTCAATAACTTTCTGAAACGAGATCTCCCGGTCCTGAAAAAAATGGCCTCGATTGACATGGAGGCCCCTCCCGATCTTTTTGATTTTTCACCGGCCACGCCCACATTTGAACTGCTTCTAAAAGGAAACAAAGCCGCGATCAGGGCCTCGCTCAAAGCAAACTATCAGGAGCACTCATTCTATGCAGGCGCACCGGAGACCCAGGAGAGTTTCGCACTGCCTGACCCGGAGGATATTCTGCGCTATTACACCCGCAACCCGGCAGCTGAATCAAAAGCCCTCAGAATGCTGCGCAAGATCGGATTTAGAGATCCTGCCAAAAAGATCCCAGGAGAACCGGCACTCACGATAGTCGGCACGCGCGAAGTGCTTAACTTTTTCGGCAGCGGGTTCTCTGCTTTGAACCGCGCTGGCTGGAGAATTTCTTTCTCCGAAAAGCTTGAGTCAATCTTTGACAGCATACCTGTTATCACCCCTGTCATCCACATCGATAAAAAAGACGATAACTGGTTTGATGTCGGCTTTGAATTTGAAACCTTTGACCAGCCCAATCTCACACCGGCTGAGATCCAGCGTGCGATCAACCGAGGCGACTCCTATGTGGAAGTTAATGGAGAGTCCCATCTGCTCGACACAACAGCGGTTGAATCCATGCGTGCTGTATTCAAAGAGTGCCAAGGCCAGGCTAGCTCTGCCCCCGGTCACTTCATGGTGCCATCGGTTTATGCCCCCTTTGTACAATCTTCCCTCCGCTCACTGGATGGTATTGATGTTGAAGAGCCAGGCGACTGGCGTGAAGATGCCGCTAAAAGAAACCATTCAACCGATGCCCGCTTCAAACCTGTCTGCCTTGGTGCGCTGGACAAAATTCTGCGCCCCTATCAGAAAGAGGGTGTCTACTGGCTGCGCTTTATTGAGGAGTCCGGTTTCAACGGGCTGCTGGCCGATGAGATGGGACTCGGGAAAACTCTGCAAACTCTGACATGGCTGACCCTTGAACGTATCACCCCGGAGGCACGTGGAAAACCGGCACTGATTATCTGCCCAACCTCATTGGTGGAGAACTGGTACCGCGAGGCCGCAAAATTTGTACCACAGATGAAGTGTCTGATAATCTCTGGAGCAGACCGTCACGCCAAATTTGATAAAATTCTCTCTGCCGATATTGTCATTACCTCGTATGCTCTCATACGGCGTGATCTTGAGGTTTATCAGAATATCCAGTTCTCAACCGCAGTGCTGGATGAAGCGCAACACATCAAAAACCGCTCCACCCAGAATGCCATTGCCGCCAAGCAGATCAATGCGGTCAACCGGGTGGTTCTGACCGGAACCCCGCTTGAAAATGGTGTAGCGGATATCTGGTCGATAATGGACTTCCTAATGCCGCAGTATCTGGGGCTCTATGAACAGTTCAAGATAAATTTTGAGACCCCGATCGGCAATGGAGAACATGAGGGTGAGCTTGCCCAACAAAAATTGCATCGCATGCTCAACCCCTTCATTCTGCGCAGGCTAAAAAGAGATGTCGCCAAAGACCTTCCAGAGAAAATCATCAAGGTCTCATTCTGTCAACTCACAGTTGATCAGCAGCGGGTTTACAACGAGCTCCTGAATGAATCACGCACCAAAATCAAAGACCTGATTAAGACCAAGGGATTTGAACGAGCCCGCTTTGCAATTCTGGCAATGCTGATGAAACTAAGGCAGGCCAGCTGCCATCTTGACCTGCTCAAGAACCACCACAATCCCGGAGCCTATGAAGCCCCCTCAGCCAAGCTGGATGCCTTTCTGGAAACGCTGGATGAGGCCATCGACGGAGGCCACCGCATGCTGGTCTTCAGTCAGTTCGTCGGCTTTCTACACATTCTGCGTGACGAACTTGCAGCTCGCAACATTCCCTGCTGCTATCTGGACGGCAAGACAAAACATAGGTTGACGGAGTGCGCGCGCTTCAACGAGAACAGCGACATACCGGTATTTCTGATCAGTTTAAAAGCGGGCGGCACAGGACTTAATCTGACGGGAGCCGACATGGTGATGCACATGGATCCATGGTGGAATCCAGCTGCCGAGGATCAAGCCACCGACCGTGCTCACCGCATAGGCCAGAAACGCACCGTATACAGCATCAAGCTGATTGCCGAGCACACCATCGAGGAAAAGGTGCTTGAGATGCAGCGACGCAAGCAGGCGCTCATAAACGCGACCATCAGCGCCTCTGACGAAGCCCTGATTCAAAAGATGACCTTTAACGACATCAGCGATCTCATCGGACTATAATCATAATCCGGCGCACCGGATTATCCTATTCCGTTTCACAGAATGTCTGTATGGAGGGCCGATTTATTAGCAGGCTTCGCCAGAAGATTCTGGATGCATGCTTTATACTACTAACAAAGCTACTTAGGGCCCACGCGTAAATAACTTCACATTTTGGTGGTGAATGCATCACACCTGACACAAAAATCTGTGAATTCATTTCCGCGCAGAGCCTTAATTTTAGCGTTTCAATTTAACTGCCATGCCTGAATATTTCATGTTTGCAACAACAATCGGAGGGAATGCGAGCATAAAGCTCGGCGCACTTTCGATCCTCATATCTATCACCGCATCACCTCCTAACGCTTTCGCTTCAAGAAGCAGTTCATCGTATGCATTTCTCGGGTCTCTGACAAACGGAAAAAGAATAATCATGTAATTTGTCTTTTTCACCGAAACACGTTTGATGGGCACAAAGTGTTCATTAACAGTCGAACTTGTCGAAACCGTCATAGGTCTGTTAAAAACCTGTGTCGCACATCCAGCCGAAAGCAGAATAACACTAAGCATAAAGAGTGAAATATACTTCATTTTTCACCACCTTTCACAAATACGGCTGGCCGCCCCCGCACTGTTGTATTCATCTGCATGTAGACATAGGGTATCCCGTAGGATGAAATTTCCATTTCCGAATCAACAAGCAAATCAGCCTTATTCTTTTCAAGCACTCGCTGCAACACTGCCTCATGACTCGGTATAAATTCACCTGTCATGAAGAATATAGCAAACCAATTCATCGTATCCGACTCTTCAACCTGTCCCCCAATGACCTTAATCTCAGGTGACCTAGCCGTCAAATCATGCGAAAGCAAAGTTAGACTTGGAGACCCCCGCATAGGAGTCCCACAACCACTCTCAAGCAGGCACACCATAGCCACCGCTATTAATCCTACAAATTTTTTCATTATTTTTCTGTCCTTTCTCTCAGTTTGTATTATCAACAGGTACTGCAACACCAAATAGCAATCCATATAACTATTAATTAATATAAATATTATTATTTAAACATTAGATTGTCCAGCATATACTTATTAAAAATTATCTTTCATACACACTCAGTGTGATTAGTACCTCTCTTCTTAAATCCTATCATGTTTGCGAAAGATTTATGCTTTAGTTCTGTGCAAACGCGCCCTCCCGCGTTGCGCATACGCGTTAACCTAAGCGGGTGCAATTCTCAGCCCGTGCAGCGGGTGAAACAAAAATAACCGGGTAAAACCCGTGGAAAACAACAATGCCAAAGCAGGATACCTGCTTTGGCATATTTCAAACACGCAACGCGCGTTTTCTGTCGTAGGTCCCAATTCCATCGGGCAGTCCGGCTGAAAACCGGACCTACATCGCAGCTTTTTAAGTTAGAAGCGACTCTTAACGCTCTGTTTGCGGATCTCCTGCTCATCGGCCCAGACCAGCTCACCGGTTCTGAGATCTTTGAGGATCATTGAGAACTTGTAGTACTGATCGGTTGTGCGTCCGACTGTATTTTTGATCTCAGTCAAAGCTCCGGTCAGATACATCTGAGCAGCACTCTGCTGTCCGGCACGGACCGCTTTTTTGCTGTCAGTCAGACCAAGGTTGGCCTGTGCATCCATAAACTCAATATCAGTACCGGCTGTTGACTTGTCAACAAAACGGAAGAGACCGGAACGCAGAAGCTGCATACGTAGAGAGTCAGTAACGCTGACCATATCAATATGCTGCATGGTGCGATTCTGAAGAGGTTCAATATCAAGCACCGGTCTCTTTCCTCCGGTCATCTCTTTAACACCCGGTGCGCTGATAAGCGATTCCGCCATCTTCTCAACTGTGCGGCGCACATCCTGAGCTTCCATTTTTGAGGTAATTGGATTGCGGTCAAGCGGGGTCTCGCTAACAGTCGGCATTGAAGCGCACCCAGTCAGGAAGACCGCGGTCAGAGCCAATGCGGGAAATGCAATTATACTTTTTTTCATAATTTTTCTCCTTAGTTTGATTAGTAAATTATTTTATTAAATCTATCATAAATACATAATTTTCAACGCTATTGAAATACGCGCCCTCTTCGAGAGGTACGTCCTACATCTAAAACCGAAAAACTTAACACTAATGAACCTTAACTCATTCGATTTTACCCACCTTAGCTTTGGCGACAGCGGATACACGAAGTTTAAAGATCGGCGTTGAACGTTCGATTTTGGATGTTGGACGTTCGAGTGTGAAACGCGACACTCTTACATCGCTTCTTTCGCAGCACGCACTCTTAACTTAGATCTGACTGCCTGAAGCGAATTAGCAACTCCTGTGACAGTAACCTTATCTTTTCCTTCAATAATCAAAGAACGATAAGGTTTGGTGTCCGGATCAACTTCCATGCCGTTCTCATTGAACCAAGATATCCGATAGTGCAGTTTGATACGCTTATGCTTTTTATTAGCAAGTGTTATATGCACTCTTTTCATGCCATTAACCGTATCATAATTCAATGAGTTAACCTCGACCCCCATCTGTCTGCGAAGTCTTACACTATCCTCCAGCACCTCAGAAACACCGTCTACATGATCAACATTTACTGTTGTTCCGGCTGTGTCAACACATCCGGTCAGTGCAACAAGACTAAGCGCCAACGCTGCAGAAAACAGACCTTGGATTCCAATTTTCATAATTACCTCTTTCTTTTTACTGTTGTAAAAGCATAGCGCAAAGCGCATAGCGTTAAAATTTTAGCGAGCCAGATACAGCGAACGCGGTCCAGTTAAAAGACTGTCGCCAACCTTAAACGTAGGAGGAGCACCTTTCCCATTCAGAGATGCAGTACCTATCCGTGAACATCCCTCGATATCAGCAATCCAAATCAACCTTCTCTCACCGGATTTCATCTCAATCGGAATCTCAATCTTATATCCTGTGGCTGGATTCTTGATATAAAGCGTCTGTTTACCGATTTCAACAGGATGACAGGTCAGATAGGAGAGAGAAGGAAGGGTATACCAAGCCCGGGTATCCGCCTTGTTCACCAGTGTGGAGATACCATTAAACAGCAGTACTCCAACCTGGGCATAACCGTTGATGTTATTAGCAACCTGCTGAGCAGCTATCCGCGTACCGATGCGGGTTACATTACGAATAACAATACCAGGAATTTTCTCCTTCAGATCATGATAGGCCAGCGCCTGAATATTAACAGCCTCGGAACTAACACCCAAAGTGTCGCAGCCTACGCCAACCTCAAAATTAATGGGGCGATAAAGATCCGACTCGTAAATGGGGAAATCCGCAGAGGTAATGGTACCTCCCACCGGCAACGGGACCTTAACCGACTTGCGTTGAGGAACAAATGTCTCCTCAAACACGATTATCACCTCAGCGGGAGCTCTCACAAGATCACTCTCTTTCAGTTTATATTGCTGAACCAGAGAGCGGTAAGCCACTTGATCCTGAGTGCGAAGCATCCGTAAAAAGTCTTTGCGTATATATGGGTTGTTCGGGCTTAACTCATTCGCCTTACGATAGGAGAGCGAAGCATTGCTTTTATCGCCCTGCTCTTCAAAAAGGGCACCGCAAAGATACCACACCAAACCATTTTCATAGGAGTTCCGGGATTTTTCAAGGACCGGCCCCATATTAACCATTTTTTTATCAACAGCTGCCATAGAGGCAGATTCGTCTTTCTCCGTGGCCGCATTCTTTTCAGCGTCAGCCTCTTCCGCTTTCTCTAGCGCTTTATCTTCTTTCTTTTTCAGGTCACTGCCATATTTTTCCGTAATGGCATCCTGAGCATAAACAGCCCGGCGGGCCTCCACTCCGGCTGCAACGGTATCACCTAAGAATATATAGTTCATCATCTGGTAATTAAGTGCCTGAATAAACTCATATGCCGGCAGTCTATAGGGACGAGTCCGATCATCCGTTACAGTTCCCGCCATAATATTGGCACCAACATCCCCGACTTTTATAACCGGGCCCTCATCGGTCTGATCAATCATTTCCTCAATGGCGACAGAGAAATTGGTGGAACTGCCTTTAAAATCACCGGAGAGCATACGCACCCGACCAGTCTCAACATAACCAAGTGTCTTGCTGTAGATGCTGTCTTTCATATCCTCGGCCCATTCAAGAGCCTTCGCATCGTTATTAACGCGCATACTCGCAATCGCGGAATCAGCACCTTTGTTACCGGAGACACAACCTGTCAGGAACAGCAGCGAAGTGCCCGCGATGACAAACAACAGACTACAAGTTAATTTTCCAAACTTCATATTTCTTAATCCGATTGCGCGGTGAATCATTCCGCCTAATTTTAATCACAACAAAATTCAACTAACGCAACAGAGCCGCAACCAACACGAACGTTCAATATTCAATGCCCAATGTCCAACATTCAACATCCTCCTAAGTCCCGCAAGCGGGACTACGGAGGAACAAGTCTAATTAGCAGTACGGTTACGTCAGCTTATCTTACGACAGTCGTTCCAACGCCCACATTAACATCTCCGGCTTTTTTATCACCAACAGAAACATCACGCCAAGCAGCTGTATCAAAATTAACCTTAACACCCTTGCGCATTACCGCCTCCGCATAGGAGAATGCCACTAGCGAACGGAAGCCCTCCATCGACTGATAACGGATAATTCCAGCATCTGAGAGCTCCAGGCCAATGTTGAATGCAACGCCCTCCTGAATATTAACGGTTTTCTGCCAGGGAGTCATCCACTGCCGTGTCACGCGCAACTGATGCAACCCAAGAGAGGCCTGGAATGTTCCAGGCGATGACCCCAAAGCAGCGCCATCCAGTTCAACAGTAACACCACCAACAACCCGACGCATCTCATCAAGAAGTTCATTTGGAGCACGCACGCCACTCTCCAGTCCTTCAATCAGCTTGTCAATTGTTGTGGAAACAGAAAAATTCACCAGATTTGCAGGAGCTGCATTCACTCTGCGCCAGGTAGGTGCTTTAGTCGAGATCTCCTCACCGGTCTCAACAGACCACTGATCAACCAGATCGCTATAGTAGTTAAGCGCTTCATCCGCCACGGCAAACTCACCGGGAACGGGAACTTTGCGAGACCAGTTGGAACCGTAAACCGAAGATCCCTGTACAGCCTCATTGACCTTGGTCGACATATTTAGCGTAAATATTGTCACGGGTCTACCACCTGCTTTTCTTTTGGTGCTGCTAGCCCTGACAATTTTCACCAGCATAATATATTCGCAACCCAGCATCTGAGCCACCCGCACGGTTGAGCCACCGGAAAAGACACCAGCCACAAGACCGGCACGTTCCTCTGCAGTCGTCACCTTATAGCGGTTAAAACCATTTACAATCTCAGCCTGATCCATAATAATCATACCGGAGCCTGCCAATTCAGCACCTATGCGATCACGAATGCCATCAACTTCATCATCCATTCCCGGCACGCGGGTCTGATTCCTGACAAAGATCGCTACCTTGGGATTAGCAGCCGGTTGCGGTATCGGGGCCAGAACAGCGCGTTTCACCACATCGGCCTCCACTGAGACCACCTCCATACCGGGATTAGCGGCCTGCACCCTTTTCTTAAACGCCGCCAGCTCAGCACTTGCATTAGGATCAAGCTTGCTGTTCTCGGAAACAACCTGCTGAGAAAGTGCAGTAAAAGCTGTTATGCAACTTAAGAAAGCTACAGCGAAGAACTTATTTATACTTAGTATTTTCATTATTTTCTCCTTAATTAATCATAAAAAATAAAGTTTTTCTAACACAGCAATATCTAACACAACAACCAAATAAGCAAATAACGATTTCGAATATTGCTCACCGTTTGTTAAAGTTGCGGATTCGTTGCATTAGCTTAAAAATAACCGTTAATAATGGGGAAAAACGGCAGATCGTTATTTTTAATAACATTAACAACACCTATCTGTAATCCATAAGCGGTGTTAGCTATATTAATAACTCCAATCTGAAGTCCATCTATATGAGAAGCATTGTTCAAAAATCCAATTTGTAACCCACCGTACTCACCCGTCACGGTGTTCGCCAAAAGATTGATCATCAATCCTTGACCATTACCACCAATCGCAGTCACACCACCAATGTGAAGTGCACCCTCGGCATTACCCGTACAATAGCTGAAAAGACCGATATCCAGCCCGGTAAAGTCATGACAACGCCCATATAGAAGATTAAGTTTTAATCCACCCACATAAAAGTCGGATGGTGGAACCTGAATAGGGTCAACAATGCTCAACATAAATGGCGAATAACCGGCATTATCATCCTGAGCTTTTACGCTACTAACAATACTGATTGATATAACTGACATTAAAATCAGTGCTGAGATTTTTTTATTCATACCAGACGACCTTTCTTTTTTGTTGTTTTCTAACTAAACCAATATTTACAACTCACTTGTTAGCATAA
The DNA here is from genome assembly GCA_027858965.1 of Kiritimatiellia bacterium. GTDB lineage: Bacteria > Verrucomicrobiota > Kiritimatiellia > RFP12 > UBA1067 > M55B167. The sequence continues at coordinate 9,676 of JAQIBS010000023.1, forward strand.
ATATAGCAAAATAATTACAACCTCATCAACCTAATAACATTAATCCGGGCGTATTTCACTTCCATTGAGTATTCTCTTACGAGAAGTAAAGTGGATTAAAGTAAATTTCGCACCTCAACCCTTTAATCAATTGGATCTGAGCCCTCAAGATCCTTAATAAGCGGCAGAAGATTCCGGTAAAGTTCAGCACAATCAGCATCTGGTTCACAGAGCTCCCCCACCGGGGTGAACTGCTCTGTCATCTTTTCCAGCGAAACACCATCGCAGTGAGCAGCAATCATCGCTCCGCCAAGTGCTGCGGAATCCTCCACGGCAATACTCTCAACCCTTGCCTGAAAAACATTGGCCAGAGTCTGCCGAATACCGGGACTCTTTGAGGCACCGCCTGTCACACGGATTGTATCGAAACTGCCAATCCAAAGCGAATGACTGCACAACGCCAACGCCTGCGCCTCAACAGCAGCACGCACCTGAACCGCAGGCTCAGCGGATTTGAAGTCAAAGTTGGCCCGAACCCCCGGCCGAAGAACCGGTGGAGTGATCTCAGCCTCAAACCAGGGCAGGGCCAACTGACCGGCATTACCGACTGGGCTCTGCTCAAAAGCTTCATTGTCAAAGAAGCCCCAGTCAGCTCCGGCGATCTGCCGTACCTTATCCCTTGCCAGTGATCCATTCTTAAAACAGGCCAGACTCATAAAACCACCGGCTGGATTACCAAAGACATGCCCATATCCATCAGGATCTGTACTGAACTGATCTAATGCAGCAAAAAAGGTATCGCTGGTTCCCAGACTGACAACCGCCACACCGCTGCGCCAAGCCCCTGTACCCACGAGACTGGCAGGGTTGTCACCGGTCCAGACCGCAACCGGAGTCCCGGCCTTCAAACCATACTTTTCGAAATAAGGGCTCACACCACCAGCCATCCCCTTACCAACCATTGGCAGCTTGCCAGCCAATCCGGGAGCGGTAAACTCGGCAATCTCAGAGTCCCAACCCATGGTGCGCAGATTCAGAAGGTTCATGCCGGCACCGTCACCGAAATCTATCGGCGCATCCTGCCCTGTCAATACCGAGCAAAGGAATGAGCTGACAAGATGGATGCGCGCTGTCTGCTCGTAGAGATCCGGTTCCTGCTTGTAAAACTTGCGAATCTGCGACCCTGTAAAACGTTCAATGGCTGGAGATCCGGTATCAGCCTGTAACCTTCTGCCAAATTTTGCATCCAGCTCACGGCACTCCTCTGAGGTCGAGCTGTCCATCCAGATGGGAGAGGTTGATCGGGACAACGCTGATTTCAGCTGCTCCGCCAGCGATCTTGATGGTTCCAGCGAAGTCAACACCTCTTCAAAGCTGTTGTTCAGATAGACCGAACCATGCTGCTGACCATCACCTCCGATGGCAGCTATTGCCCCCAAGTCAAACCCGGAGTCCTGCAGGCGTTCCAGCATCAAATCCAAAGCCGCCACCCACATCAGAGGGTCGGAGTGCTTGACCAGCGGATCATCGTTCGACAGAACACCATCCACACAGTTAAACTGCGGCAGGTCTTTTGTGAAATTAACAGATGCCTGTGCTGCAATCTTCCCCGCATCACAATCAATTACAAGTCCTTTAAGACTCTGCGTACTGCTATCAATCCCCAAATAATAAGACATCTTATGCACCTTTTTTTAAATTATAATATTTACCACCAATTGATTTTTATCTTACATTAATATTACAATATCTTCAATTAAAGCTTTTTATTATTCAGTTTCTTTCACCAGCTTGATCAGCTCTCGACGAAATGCCAGCAGTCGTTCGGGTTTTTTCGTATAGCTGGTTTTAGAGCCAACCACATCATCCGCAATCAGCAAGACTTTTTCAGCGGCAACAAGCGCCGGGTGATTGGGATCTCTGAGCCTGAGCGCTTTAACGTTATTTTTTAACATAACGAAATATTCATAATCCTGCATGCCGTCCCGGAGATTTTTCAGGCGAGTGGAAGGCCACGGTTCCCACTCCGGTCCCGGATAAATTAAATTGCCGCCACCATTGGTGGCACTGACCGATTTGCCATCATTAACGCTCCGAAAATATGGCAGCCAGGGCAATTCCGGCCAGCGGCTTTCTCGTGCGACCATTTTATTGGTCACTGCCGGAGTCATCCAGTCGAGCGACCGCTGTTTAATAAATTCCGGAGTGATTCGGCCAACTTCTTTCGGCGTATTCGTAAGCCACTCGCGATTCAGTCCCCAGTAAAGAAGCCCGGAAATATTCAGTTTCCAGTTCATCCAAGGAATAATCCTGGGGGCGATGCCAGCGGAATCAAGGTTAAAGTTCGCATAGGGGGCAGGGGGATAATCAGTCGGATACCACCAGACCTTTTCGCCAAGCTTGATCCGTTCGGCGCTGTCGGCAACGTTAAAACTTCCGAAAAGCGGACACCAGATATCAACGTAGCCGAAAAGGCGTTGATCGATGTGGGCGGTATTGAGACGAGGCACATTCGGAAAGAGTTCTTTTGCGATGCTGAAATCTTTTTTCATGGTCTCCAACTTCTCAGGGGAATTCTGCATCAGCACCTCATCGTGTCCGAAAAAAACAGGCCGCAGTTTCCCTTGATACTTTTTAAGCAGCTCCTGATATCTAGCCTGCTTTCTACTGAGATTACTGATCGGAAGAAAGAGCATGGATTTTCCATATTGGACACTATAATCGAGATACTCGGCTCCGATATCAACATCACTACCGCTCCAGAGGTTCATTGGCTCAAGGCGGTGTTCCAAGATGAATTTGCAGTACCCCTTCATTTTTTCCGGCGGGGTGTTGTGTCCATAAAATTCTTCAACCCAAGATTTGGAAAAACAGAAAGCTGTATCAAGGGAGGCGTGCAGAGGCAGCTTAAGCCCGGTGGCCTTGATCGTGACGGGAATCATACATGCATCACAGTTTTCCGGGTGGATGTTTATTTGAGTCTGATACATGCCGGCTGGAGTATCGGGCGGAAGATAGAAATCAAACCACAGTGGCACAAGCACACGGTTTTTAAATCGGAATTCGCACCCCGGTTTCAACACATCCGGGTAATTGACAGGCTTTTTGTTGGAGAATGCGGTGCGTACCGATTCAACAAGGAAAGCTTGCTGCCGAGCCTGTTCCAACACTTCACCGGATGAATTCATCAGCGGAGAGATAGAGATTTCAACCCCTTGGAGATCATTACCCGGACAGGAGAGGATCGCGACCTGAAAGCTGCCATATTCGTTGCCCGAAAGCAGCAGAAAAGCATTGGTCGCGGAACTGCCGCAATAAGAGTCCATAATTTTGGTCATGGAAGATTCGACGCAAGCCGCATAGTCAGGGCGTTGGCCATCCAACCCTGATTTAAAAAGATTGGCCATTTGAACAGATTTCTGCTGTAACGCTTCTATATCATCTTTGAGTTTCTGAAGATCGTCATCAATACGGACAAAGGCTTGCGCCCAGGCCGCCGTGTCCCGGACTTGCAGGAGATCCTTGAGTCTTTCCCTGATCAGTTGTTGCGTTTCCAGCAAGATGGGGTGCTCAAAAGGCAGCTTCCCCTCCAACTTACCGTACAGAGCTTTAAAACGGTCGGGAAGATCATAGAACTGCTCCATTAGGGCCGCGATCCTCTGGTGGAGAGGGCGCAGATCATTCACAGCGGAAAAATAAAGCTTCCCGAAGCGTTCAGGGATTTTCCAGGAAAGGACTTCCTGTGTATGCGGATTTCTTCTTCCGGCATTAAAATTCCAAAGCGCATTCTCGGGGATACCGCCCCCCAGATCTGCAAAGGGAATGGTGACAAGCGCGTTCCAGCCGTGCTCATCTTTAGTGATTTGGCTTTGCCAGTTACACTCCCACGCATCGTCGTGGCATCCTGCCTGATGTTTGGAGTCATACAGGGCACCGGAAGAATTCCCGGCCAGGTGGTAGTAGGTGTCCTGATGCAAGTTGGGAGAGATAAACAATTCAAAGCAATCGTCAACACAAACTCCTCCGTCTCTTGCACTGACTTCGTTGACCCGCTTAGCCATATCCCGGGCATCAAACTGGAACAGACAATAAAAATTCGTTTGATCCCGCAACATACACAGACGGGCGGCCTCTTTGACCTCCCCCGCAGAGGTACCCAAAACAAGAGGAATACTTCGTGCAAAATCATCCGGAGAGGGAACATGTGCACTCCATCCGACACCCTTCAGATAATACGGACTTTTATTGAACGATTCAGGGGGAAATTCTTTCGGGAAAAAGAGGCTGACCGAAATTGGGCCAAAGAGGGTTTGCGACTCCGCGCTAGGGCTGCCGAGCGTCCAAATTCGATCCGCAAATAAGACTTGAGGTTCGCGAAAAGGCATGTTTTGCACGCAAGCCTTAGCCATGTCATCGATGAACACATCAAAGACCCCGCGCGGAAAATCAATGCGATAAAGAATTTGATGCCATTGACCTATTTTAATTTGCGCGGCTCTTTCCCAACCCCAACCTGAGCTTTTAGCCACTTGGAAATAACCGTTGTTCTGAATGATGGTAAGCGCTTTATGGCTGCTGCCATTTACCAAAAGACTGTAGCGGGCTGACTCGGTGGCGGCTTTCATCCAGAAACGAATTTCCATGACACTGCTTTGAGAGATCTTATCCGTCTTTCCAAGCGGGAGGTGCCAACTTCCCTGATGTATTTTCCCATCTTTTTTCTTTATGCTACGCAGTTCAAGCGCGTGTGAAAAATCAGGATGCCCGGATTCGACAACGCGCAAACATTTCGAGTTACTTTTAAAATGGCTGAAATCCTCCCGGTAAAGGATCGTTCCGGCTGTGATTTGAAACGCCGTGCTTAACATAATACTCAAAAATAAAAATCTCATATCATTTTTTCTCGCTTGGTTGCGGTCCCGTTCAGAGGGACAGCGTTAGTGCACTATAATCAGCGTTCCGCTGTTATATTTCGCGTTCAATATGGTTGCGTCGCCGATCTCTGTATATCTCAAGATGATAGACGGAACCGACTCACCATCCAGGGTAACGCTCATCGATGCTGGTTTGACAAAAGCAGAAGTTGAAACCTTCAGAAGCGGTAAAGATGCCAACAAGTCGTTCAGCGCGTATCCGGACAGAGCCACCGTCAGATGGCCATTCGCCACGCAATCGCTGATATTCAACGGCGCAATCGCATTGTCTGTCTTGCTCCGCGCTAATACAGCATTATCCGCCAATGTCACCCTTGCCACGCTACCCGTGCCAGCAAGTGCCGCACCCGCCTCAACAATCAACCGTTTATCCGATGTCAGCGACAGCACCCCGTCTATGCGGGATATACCTGCATACACCTTCACATTCTCGTTCACAGCCAGAGTACCGTCCAGTACTGATACCGGACCGGTTGCTGCACGCGTACCTGTCAGCGTCAACGTACCCTTGCCCTTTTTGGTGATGCCGCCGGCCTCACCCTCCGCATTTTGCAACATCGGCACCACGCTGACTGTGCATCCATCTGTATCCACCACCATGCCGTTCGCCGTTAGGCGCACATCATCCAGCAATTCGATCAGCGTACCCGTAGCTACCGCTTTCAGGGTTCCACCATCGAAAAGCACCTGGCTAGTCGCATCCGAGTTATACTCCATGATGGTTTTGACTCTCAGCATGCCGTTCCCGGAAAGCGTAAGCCGTCCCAGAGTGCTTACATCGCTCCCCAACCATATGCGTCCATTCACATCCAGTACTCCCTCCGATACATTAACTGTCCCCGTCGAGCCTGAGTAACGGGCAACCACCAGTAACGGATCGCTTGCATTCACAAAGCGCATCTCGCCCCCATTTATGTTCAAAGTGCCTGAGCCACTCCGTCCGATATACAGAAACCGCCCGATAGTCCAGAGACCGTTTGTCAAGGTCATTTCACACGCACCTCCCGCTTCAGCCCCTAGCACCCCCGAACCTCCCACAGTATTCGTGCCGCCAACCGCCAACAGGGAACCTTTCCCGTAAAGGCCAACAGTGAACGTCACTTCCTGTGATACGTCACCGAACGTATTGGAACCGCCTGTCACCGTCAGATGACTGACAGATGTACTACCCGCACCAATGAAGGTCGCAGCGGCAATATGAGTAGAGCCTCCATTGAGCGTCATAACACCATATCCATTTTGGCCCACATAGAGGGAGGTGCCCGATCCAGCGCTACGGAGTACTCCGTTGACATTTACTAATTCGCCGGTCGCCCCATTAGAGGAACCAATATAAATAGTATTCGAGACATTACACTGCACGCCTTGATCTAATTTCAGTGTCGTCGCAGG
>JAQIBS010000130.1 GCA_027858965.1 Kiritimatiellia bacterium
ACGAGAACTTCAACGGAATGGTTAGAAAGTTCATTCCAAAAGGAGCGGATATCGGCAAGTATACGAACAAGGAGATAAGGCAAATTGAAGAGTGGATAAATAATTATCCGCGCCGGATCGTGGACTACACAACCGCGAAGGATGTATTCGAGGGAGAGTTGAGCGGCTGTCAAGCATAATGAATTTTGTCGCATTTAGAGTTGCAATCCGGCCTGTGCAATTCACAAGAGTTCCGACAGGGAGACCGAGGTTATTTGTCTATTTCTCACAATATAGCAATACTTCAGGTGCAATATATATGGCAAGTGAAGAAATGGAGGAAAAATTTATGAGCATTTTCTTCGTGCCATTTTTGCGTGGCGCAGTTAGAATTTAAGCTTTGAGTATGTTAAAGAGTTTATGATTTGTTAGAGCAGGTAAAAATATGAAGATTACGGTTATTGGTTCTGGGTATGTTGGTCTGGTTGCGGGAACTTGTTTCTCGGAGCTTGGGAATGATGTGATTTGTTTGGATATTGATGTAGAGAAGATTGAGGCATTGAAAAAGGGCGTTGTTCCGATATATGAGCCGGGGCTGGATGAATTGATCGTTCGCAATCAAAAGGAGGGCCGTCTTCAGTTTACAACGGATAAGAGTAAGGCTATTCAATTTGCGGATATCATATTTATTGCGGTGGGCACTCCGATGGGAGAGAACTATGAGGCCGATCTGCGTTATGTAAGAGCGGTTGCCGCAGATATTGGTACGCATATGCAGAGCTATAAGGTGGTGGTTGATAAGAGCACCGTTCCGGTGGGAACAGCCGAAATGGTGAAGGTGATTATTAAGGAGAACCAGCCTGCGTACATTGAGGTGGATGTTGTCTCGAACCCCGAGTTTTTGAAGGAGGGGGCGGCAATTAAGGATTTTATGGTGCCGGATCGCGTTGTGGTGGGAACGGACTCTGATCGGGCCAGGGAGATAATGCAGAAGCTCTATCAGCCGCTGGTTCGAGTCGACCATCCCATGGTCTTTACTGATATCAAGAGTGCTGAGCTGATTAAATATGCGGCCAATGCAATGCTGGCCACCCGGATCAGCTTCATGAATGAGCTCTCGCATCTGGCGGAGGCGGTTGGCGCAGATATCAAGAAAGTGGCGCTAGGGATGGGTTTGGATAAGAGAATCGGCTCCCGCTTTCTGCAGGCCGGTGTGGGATATGGAGGCAGCTGTTTCCCGAAAGATGTGCAGGCTTTGATTCATAGCCTGAAAGAGGCTGGGTGTCAGGCTCGGATACTGAATGCTGTTGAATCGGTGAATCAGGATCAGAAACTCTCGTTGATGCCGAAGGTGAAGCGGTTGGTCGGTAATTTGGCCGGAAAGAAAATAGCGGTCTGGGGGTTGGCCTTTAAGCCCAAAACCGATGATATCCGCGATGCTCCTGCGCTTCAGATGATTGGTGAGATGCAAAAGCGGGGGGCAGTGATTGCCGGATTTGACCCTGTTGCAGAGAGTAATTGTCGCAAAGCAGGGGTTGATATTGAGTATGTGCGGAAACCCCTGGATGCGCTTGTGGATGCGGACTGTCTTGTTCTTATGACAGAGTGGGATGTGTTTAGAGGGCTGGACAAGGAGGAGATGAAGCGTTTGATGAAGAGTCCCAGCATTGTTGATGGACGCAATGTCTATGATCAGGATGAGATGTGTTCTCTAGGGTTTGACTACGTTAGCGTAGGGAGATAGCGGCAAAGCAAGGCTTTGCCGCTGAGGGTAGATGGGATTGATGTGAGATGGAATGGGAGGTATAGGATGTATGGGAGATGGGAAGAATGGGATTGATGGGAAGTATAGCTTGATGGCAGCGCTGTATGCAATTATGCTTACTTGCCACTTGCATTCTTCCGCTTGTTTTGACTTGACCAAAACGGTGTGAGCGGGCATGATTCGTGGTTATGGCGAGAGACGGACATATAAGGCTGTTGTCGGCGCATGTTGCCAATAAGGTGGCGGCTGGTGAGGTGGTGGAGCGTCCGGCATCGGTGGTGAAGGAGCTGGTTGAAAACTCTTTGGATGCAGGTGCCACGCGAATTGATGTGAACATCACAGCGGGTGGACGCAAGCTGATCGAGATCCGCGATAACGGCTGTGGGATGGATCGTAATGATGCCTTGATGAGCATTGAGCGTCAGGCGACCAGTAAGATTCAGGATGTGGATGATATAGAGAAGATTTCCACTCTGGGATTTCGGGGGGAGGCTGTTCCTTCAATTGCATCAGTGAGTCGCTTTAAGCTCAAAACCCGGATACGGGCTAGCGATGTCGGGACAGAGATCTCTATTCTGGGGGGTACTTTGCAGGATGTGCGTGCTGCAGGGGTGCCGGTGGGCACTGCGATTGAGGTGCGCGATCTCTTTTTTAACGTTCCTGCGCGGCGTAAATTTCTGAGGGCCTATCAAACCGAGCAGATTCACATCAAGAATGTTTTTGTTTTGAATGCATTGGCGCATCCGGAGACTGGGTTCAGTTTGTCGTGTGATGGCCGTGAGCAGTATCGGTTGCCGCCTGAGGCTGGCCTGGATGAACGCATCTGTGAGTTGTTCGGAGCAGAGTTTTTTGAGAAGCTGCGACGGGTGGATAAGGAGATGTTGGGGGTTCATGTCCATGGCTTTGCAGGAATTCCGAGGCAGGATGGACGCGAGAGGCAGCAGCAGTATATCTTTGTAAATAAGCGGCCTGCCAGTGCGGCGATTATTGGATATGCGGTCAAGCAGGCATATGCCATGAAAGACGGTGAGAGTCGCCCGGCCCTGATTTTGTTTATTGATACAGATCCGGGCAAGGTGGATGTGAATGTGCACCCGGCCAAGCGAGAGGTGCGTTTTAATCGCTCGACGGATGTACGCGAGGCGATTATCAGTGCTTTGAAAGATGCATTGAGTATGAAAAGCGCCTCTATGCCTGTTGTTGAGGTGAAAAGCGTTGATTCTGTGGGCGGAACTCCTGTTGCGGAAGAGCGTTATCCTGTTCAGACTCAGAGTTCTTCGATGGATGTGATGCCTGCTGTTCCTGTTGCTCCGGTTGATGTGGAGAGCGGGTTGGTGGATATGTCGGAAGAGAGCTCTCCCTGGAAGTGGTGTCGAGTGGCTGGCCACCTGAAAGATCGTTATATATTGTTGGAAACTGATGCCGGCTACGTTACGGTTGATCCGAAGGCGGCGATTGAGCGTGTTCTTTATGAGAAACTGCTCGCGCACAATGTTGATCAGCCGGTGATTTCACAGGCGCTTTTGATTCCTGAGTCGGTCAAGCTCACTCCTGCTGATGCTGATCGCCTGCGTAGCAACCTGAGTGTTATAGATGCAATGGGCTTTAAGGTTGTGGATTTTGGCGATGACCACTTTATGGTGGAGTCCCTTCCGGGGGTTCTGGGCGAGGTTTCCTGTCGTGAGCTTCTTCTTAATATAGTGCATGATATTGAGCATGCCGGAAAGCGTCGGGGCTCTGAAAAATGGATGGAGGAGCTGATTGCACGTTCAATTTGTCGAACCGGTTCTAAGCGGCAGTTGAAATATGCCGATGACGATGCGGCAAAACTGGTTAAAAAGTTGGCTGCCACACGAATGCCATACACCTGTCCAAGGGGCAAACCAACCATGATTTTTACATCTTATAGAGAGCTGGAACGAAAATTCGGGAGATAATTTTTTTTTCAACCACGGAGAACGTAGCTCAGCATAGCCGCAACCAATTTTCTGACCCGTCTACGCCAAAGGCTACGCCGTGGCACGGCAGGATTAACAGGATATTACTGCTCCAAGAATTATTTCTCACAGAGTCACAGAGAACACGGAGAGAAAACCAATAAAGATATTACTCTGTGAGAGACAAAAAACGTACACAAAAAACTAGAAATGAATGATAGTAGTTAGAAAATCTGAAGTTTTGGGTTATTTTTCAGGTTTTTTTCAGACAAATGTTAACTTTTTAATATTCGTTATTGCATTATCCTCCAATCAGCATTAAATTATTCATACTAAATGCCAAACTTTTATGTGTTGTATGTCATTTAGATGATAGGAGTCCATAATATGAAGCAAAGCTATTGTAAGTATCATCATGTGCTATTATGTGCGGCAGTTTCCCTCTTTTTTATTGGAGGAGAGCTTTACGGTCAATCAAGACGTTTGAGCAAGCTTAATGCATCTAAGAGAAATAGTCCCGACCGCATCGAAATTGAGCGGATGCCTCCTCCGAACAAGACCTCAGTAATTCGAACTCCTGAGTTTGATTATAATGTTCAGAACACAATGCCGAAAGTCACCCGCAAACCACGTGAGTGGGCTTTGTTTGAAATTAAGTATTCAACCTCAGCCAAGTGGACTGACGAATTGACCTTCAATTATCATGTGATGACCAGGGGCGAGGATGAAGAAGGTAACGAGATTTACAATTACTATACAACCACGGTTCGTTATATTGATATTCCCAAGGGTGATCACATGAGTTGTGTGGCTATTGCGCCCAGTCAGGTTGAGCGTTATGGCAAACCGGTTGCGCTGGCGTTGGAGATTGTTGATAAAAATGGCGAGGTTCGTGACAGCAAATCCGAGATCACCATTAACCTTCCTGATGAGTGGTGGAAAAACAGTAAAGTTCTTGATAATCCTAAGCTTAAGAGGCGTCAGGGATTGGTTGATCGTTCCAAGACACCTTTCGCTCTTATAAATATTGATGATTATGAGGTGGTGCAATAGTGTTTTCCTCTGACCGAATTTTAACGCTCAATGTTGGCTCCAGTAAGATAGCCGTAGCAGAGTTTATGGTTAAAAGCGGCCGCCAACCGGAACTCCTGCGCTATGGCATGGGATCGGTGGGTTCATCTCCTGATGGAGAACCGGCTATTGAGCTTTCAGATGCAATCAAAGCAATTATGAGGGCTAAAGGGATTCGTTCGGCTCCTTTGATGGTTGCATTATCCGGTCAGGTGGTTTTCCCCCGGTTTGTTCGCTTACCTGCAGTTGGTGCTGATAAGCTGTTGCAGTTGGTTGAATATGAGGTAGAACAGAATGTCCCCTTCCCTATGGATGAGATTGTCTGGAATCATCAATATATAGGGGATGATTCCACTGGTGAGCAGAGTGCCATGATTGTGGCTGCCAAGATCGAGAATGTTCGCGAGGTTACCGATCATCTGACTGAGGTGGGGATTGAGCCCGAGGTTGTTGACGTGGCTCCAATGGCATTGTATAACTGCCTGCGCTATAACTACTCCGAACTTGATGGTTGCACAGTTCTTCTGGATATCGGTGCGCGTTCCACCAATCTGATTTTTATTGAAGACGACAAGATTTACAGTCGCTGTATTCCTGTGGCTGGCAATGCAATTACGCAGGATATTGCTAAAGGCTTTGCTATTTCTTTTAAAGAGGCCGATGCATTAAAGCGTGATATCGGCTACGTTTCTCTGGGTGGTGTGTATGCCGCTGAGAATCCGCGACAGGAACGCATATCCAAGATAATCCGCAATGTGGTTACGAGATTGCATGCTGAGATTAATCGTTCCGTTAATTTTTATAGAAGCCAGCAGGGCGGTTCCGCTCCAGTCAGGTTGTTCTTGACCGGTGGATCGGCTGCGATTCCGCAACTTGATAATTTCTTCCGTCAAAAACTCAATGTTCAGGTTGATTATCTGAATCCATTCATGAATGTGGGTATTAGCCGCAAGCTGGACTCAGAGCAGGTTGGCCTGGATGCATTTATGTTGGCGGAGAGTGTTGGTTTGGCGTTGAGGCGTTCTTTAGAGTGTCCGATAGAGATCAATCTCATGCCGCCTGAGATTATCAAGCATAAATCATTTAAGAAGAGAATGCCCTTCTTTGGACTGGCTGTAGCAGGACTGTTGATGAGTCTTGGGATATGGACGGTCTATGAGAAGAAAATGGCGGATCTCTATGTTGTTCAAGGTTCACAGGTTGCCGCCAAGCTGTCGAAGAGCCAAAAAAAGACGACATTGCTGAAAAAGGCCGAGAAGGATATAGTCGGTGTTCAACAGAAAGCGGATGCAATTAAGGATTTGATTATAACGCGTACTCTTGCGCTCAAAAGAGTGAGTGCTATTCGTCAGAGCATCTATGAGGGCATGTGGGTCACTGCACTATCGCATATCAAGGATTCTGAAGGGAATTCAACTGGTGTTAGAATTATCGGACGTGGCTGGATCGACAAATTAAGAGAGATTGAGGCGAAGGCAGAGGACGCTGGCCGGAATGCGACTGCTGTTGAAGAGTTACGTGACCGTCTTAAAGCGCAGACTGTATTTGGCAGAAGTGCTGGAGAGGTTAAAATCACTGGCATTAAAGATATAGGTGCGTATATGATTGAGTTTACGATAGAGGCAAGATCTGGGACCGCTTCTGAAGATGGAGGGGCTCGAAAATGATGAAACGTAACAAAATCATAATGATTGCAACTTCTGTCATTATAATGGCTGTATGCGGGTTTGTCGGTTGGTTGTTGATTTCGGCATCAATAGCTAGAAAAATTGCTAATGATAAACGTAATGCATCGTTTTCCTCGCTTACATCTATCTATAAAGCCAAGGTTTTCCCCAGTGATGAGAATATAGAGCGCACTAAGGCCAATCAAAAAGAGCTTGAAGGGTGGTTGCTTAATGTTTCCAATATTCTGCATAAAGGGGATTTGGCTTTGGAGCAGTTGACTCCGACTGCCTTTAAACAGAGTTTACAGGCGACTGTGCGTAAACTTTCTCGCCAGCCCGGCAGTAAAAACGGAAAAGTGGTTTTGCCGAAATTCCATTTTGGGTTTGATCAATACCTGGGTGAATCAGACAGTCTGCCTCAGGCTGTCCATGTTTCCCGTTTAACCACACAGCTTCGCATTATTGAAAAGGTCTGCAACGAACTTTACGAGGCTAATGTCCTATCGCTTGAATCAATCGAACGTGAACATTTTGAGAGCTCCGAAAAGAAGGAAGTGGTTAAGAAGAGCGGTAATCGCCGTAGTCGGAGAAGCAGATCCAATAGAGACCAGAGTAAATCTGGTAAGTCTGAGGTAACTGACTCCACGGGTGATTACTTTGCTAAACAGCGGTTCACCTTTGAATTTATTGCATCACCCACCGCTTTTGTTGAGGCTCTCAACAAACTGGCTTCCATGGATCTGTTTGTCGTTGTCGCTGAGGCCAGTTTCGTTAAAACCGGTGATCAGCTAGCGGCTCTTCAGGCAGGTGTCAAAAAAAATACAGAAGAGGGTGCTGAGAAAAAAGACCCTGCAACAATGTCTCATGTTCAGAGAATGGTAACCAATCCTGATATTGATCCTCCGGTTAGAGTTACTCTGGCTATTGACGTTTATTCTTTTAAGGGAGTGTAATAAGTACCATGAAACCAATTAATGAACTTCCTTTTTTAAGACAGTACGACAAGCTTCTTGCCGTGATAGTACTGATTGCACTTGTGATATCTCTCTTCTATCTCACAAATGCAGGAATGGCACGTAAAAGCTCAGAGGATGCCTATCTAACTGAATTGGAGCAGCTTCAGCCTGTCGGTAAGCCTCTGGGAAAAATAGTTATGGATCAGTATGGTTCTGCGGTGAGTATGATTAAAACGCCTTCTCTGGTTACTCCTCCAAGCAAACAGGGCCACGGTTTTATGACCGCTGAGCGCAGGGTGACCTGTGTTGAAGAGATGTGTCAGAAACCTATTCCTTATACCTGTAAAAAATGCCCTTTCTGCGGAAAAGTCCAGCCGCTACCTAAAGAGGATGACCCTGAGTTGGACAGCGATGGGGACGGCGTCAGCGATAAGCGTGAGATTGCGCTGGGGTTGAATCCTACAGATCCCAATGATGTTCTAGCCGATTTGGATAACGATGGGTTTTCTAATCTGCTTGAAGTTCAGGCAGGGACTAATATCAAGGATGCTCAATCGCATCCATCCCTGATGAACCTGCTGCGTGTTAAGTCAGTTCAGAGTTTAAAGATACCTTTTGTCTTTAGTGGCCTGAATAAAATGCCCGATGGTAAACTGCAGATGGTATTCAATATAGCTGAGCCGCGCAAAACATTCTGGATGAAAGAGGGTGAGGCCATAGGTGAATCCGGTTGGATTGCTGTTACAGCCGAAAAAAAGTTTGTAGACCGCAAAAACGAGAAATTGGGCGGTGTGCTGCAGAAATTAGAAGTTTCGACGGTTGTTGTCAAACGTAAGTCTGATAACAAGGAAGTGACGATGGTAATCAATGAAGGCAGAAAAGATACAGATGTTGAAGCGACAATTGTTCTGCCACTGGACCAAACCGTGTATACGGCGGTCGAAGGTGGCAAGATCAAAGTACGCGAAGAAACATACCGTGTAGTTTCTATCGACAAAGAGGCCGCGTCCGTGATAGTGGAAAACGAATCGACAGGTAAACAAAAAAAGATTACTAAGCTTGATTAATTTTTCAAGAAGAGATATATTGATATCTCATTTTGAATAAATAGCAGATTGTTTCCTCCCTAAAGCAGGAGTTTCTCCGTATGATGTATAGAATAAAGTGTTTGTTAGTGTTAAGTGTTGTTGCATGCAGTGCAGCAACTGGGTTGAAAGCGCAAGATGATCTTGAGGCTTTACTGCAGGACTTAGGTGGAAAACCCGCCAAGAAACCTGAAGCTGTTGTAGCTGTGCCTAAACCGGCTCCCGTAGTTAAGGAGAAAAAGGCTGAACCCGCACCGGCACCTGTCGTTGCGGAGAAAAAAGCCGTGAAACCAGCATCTGAGCCAGCAGCTGCCGAGGAGAAAGTTACAGCAGTTGAGCCAGCACCGATGTCAGTTGCAGAACCTGTTTCTGTTGATGATGATAAGGCCGCAATTATCTCGGAGTTAATGACTCTTGAGAAGATTCGCCGCCAATCTCTTGATAATCATGGTCTGAACTCTCTTGAAATGGGGAAAAAAGCTTTTTCAAATGGCGATTTTGAAACGGCACGTGAGCAGTATAAACAGGCACTGGATTTCATTGTAGCACGTCCTGCCACAGAGACCGCTATTGCCGAGGCCCGCGCGGGAATAAGTGAATCTTATTATCAGGGTGCATGGCAGTCTTATAAGCGTAAGGATTATGAAAGTTCATTACCACTTGCGTCAAAGGCAAAAGAACTTGGACATCCTAAAGCGCAGCGTTTGATTGATGAGCTTTCAGCTGATCCAGCTGCTAAAGATGTTGATGTCTCTGAGATTACTCATCGTATTAATGAAAAAGAATACAAAACTGACCAGGTTGAGATTCGTCGCCGTCTGCGTCGTGCGCGCCAGTACTATACCACTGGTGAGCATGATAAAGCTCAGGAGGAGTGTGATCTGGTGCTCCGCGATCACCCGAATAACGTTGATGCAATGAACTTTCGAGAAACGATTGCCAAGCGCAGCACTAAAGTTGCCGACATTGAATTTGAAGCAACTCGTTCATTGATGATACGTGATGTGCGTAGAACCTGGACTCCTGATCGCTATGCTATCGACAGCAGTCAGCTGCCTAACGGGAAAAGAGAGTTGACAGCAACCTCTCCGGTAGCTTCTATCAGTGGTTCCAAATCTGCTGAGCAGGTTATTGCTAAAAAGTTGCGCGATATTGTTATTCCTGAGGTGACATTTCGACCTCCGGCATCCATTATCGATGCAGTTGATTTCTTTAAACAGGCCAGCCGTGATTATGATGATCCTGAAATTCCTGTTGAACAACGTGGTGTCAACCTCGTATTGAAATTGGATGCCAGTGGTGCTCCTGTAGCAGCGGCTGCTGTTTCCGACGATCCATTTGCAGTACCTGATAATTCTGGCGGCAATTCCGGTGTCCCGGTTATTCCGGCCATGAGCGCTCGTTTCATCAATCTTTATGATGCATTGAAACTGGTATGTGATGTTACAGGAATGAAATTCCGTATTCGCGGGAATATCGTTATGATTGTTCCGCTGAATGATCCTGATGATGAACTGATCGCACGTTCCTATAATGTTGTGGCTTCATTCCAGGACCGCATAACGTCAGCCTCAAGCGAGATGGGTAGCAGCGATCGTGGGGGCGAAGATACCTTCATGCAAACAGCTGATATGGGTGAGACTCAGGACTGGAAAGCTTTCTTTAAAGAGATGGGGGTTAACTGGCCTGACGGTTCATCAATCTCCTACATGGCGACAATCGGTAAACTGCGAGTAAAGAATACAGAAGAGCAGCTGGCTAGCTTTGAGCAGGTGCTTGAAGATATGAATGTAACGCCGCGTTTGATTGAGATTGAAGCCCGCTTTGTTGAGGTGAATCAGAATGATCTTAACTCGCTTGGGTTTGAGTGGTTGCTGAACAGTGATTTCAGCTTTGATGCCGGTGGTTTCCTCGGCGATGCTCTGAATCTTGGGGAACAGAGTAATAATCAGGTTCCTCTTTATACTGCAGGAGGCGATGCGATCCTTGATCCTGTCACAGGCCTTCAACAATATGGATACGCGCCTTATACGTCTGTCGGTCCGCTTTCACCGGGAATGTATCAAGATATTAATGGGATCATGCAACCTGTAACGGCTGGTACCATGGGCAACATTGCTAATAACAACCATAACGTAGGAATTGATGCCATTGATGGCAGTAACTTCAGCACAGGAAACCGCTATCTCAGCACTGATGGCAATCCGATTGCCGGGGAGGGAAGCGCCATTAACGACCAGTTCATGCAGGTTAATGCGTTCCTGGGTAATGCGGATGTTTCTATGATTCTACACATGCTCAGCCAGCGATCAGATTCGGACCTCCTCTCCGCTCCTAAGGTCGTGACCAAGTCCGGCCAGGAAGCCGTCATGAAGGTTGTTACAGAGTATATCTATCCGACTGAATTTGAGGTGACAATGTCGCAACAAGGAAGTATCGGCGGCGGCACAACCAGTGGCGGCAGTGGTGAGCCTCTCGCTATTGTTGAGCCTCAGAACTTTGAGATGCGTGAAGTCGGTGTGATTCTTCAGGTCGTGCCTGAGGTCTCTGCTGAGGGCCAGATGATTAATCTACTGCTCAATCCACAGGTTGTTTCTGAGCCGGTCTGGAAGAACTACGGAACCAAGATTCCTAAAACTGTAGAGAAATCAATATTTGACCCCATTCTTAATGTACTTGTAACGGATTCTGACGTTACGTACACTGAACTTCCAATGGAGCAGCCTTTCTTCCCGGTTCGGTCGGTTTCCACACAGCTCTCCATTTACAATGGTGCAACTGTTGTTATGGGTGGTTTGATTAATGAACAGCGTATAACCATTGAAGATAAAGTACCGTTCCTCGGTGACCTTCCGTTTGTTGGAAGATTCTTCCGCAGTCGTTCTGAGCAATCAGATAAACGTAACCTGCTTGTGTTTGTAACAGCACGTCTGGTTGATCCGGCTGGCCGCGTTGTTAAAATAAGTGGTGATAGCGATTCAGCTCTTATGGGTGGCGCTCCTGCATCGACACCAGAGCAAATCCGCGGCGGTGCCGCTGCTGAATAAGTAGTCGTATAAACGGCAACAATGAAAAGTTTAAGTAAGTCGCTGTTGAGTAAATCGACAGCGGCTTTTTTATGGAGGTGAAAAAATAGATCATTTTACGCTGGTATTCTAACAAAAAATATTCTATCATTATTTAACACGTTACAAATAGGCCTGATCCGGGCTTATTTCTCTCACTTCATATTGAGATTTTCTCAAGTTAAATTTTTTAGATTAACTGTAAGTTCATATCCTTCTCTTTGTTTATGACACATCGACACAATTAGAGCCGTGCTGGATAGAGGTGAAGAAATTTTCATCTTTCAAAAAAAGCATAACTCAATTTCAAAATACGCTCAAGGTCTGGCAAACCTGGCAGTCATCAATAGATTCTATAACACAGAATAAACTATGCGTTTATGGTCAGAATTGTCATAACAGGCGGAATTGCATGCGGAAAAACGCTGTTTTGCGCTTATTTAAGTAAATTAGGATTCGATATTCTTGATTGTGATCATATTGTTCATGATTTGGAATCTCCTGGTGGAGCTGCTGTAGAGTCTGTTCGTCGCGAGTTTGGAGAACATGTGATTCTTGCTGATGGATCAGTGGACCGAAAAAGACTTGGCGATCTTATTTTCAGAGATGAGGGTTTGCGCAATAAGTTAAACGCTATTGTGCATCCTCTGGTTGAAGATAGTATGAAATTCTGGTTTGAGAGTGAACATAGCGGAGTTCCTGTTGTTGTAATTCCGCTGCTCTTTGAATTGGGCTGGGAGAGTCGTTATGACTGTATCGTGGCTGTTGTCAGTGACGAACAGTTGCAGATTGAGAGACTTGTAGAAAAAAGAGGAATCACTCGGGAGCATGCAGAAAAACGATTGGAGTCGCAATGGCCTGTTAGAGTAAAAGCAGAACGTTCGGATATTGTAGTAATAAATAATGGAAGCGCGGAAGCGCTCAAAAAAGAGGCGGAGAGAGTTAGCTGTCTGCTGAAAATGAGGTACGAATGAGTACAGAAGAAAACAATAAAAATAATGTAAATAAAAGTGAGAGTGGTACATCTGTAAACTCTAAAGAGAGCTCAGCAGGGCCTGTTAAATGGAAACGCTATATTCCGGGAGCGGCAACAGGAGCTGTTGCCAGACCGTCATCATCAGATCGAAAATCGAATGAGAGTGGTGGTCGGGGTCGTAGTGTTGTCAGACCCAAAAAGAGTGTCTCTTCCCCATCTTCCGATTCAGGGCGTAATCAGTCCAAGCATGTTAATCGTAAAAAACCGGATGCGGATAAGAAACGACGGCAGCCACCCCGCCGGAAGAGTGATAATTCGGAAAACAAGGGCGACAAAAGAATATTGAATCAGCGTGGACCTATTCTGGAGGTTTATAATCCGCCTGTTGCTGAGGATTTACCCGATCTATATCTTGCTGGACTGCAAAAGAAGGATGTTGCAGAGTTACAGGAGATGCTTCCTCATGCTGATCCCGAGGATCTGGCTTCATTGCGTAAGCATCAGATTATTTTTGAGATTATCCGTAGTTATCTTCGCAGAAGCGGAACTGTAATCACCAGCGGTGTCCTGGAAATTCTGCCGGATGGATATGGCTTTTTGCGCTCTCCTCGCAGTAATTACCTGCAGTGTCCTGAAGACGTTTATGTTTCACCTTCGCAGGTGCGTCGTTTCGGGCTGAGAACAGGTGATGTTCTGGAAGGGCCTGTTCGTGAGCCTAAGGATAAGGATAAGTTTTTTGCTCTGGCAAAAGTGGTGAGCGTGAACGATAAAAGTATGGATGATGCACGTCGTACCGTCCATTTTGAAAATCTGGTTCCGCTTTTTCCGGATAGACGAATTCGGCTGGAGACAACGCCAACAGAAATTTCCATGCGTATCATGGATATTTTTACGCCGATTGGATTTGGTCAGCGTGGATTGATTGTTGCGCCGCCCCGCACCGGTAAAACCGTACTGCTTCAGAAGGTTGCGAATGCAATTTCGGAAAATCACCCTGATGCTATGCTTTTCATTCTGTTGATTGATGAACGGCCTGAAGAGGTCACGGATATGCAGCGCAATACGAAGGCGCAGGTTCTGAGTTCAACTTTTGATGAGGCACCTGAGCGGCATGTACAGGTGGCGGAGATGGTAATTGAGGTTGCTAAGCGCCAGGTTGAGAATGGTCGTGATGTTGTGATTCTGCTCGATAGTATTACGCGCTTGGCCCGTGCTTATAATACGGTTCAGCCCAATTCCGGCAAAATACTCTCCGGTGGTGTGGATGCCAACGCATTACATAAGCCGAAACGATTCTTTGGTGCAGCACGAAATATTGAGCATGGCGGAAGCCTTACCATTATTGCGACGGCGCTGGTCGAGACCGGGAGCCGTATGGATGATGTTATCTTTGAAGAATTCAAAGGAACGGGTAATATGGAGTTATGTCTGGACCGTTCACTGGTTGACAAGCGTATATTTCCCGCTATCAATATGGATAAATCCGGAACACGCAAAGAGGAGCTGCTTCTCTATCCTGAGGAACTGAGTCGAACTTGGACTCTGCGCAGGGCATTGAATGGTATTCAGCCTGTTGAGGCCATGGAAATGATGGTTAAACGAATCAAAAAGACGCAAAGTAATGCGGAATTTCTTGTTGGAATTAAAGAGACGTAGTAGGTCAGTGTTCAGTGTCCAGTGTCCAGTGTCCAGTGTCCAGTGTTCAGTGTTCAGTGTCCAGTGTCCAGTGTTCAGTGTCCAGTGTTCAGTGTTCAGTGTCCAGTGTTCAGTGTTCAGAGGTCGAGCTACAGATTACAAGCTACCCGCTACAAGCTACCAGCTGTAGTATATTCTGGTAATTAATGGATTTAGGTTAAAGAGTTGCAAAATTAGGCGTGAATTTTCGTCAGAACCCTGATATTATAAGTTGCTATTTTCCCCTGTTGAGAAGTTGAAAGGATTTTCTAATGAAGGTTGAAACACAAAGTGCTGGTGCCTGTAAGGTTAACGTGATTGTTAATGCTGATTCGAAAGAGACAGAAGGTGAGTACAAAAAAGTTCTTAAAATGTTTATTAATGAAGGACGCATTAGCGGCTTTCGTAAGGGCAAAGCGCCGATAGAGATTATTAAGAAAAATTTCCAGGTTGATATTAATAAGGAGACCGAGAGTCGCCTGTGCCGTACGCTTTATAAGCAGGCCATGGAAGAAGCTGAGCTCAAGACAGTCAATCTTCTTGATGTCAAAAATGTGATTTTCTCGCCAGAGACCGGAATTGTTTTTACAATTGTTGTGGACATTGAACCTGAGTTTACTTTGCCGAAATACCAGAAAATTGCTGTTGAGCCGCAGGAGGCAGCGGTTACGGAAGAGGAGCTCGATGAATATGTTGAGCGCATGCGTTCCGCCTTTGCAAAATTTGAAGAGGCTCCTGAGGGCTACATCATTCAAGCGAATGATCTGGTTTGCATGGATTATAAGGGAACTGTGGATGATAAGCCGGTCAAGGATATTGATCCCGCTGCTGAGCCCATATCAGGAAAGAATGATTTTTGGGTGCAGGTTGATGAATCGCAGTTTGTTCCAGAGGTTGTCAAGGCCATGGTTGGTTTAAAAGCCGGCTCTGAGGAAACGGTTAATTTTAAATTCTTAAAAACGATGCCCATTGAGGCTCTTAGAGGCCAAAAGGCTGTTTATGAACTGAAAATTAAGTCCGTTCGGAAACGTATTACCCCTACCGATGCGGAACTCTGTGAGCAGGTTAAAGTAGATACTCTGGATGCATTCCGCGAAGATGCTCGTAAAAAGATGCTGGAAACGGCAGAACAAAAAGAGATTGCCCGCCGTAAGCAGCTTGTGACAGAGCATCTGCTGAAGAAGGCTACCTTTGATGTGCCTGAGTCAGAGCTGTCGGAGGCTGTCAATAACATCCTGGATCAGATGATGCGTGAGGCTCAGTATCGCGGTGTGAAACCGGAGGAGATGGCCAACCAGCGTGAAGAGATCCTGAAAAATGCGACTGTTTCTGCTTCCAGCCAGGTACGGATGAAATATATTATCAGAGAGATTGCCCACAAGGAGGATATCACAGCTTCAAAAGAAGAAGTGGATGCCAAGATTGAGAGCATGGCCAAGGAGTACAACATGGCAGTTTCTGAGATTCGTAAACGAATTGTAGAAAACGGCAACCAGAAAGTTCTGGATGATCAGGTGATCTTTGATAAAACAATTGAGATGCTTGTTGCTGACGCAAAATAATGCACTCTGAGGTTTTCTCAGGAGAGGTAAAATGAATTTTAAAAAGGAGCAGTCATCAATGTTGATTCCAATGGTTGTTGAGCAGACCGGGCGCGGAGAGCGTTCGTATGATATTTATTCGCGGCTGTTACAGGATCGAATTATTTTTATCGGTACCGCTATTAATGATGATGTCAGTAATCTGATAATTGCGCAGTTGCTTTTCCTGCAATCACAGGATTCCAAGAAGGATATCTCAATATATGTTAACTCTCCGGGTGGATCGGTGACAGCTGGATTGGCCATTTACGATACGATGCAGTTTATTGAGTGTGATATTGCCACTTACTGCGTGGGTCAGGCGGCCAGCATGGGCGCAGTCCTGTTGACTGCGGGAACCAAAGGTAAGCGCTTTGCTCTACCTAACTCCCGTATTATGATTCATCAGCCCTGGGGTGGAGCTGAAGGTAAAGCATCGGATATCCAGATTGCTGCAGAGGAAATTCTGCGTCTCAAGGTTCGTTTGAATGAGTTACTGGCATCGCACAGTGGTAAAACTGTGAAAACGATTACCAGTGATACTGAACGTGATTTCTTTATGTCTGCCGCAGAGGCAAAAAAATACGGTCTTGTGGACGGAGTATTAGTCAAAAAGGGCGTTTGAGTCCGGAGATAATTTTATGGCACCTTCTACTAAGGGAATAAGCTGTTCGTTTTGCGGTAAGAGTGAAGCGGATGGTGTGATGGTTATACCAGGACCGCAGGCAAATATCTGTGAGTTTTGTGTTGAAATATGTCATGAGATTGTCCAGGAGGAGAATAGCGTTGCTAATTCAACGAATGAAATTCCGAAAATTGATGTTCCCGCACCGATTGAAATTAAAGAGTTTCTGGATCAATATGTCATTGGGCATGCGGATACAAAAAAAGCACTCTCTGTTGCGGTTCACAATCACTATAAAAGACTGCAGCAAAATGGAGGTCAGTTCGATAGTGAGCTGTATGATGAGTTTGATGATGTTGAGATTGAGAAGAGCAATATTCTTCTGATCGGTCCCACCGGATGCGGAAAAACCCTTTTTGCCAGAAGTCTGGCTAAGATGCTGGATGTTCCTTTTGCAATTGCAGATGCCACCACTGTAACCGAAGCCGGTTATGTGGGTGAGGATGTGGAGAATATTTTACTCTATCTTCTGCAGGCCGCGGATATGGATGTGAATAAAGCCCAGCGGGGAATCATTTATATTGATGAAATTGATAAAGTAGCCCGTAAGACCGAGAATGTTTCGGTTACGCGCGATGTTTCCGGTGAGGGTGTGCAGCAGGCACTGCTGAAAATTTTAGAGGGAAGTGTTGCGCATATTCCGCCAAAAGGGGGACGTAAGCATCCTCAGCAGGAGAATATCGCAATGAGGACGCATGATATCCTCTTTATTTGTGGTGGCGCTTTTGTGGGACTGGATTCGTATGTGGCCCAGCGCCAAGGACGTAAGGCAATCGGTTATATCGGTAGCGAAGAGTCCTCCGATCAAAGTAAGAAGATAAACTCCCTGATTCCTTCTGACTCGATTCAGCCTGAAGATCTGGTGAGGTTTGGTTTAATTCCTGAGTTTGTTGGTCGACTTCCTGTGCTTTCAGCGCTCTCTGAACTGACAGAGGAAGACCTGGCTCGTATTCTGGTCGAACCCAATAACTGTCTGGTTCGTCAGTATCAGAAACTGCTTGCAATGGAGGGGATTAAATTAACCTTTACTAAGCAGGCATTGCATACAATAGCGGGAATTTCGATGAAACGCAAAAGTGGGGCGCGTGGATTACGTGCTGTTATGGAGGCCTTCATGATGGATATCATGTATGATGCTCCAAGTTCCACTAAGAAAAGTATTCGGATAACGGACAAAATGGTTAAAGATACTATCGGTGCTCTCTAAAACTAAAGCTGCTTTCAGTCGCAACCAAACTAAGCTTTTGTGATATACGAAACCAGCCTCTCTAAATATCTGGTTGTGTGTTAAGCACCGCAGCTTTAGACAACAACGCTTCGCGTTGCATAGAAGAAGAGGTTGAAAAGGTTAAAGAGGTTGAAGGTTAAAGCGGTGAAAACCATTTCAACCTTTTTAACGAATTTAACCACTTGAACTATCGCGATTTTCTCTCTTTTCCCCGCTTTTCTCCTGAGTTGATTTCTGATAATATTATTATGTTATGCGTAACTACAAAGATTTTCAGAATATATTAAGGACCATTGGTGCTTATGAAACCGTGGTTATTGAGGGCAGTAAGCCACCAAGGATAATCTGGTTTAATACAGTACGCTATGCCACGACAATTATCGGTTTGTGTGCCAGATGTGTGGTGTATGCGATGTTCGGAAAATTCAACTGCGATAAGTGGGCTGAATTCTGTTATTCATCAATTACCTTTGCCGAAAAAATTAAAGGGCGGCTTTTTTTTGAGGGCTTTAAGGAGCGTTCCCTGTATGACGGGCCGGTTGTATATGTTTCCAATCATATGAGCACATTGGAAACAATGATTCTGCCGACAACGCTGCTGACATTTAATGAGCTTTCTATTGTCTTAAAGAATAGTCTGGCAGATAATTTTTTTATAGGCAATGCCTTCAGATGTCTAGGGTGTATTGGTGTTACTCGCAAAAATGCACGTGAGGATTTACAGACGGTCTTAAAGGTTGGTGCGCAGCGGCTTGCTGACGGACATTCTGTCCTGCTTTTTCCAGAAGGTACTCGCCAGGCCGTATTTAACGGCAAAAAGTTTAATTCTTTGGGTGCTAAGCTTGCGCATCGTGCCGGGGTTCCGGTAGTTCCGATTGCGGTTAAGACCGATTTTCTGGGATCTGGAAAGATTATTAAGGATTTTGGAGAAGTGAATCCCAACAAGCCGATTCACATTGCCTGTGGTCCGATAATTTCTCCGGAGCTGGGCGCTAAAGAGATGCATGCAAAGTGTGTTGAATTTATTGATGACCGACTTAATGCCTGGAAAGAGGAGTAGAAGTTCTGAAGTGCTAAAGTTCTAAAGTGAAGAAAGAGGGCTCACTGCGCCGGAATTTTGATATCCGGATAGAAGTTCCGTCGTGAGTCGTGTGTCGTGAGTCAAACATGGAGGTTTTCACGAAAAAATATCTAAATTTGAGATGGTCGGTGAGAATCTTCTTTTTATTTGGGTTTGCCATTATACCCTGGGTGGCTGATGAATCTCCATATTTGCATGCAGCACTCCCGCTTTGCAGCCCTTTTCTTGCAATCATTGCTTTGGTGACTGGTGGTTTTTCAATAATTATGCTGCCTGCCGCACTGATTTTCTTTGTTTCGATCTTTAAAAAACGCTTTTTCGGCCGTTGGGTATGTCCGGTAGGCACCTGTTTTGAAATTGCATCCATGAAATCTCCCAACAAAAAATGGGTTACCAGAGTTCCGCCGCTGGGTCTTTGGTTTTTGTCTATCGGGGTTGGTGCGGCAATTATGGGTTTTCCGCTCTTTGTTGTTTTAGATCCGCTCTCTATTTTTTCAGGAGCATTTGGGTGGGTGCGACATGATTTGACGCCTTGGGAAAAAATAGGCGCGTTGGTTTTCCCCGCGATGGTCTTGATTGCGGCCGTCGCTCCTTGGCTGTGGTGTGGTCGGCTATGTCCATTGGGTGCACTGCAGGATGTTGTTTGTCGTCCTTTTAACTGGATTAAAAAATGTCGACAGACTACTGGCAATTCTCCTGAAGCGAGCAGTAAGTATAAACGTCGGTCGTTTGATACTGGTCGCAGGATCTTTATGGGTCTCGGGCTTGGTGTAGGGTACAGATTGCTCTTAAATCCTGCCTCGACGGGGCACCAATCCGGTTTGGTCCGACCTCCTGCAATAAATGGTGAGGCTGAATTTGTCACTCTATGTGCTCGCTGTGGTGCTTGTGCGCGCGTTTGTCCTGAGCAGATCATAGAGCAGCGCGGAGTTGACGACGGTTTTGCCGGATTGCTGGCACCAGAGATTGATTTCAGACGTGGGGAGTGTATAGCCTCCTGTATTTGTTGTGGTCAGGTTTGTCCAAGCGGCGCGATACCTGCATTTACGGTTGAAAACAAATATGACCGGCCTATGGGTTTGGCAGTGGTTAATCACCAGAACTGCCTGCTGGCAGAGAACAGAGAGTGCGGAATATGCATTAATGTCTGTCCGCAGCATGCATTGGACCTTGCTTGGGATCCGGTAGATATGGTCAGCACGCTCATAGTAGTTGAAGAGAAGTGTACCGGTTGTGGCTCCTGTGAATATGTTTGTCCTGTGAGACCGGTTGCTATAGTTGTCAAACCATTACATATTTAAGTATTTTTCATCCGCAGATTACACAGATTAAATTTTGTTATTTATGCATGTTTTTTTAATCTTTCACAGGGGTACAGAGTTACGAAGGTTATTGCGGCGTAATTATTTAGAGCAGGATCAACAGGATTAATTGAGAGTTTTGTGTTGCGGGCAACGCCTGCGTAAGGAGATAGATAATGAATAAAATCGATAAAGAATCGACCGTCAAAAAAGTCATTGCATTTTTTCAGCGTGACATGTGGCAGATGGCTTTAGCTGACCGATCATTATTTGCCAGAGCGGTGGTTAAGTCGTTACAGGTGTTAACCTTGGTAGCGGATGGGTTTAAGCGCAATCAATGCTCTTTGCATGCCTCTTCTCTTACGCTCTTCTCCCTGCTTTCTCTGGTTCCGGTTCTGGTTTTGGTTCTAGCATTGGCCAAGGCATTCGGCGGTGATGAAATTGCCCGTAAGCAGATCGATAAACAGATTAATGCCATGGTTGAGAAGATTGAGCAGGGCGCAAATCAGAATTCTGGTGTTCAGTTTGAATCTACTGACGATAAGGATCAACAGCCAGAAGCTACAGCCGCATTTGCAACGCAGGTGCGTGATGGAGCCAATAAAATTTTTGAGCAGGTTAATTCGATCAACTTCGGCAAGTTGGGTGGCGCTGGTGCGATATTACTGCTGTGGTCAGTAATCGGTGTGCTTGGAAAGGTGGAGGCAAGTTTCAACCAGATATGGGGCGTGGATAAACCGAGGCCGTTGCTTCGTAAATTCACCGAATATCTTGCGGTGATTATCATCCTTCCCTTCCTTTTAACAGCAGTTTCAACGGTTCCGGTGTTCCAGACTATCAGCTCGGTGATGGAAAAGACCATGGGGCAGAGAGCTTCGAGTGGAATAGTTGCCGTTCTGGATTCCAGCCTGTTGCGGGTTGTCATGTCAGCTATTGGTGGAACAATTACATTTGCATTCTTACTGGGGTTCATGCCCAACGAGCGGGTAAAGCTCACTCCTGTGCTGGTGGGTGGGTTTATTACCATGATCCTTTTTGTTGTCTGGATGAAAGTATGTACCATGCTGCAGGTGGGCATTGCAAAGTACAGCGCCCTTTACGGAGGTTTTGCTGTGCTGCCGATATTGCTGATCTGGGTGCATACAAGCTGGCAGATTATTCTGCTGGGATCGGAAATCTCTTTTGCAGTTCAGAATCGCGATACCTATATGCTGGAGCTTTTCGCGGATGAGGCCAGTATGCGGGCACGTCTTCTCATGGCGATCTCGCTTTGCATGGAGAGTGTCAAAGCAGGAAGACAGGAGAATGGGGGTGCTTTTGATGCGGAGCAATATGCGCATGATAATGGGGTGCCGCATCGTTTTGTTTCTCAAATCCTGGATGAGCTTGTAGAACATAATTTTCTGGCAGAAATTGCCGATCATCCCGGTAAATATCTGCCCTGCAGAAGCAGCACAAAGATACTTGTCTCAGATATTGTCTGTGCCATGGTTGATAAAGGGGAGTCGATAGAGACGCTCGGGCTGGAAGAGCTGAGTGCATCGGTGGCTGAACTTAATGGGAAGTGGCACAAGGCGGAAGAAGATGTTCTTTCGGTCCCGCTGGCTCAATTGTGTGAGGTGTGAGGTGAGAGGTGAACGGAACGAAGTTAAGCATCATATCAGGTGAAGCATGCATCCCTGGTGCTTCTCAATATCCAATAATCAACACGGAACTCCCAATATCCAAGGTGAGAGCCGCTTCGCTCCAAGGGAGGCTGAAAACCACGATTTGCAGGATTATATTTTGCGAAGAGTTTCAGTTTTTTACTTGTTCGGTTGGATATTCCTTGTTGGATATTGGATATTCAGTTCCTATGTGCTAAATTACTTAACTTCGTGCCATTCAGGTCAGAGGTGTGAAGTGTGAGGTGTGAAGTTATGTCCGATCCTGAATTATTTCGGGGTGCTTCATGGTTTTAAAATGATAAAAAAAACTGTACCATAGGGGCTGATTTTTTTGAAGAGGAGTTTTAATGTCTGAGACCAAGCGAAAAATAGTTGTGACATCTGCTTTGCCCTATGCCAATGGTGATATTCATATTGGCCATCTGGTAGAGTATTTGCAGACCGATTTCTGGGTGCGCTTCCAGAAGATGCGCGGAAATGAGTGTCTTTATATCTGTGCAGATGACACACATGGAACGCCGATAATGGTTCGATCCCGTAATGAGGGCATTACGCCTGAGGAGTTGATTGCCCGCAGCTATACGCAGCATGTCAAAGATTTTGATGATTTTCAGGTGAAATTCGACCACTATGGCTCTACCAACTGCGATGAAAACCGTGTCTTGAGCGAACAGATTTTTAAGGCCATGGAGGTCAGCGGAGCGATAACTGCCCGTATCCAGCCTCAGCTGTTTTGCAAAAAGGATCAGATGTTCCTCCCTGACCGTTTTGTGAAGGGCGTCTGCCCTAAATGTGCTGCAGAGAATCAGTATGGTGACTCCTGTGATGTCTGTGGCGAAACTTATGCTGCTGAGGAGCTCAAGGATGCTTCCTGTACATTGTGCGGCAGCAAGCCTATTACACGCGATAGCGAGCATCTCTACTTTGAGCTGGAACCGTCGCGCGACTTCCTGAAGGAGTGGATTCCAACGCATACCGCACCGGAGATGGCCAACAAGCTCCTGGAATGGTTTGATGAGCCGTTGCGCGGATGGTGTATCTCGCGTGATGAACCTTACTTTGGATTTGAAATTCCGGGCCATCCTGGTAAGTTTTTCTATGTGTGGGTGGATGCGCCTATCGGCTATATGGGCTCGCTGACGGAGTGGTGCGCTGAGACAGGTGAGAGTTTTGATGACTGGTGGCAGAATAAGGATGCTGAGCTTTATCACTTTATCGGTAAAGATATCGTACGCTTTCACTCTCTGTTCTGGCCGGCTATGCTCAAGACGGCTGGGTTTAAAACACCGGATCAGGTCTTTGTTCATGGCTTTCTGACCGTTAATGGCGAAAAAATGAGCAAATCTAAGGGCACCTTCATTAAAGCCCGCACCTATTTGGATCATCTGGAGGCTCAGGATCTGCGTTTCTACTATGCTTGTAAGCTTAACAGCACCCCTGATGACATGGACCTGAATATGGATGATTTTATCGGTCGTGTTAACTCCGATCTGGTTGGTAAAATCACTAATCTGGTTTCACGTGGTGCGCAGATGTTGCACAAACGGCTGGATGGTGACTGCGGAACCATGGATGAAGAGGGCTGTAAGTTGTGCGAAGAGGCACGTTCCCGCTCTGATAAGATCGCAAAACACTACGAGGATCGCGACTTTAACAAGGCGATGGTTGAGGTGCGTGAGCTTGCTGATCTCGCCAACCAGTATTTTGATACCGCTGCTCCCTGGAAATCGATTAAGAGTGATCCTGAGGTTGCCCGCAGTGTGATGACATCCATTCTCAACCTTTTCCGTATTCTTGCAATCTATTTGCAACCGGTGTTGCCGGAGTACTCAGCCAAGGTGGCGCAGCTCTTTAATGAAGAGCCTTATGCATGGTCTGATATTGAGAAGAAGATCGAGAGTGTTCCCATCAATAAATATGCCTATCTAGCCCAGAGAGTTGAGGTGGATGCCGTGACTAAAATGGTTGAAGAAAGTCGAAATAGCTTTGCAGCGCCGCCGGCAGAGGCGGTTGCTCCCGAGATCGAGCCTGTTAAAGAGACTATTGATTTTGAGACATTCTCTAAGATGGATCTGCGTGTGGCAACGGTTATCTCTGCTGAGGCGGTTGAGAAGGCTGATAAGCTGTTACGTGTGATGCTGGATATCGGTGATGGAAAGCCCAGACAGGTCTTTGCCGGGATCAAGAAGTATTATGATCCGGAGAAGCTGGTTGGGCGGCAGGTAGTCATGGTGGCAAACCTGGCACCGCGTAAGATGCGTTTTGGTCTCTCTGAAGGAATGATAGTCGCGGCAGGTAATCCGGATGGAGATCTCTTCGTGGTTTCTCCCGATACCGGAGCAATCCCCGGCGCCGGCGTTAAATAGGTTACAGTTGACAGTGAACAGTGAACAGTTGACAGTTGGCAGCAGGAGTCAGGAGTCAGGAGTCAGGAGTCAGGAGTCAGGAGTCAGGAGTCAGGAGTCAGGTGGCAGGTGGCAATGAACAATTGTAAACTAACTAAAGCGGGCTCTGCCCGCAACCCAGCTTGTAGCCAGTAGCCAGTAGTTTGTAGCCAGTAGCTTGTAGTTTGCTCTGCTGTATTTGCTACCAGCTACAGACTACCAGCTACCAGCTCAAGTTGCTGCTTCAACTTCTTGTTTTTTGTTGCAGCTTCTGAGCGATAAGCTACTAACGAAGCATGCAACATAAAAAAACTGAAAACTTTTTACCTGAGCATTGACGACTGACGACTGACGACTGACGACTGTAGACTGACGACTGTAGACTGTAGACTGATGACTGTAGACCTGACTGTAGACTGATGACTGATAACTGTAAACTGATAACTGTAAAAGCATGGATAGGCGCACTGCGCCTCTGGTCACTGACAGCGGCAACTATTCCCGTTCTGGTGGGCTCTGCCCTTGCCTGGCGTGAGGAGAGTTTCTCCTGGGCAATCTTTGCTCTGACAATGTTCAGCGGCTGGGCGCTGCAGATAGCGGTCAACCTGCTCAACACCTACGGGGATTATAAATCAGGTGTGGATCAGAGCAAGAAGAAGGCGACTTGCGAAATTCTGATCAACGGCGAGTTCAAACCATCTGAAATTCTTATATCGGCGGTTGCGGTTGTCGTGGCCGGTGCTCTGCTGGGTGTGTGGGCTGCATATCTGAGCAGCTGGAAACTACTGTTCTTTGCCTTTCCCGGTGTGTTGGGTGTGATCGGCTATACAACCGGAACAAAGTTCAAGTATATGGGGATTGGCGTTCCGGTGGTCTTTCTTCTGATGGGAGTGGTAATGGTGATGGCAGCTTATTATGCTCACAGTATCGCTCTTACATGGACCGCTTTCGTGGTTTCGCTGCCGGTCTCCTGCCTTGTCGCAGTTATTCTTCATGGTAACGATCTGCGTGATTTTGAGAGCGACGGCGCCGTTGGAATCAGGACCACGGCCCTGCAGCTGGGATTGTCGCGCGCTAAGATTTTCTTCTGCATACTGCATGCATCGGCATATATCGCTGTGGTCATCGGGGTTGTCAGCGGTCTGCTTCCATTCTGGGCGTTATTGGCATTGCTGACCGCGCCGATCAGCCTGAAGGTCTGTCGTACCTGCCTGACAACCTTTAAACCGGGGGCGGAACTGCCTGAGGCCCGGAGCTTGGTGGCAGTATCAGCGCAGGTTCACTTGCTCTTCGGAATTCTCCTCGCCATCGGCCTTGCTGTGGGCTAGCTTGCTGCGGGCAAACTTAGGGTTATTGCCGGCAATTACAATAACGGCTTCGCCTTTTATCTTTTTACCATCAAAGAGTGCTATCAGATCTGAGAGGAACCCGCGTTCAGTGCGCTCATGTAGCTTTGTCAGCTCCAGGCATACTGCGGCCTCTCGATCACCCATGCTCTCAAAAGCGGCCTGCAGTGATTTGCCTATCCGGAAGGGGGATTCAAAGCAGATCAAGGTGTGCGGCATGGCTGCCTCATCTTCAAAAAAGCGTTTGAGTGCCCCGGGTTTGCGCGGTGGAAATCCTTTGAATGTGTAGCTGGATGTGGAGAGCCCTGATGAGAGTAGCGCAAGGGTAACAGCTGAGGCTCCCGGAATAACATCAAAAGGGATGTTTTCCTGTGCTGCCCGCCGGATAAGTCGATAGCCGGGGTCGCTGATACCGGGATAGCCACCATCGGAGCAGAGCGCCACTGTACGCCCTCCCTGGGTTGCCTGAAGTATTCGGGTTGCTATCCTCTCTTCATTACCCTGACGGTATGAAATCAGCTCAGGCCGGGGTATGTCAAAGGCGCTGAGCAGTGCCCATGTGCGTCGCGTGTCTTCACAGGCGATCATATCGGCGGTTTTGAGTATTTCCAGTGCTCTGGGGGTCAGGTCCTGGAGGTTGCCGATGGGAGTTGCCACAATGTGCAGCATTTTTGAAGCTCCTGAATAATACTTTGTTTGAGAATATTAAGTCCGTACCCGCTCTTTGCTGAGATCGGTATGGCTTGCGGATATTTTTCGGTGATATGCAGAACTGAGGTGTCAGAGCTGCTTTTGTCACACTTGTTTAAAATTAATAGAGAGGGCACCTCGCTGGCTCCAATCTCCTTGATGGTGTCGTAACAGACCTTAAGGTGGTCGTTTACGTGTGGGTAGGAGGCATCTACAACAATCAGGAGCAGGTCTGCCTGAACAGCAACATCCAGGGTTGACTTGAATGATGCAATCAGGTTGTGGGGCAGGTTGCGGATGAAACCCACGGTGTCGGTTAATAGGACTTGGCTGTTCTGTTTCAACCAGACCAGCCGTGTTTTGGTATCCAGCGTGGCAAAGAGGCGGTCGTCAACATAGGCATCGGTGTGTGGTGCAAGAGCGTTGAGCAGGGTGGATTTTCCGGCATTGGTGTATCCTGCCAGCGAAACAACCGGCCATTTGCGTTTTGATGAGGTCGCTGACGCATTGCGTTTCTGGATTTGCGTCAGCTTTTTTTTGAGTTCGGAGATTCGTTTGCGCATGGGGGCATTGCGTACTTGAAGCCGGCTCTCCCCCGGACCTTTCATGCCGATGCCGCCTTTGAAGCGCTGCTGGGCGGCGGTGGTCGGAATACGTGCGAGCAGGAACTGCAGCTGGGCCAGCTCCACCTGGGTTTGGGCTTCGGCTGAATGGGCGCGGCGTGCAAAGATCTGAAGGATCACCTCGGTGCGGTCCATCACCCGCGCACCAAGGGCTTTGGTGAGGTTGAACTGCTGAAAAACGCTGAGTTCATTGTCAAAGATAACAGTGTTAGCGCCTTTTTCTTCTATAAGATTTTTGAGGTCCTGAACTTTGCCTTTCCCTAAAAAAGTGGCCCCATCCGGTTTGGGACGGTTCTGGGTGAGTTGATCGCATATCTGCAGACCCGCGGTGTCGGCTAGACGGCCCAGCTCCTGAAGGGAATCGGCAGCTTCCACGGGATCCATTCTGGCGTGAATCAGTTGAGCCAGAATGGCTGTTTCTGTGATTGAGGTATCAAACATAAGTTTACAGTTTACAGTTGACAGGAGTCAGGGGTCAGGGGGCGGCATTGCAAAGCAGAACATTAGGCACCTAAGGCTCATCCGCTGTGCTATGGGCCGGATGGGAATAATGGGAGGTATGGGAGATAGGAGTAATAGGATTGATGGGAGGTATGGTTTGCCTGTCGGCTGATGGCTAATTACGCTTCCCTGCTCCCTGCTCCCTGCTCCCTGCTCCCTGCTCCCTGCTCCCTGCTCCCTGCCTCCTGCCTCCTGACACCTGACTCTTTAATCCCTCCCTGGCTCTCTAATCCCTAACCCCTGAAACTACCATTGTGCCAGCACAGTGTCCACAATGCTTTGGGCGAGCTCTTTGGCGATCCTGGGATAGGCATCCTGCATATCGGTCAGCATATCGTTTTGACTTAGAAATGAGGACCTGGCTGTAATCGGCATGTCGTTGATCAGTATCTTTCCAGTGCTTGTTTCAACCAATGTGATTTTAACGGTAACATTGTGTTGATATTCAGAGGTTCTGGATTCTAAGTTGCGGTTGTAGCTGAGTGATTGCGAATTTGCACGGGTGACACATCCAATCAGCTTGTATGCCGCTTCCTTTACCGGTTTGATTTTAAAGGTTCCTTCTCGCTGAAATTCACGCAGTGTATATTGCGTTGCGATAGCATCCAGTTCAGGGAAATAACTCTCATTTTCAAAAACCGGCACTGCAATTGTGCGGCTTTCAATAGGTACCTTGGATGTAAATCTGTATGAGGCACAACCGGTTATGAAAATTAAAGCGGTTAAGGTCAGTGCTGTAAAAGTGATTCGGGTTTGCATAGTTAAAATCCTTCTTATTTGGAATTGACGGAGGCTCCTGTGTTTATTTCTGTTAAGCGGTTACGAACAATTTCTCCGTATTTTGAGTCGGATAATTCATTCATAAAACGGCGATACGCAGAAACTTTAGCTGCTGCGTTATAGCGTTTGGTATCATAAAAGAGAGCTTTTTGATAATTTTGTTCAATCAGCAGATTGGTGAGTTCCTGCAACCACTTCTCCAGATCAACTTTGTTGGGGTGGTTGGGCAGTCGCTTCAGTGCTGTTTTCAGGAATGCAATTGACTCTCGACAGCGATTTTCGTTGTAGTTGTGTTTCACTGAAAGCGTGTAACGACACTTTGATGAGAGATATGCTGCTGTAATCGCCTGTTTTGAATCGGGGTATCGGTTAAGGATTCCGTCATAAACCTTGCTGGCTTCTTCATATTCCTCCTCTCCCTCACGAATGCTTCCAACTTTAAGCATTGCTTCAGGTGCGATTGGAGAGCGAGGTGCATTACGTACTATCTCTTCAAAGCGCATGCGTATATCTTTGGTTCCACTTAGAACCCAGCCAAACATACTAGTGTTGTTATGCAGCAGAAAGTTAGCAATCCGGAACTGTCGGTCCAGAATCTTTTCATAGGGACAGTTTCCTGAGTAATGCACTAAAGTATATTGATATTCCTCAAAGGCCTTACTGTACTTTTTTAGTTTCTCCTGAACCTTTGCCAGTTTCAGCTGGGCTTGTGCAGCTTCCGGGGTTGTAGGCCACTTGCGGACAAGTGCCTCATATCCCTTGCGGGCTGAGTTCAGTTTGCCCTTTGCCTCCCGCATCTGGCAGTAGGCTAGTTGCTCAGGCGCTGTGTTTTTTGATAGTCGGAACCAGATGGATGTCTTTTTCTGGCTAATACGTCCATCATCAAATGATTCAAAACCGTCAAAGTTATCTGAGGCATAGCCTCTGTTCATTCCACCCCCGCCATATTGTGCAAAAGCTGGAGCTATTGCGCCCGATATTAAAAGGGCTGAAATAATGAAATATGCTTTTTTTATCATTTTGGTAAGTTTCTTAGTTTGTTTCACATTTTCTTACTATTTTATCACAATTCAGAAAAAAAGCTCAAGAGTAACACTGTGCTTGATTCCTAACCCGAACAAATATAAAGTATACATTAAACAGATTCATAACGAAAGAGCGTTAAATAAGAAATCTGATTTGTATAACATTTGTAGATTATCAAAGAATGAGGCACGGTAGAAGCATGAAAAAGATACTGATTCCAACTAAATTAAATCCTGTTGCAAGTGAAATTTTAACAGCCGATGGTGGCTATCAGGTTGTACAGGATGCCAGTGCCCCCATTGCGGAGCAGGTTGCGGCAAATCCGGATGCGTATGGTTTGATTGTCCGCAGTGAAAAGGTGACGGCAGATATTATTGATGCCCTTCCCGGGTTGAAGGTGATTGTTCGGGCCGGTGCCGGTTTTGATTCTATTGATTTCAAGTACGCTCGTAAGAAGGGTGTGGATGTGATGAACACCCCTGGTGCTAATGCTAATGGTGTTGCGGAGGAGGTTGTGGCAATGATGCTGGCCGATGCCCGTCATATTGTCAAAGCGGATGTTTCCACCCGTGCCGGTGACTGGGAAAAGAAAAATTTTATGGGGCGCGAGCTGACAGGCAAGACCGTTGGAATTGTGGGCCTTGGTAATATTGGCCGGCTGGTTGCCCGCCGTGTGAAAGGGTTTGACTGTAAAGTTATCGGTTTTGATCCGATTGTTAATTCCGAGAAGGTCAGAGAGTGGGGCATTGAGCCTGTAACAATGGACGAGATTTTTGCGGAATCTGACTATGTGACCCTGCATATCCCCGGTGGCGAGAGCACCAAAGGGCTGATCGGAGAGAAATATATCGGCATGATGAAAGAGGGTGCCACTATTGTGAATTGCGCCCGTTTCGGAATTGTTGATGAGGATGCATTACGCGCGGTCAAAGAGGAAAAGAAGCTGCGTTATCTTAATGATGTTTATCCGAAAGATGCGGCCGGACCAAAGAGCATGACTGATATTGCTGATCTGATGCTGCCTCATCTGGGGGCCAGTACATTTGAAGCAAACTTCACTGCGGCTAAGCGGGCTGCGCAGGAACTGATTGATCTGGATGAGAAGGGTGACATGAGCTGTGTTGTCAATCGTGATATCCCAGAGGGTCTGGAGCGCGCCTACTGTGAGCTGGCTTACAATATTGCCCGTCTGGTCCGTCAGCTGTCCGGCGAAAATTCTCCGATAAAACTTCTTGAGACCAGCTTTTATGGAGATCTATCACCTTTTTCCAACTGGTTGACTGTCTCTGTTTTATCCGGTATCTGGGTCGATTTTGATCGCTACAATGATTACAAGGCCGCTGTCAATTTCATGAAGGATATGGGAATTGAGATGTTTAATCGCGAAGCCGATGGCGATAAGGGCTATGGCAATGCGATCACAATTGACCTGACTGTGGAAAACCCGGAACAGGGATTGAAACAGTACAGCCTTCGCGGAACCCTGACTGAGGGAGTTCAGGCCGTCTCCCGGATCAATGAGTTTGATCGTCTTTACTTTGAGCCGGTCGGAGCAACCCTCTTCTGTCTGTATAATGATCGCCCCGGTGTGATTGCCTCTATCTCCCGTAAGCTGGCTGATGCCGGTATCAATATTGAAGATATGCGTAATCCGCACAATATGAAGAGCAAACGCTCTCTGGCGATAATCCGTCTTTCAGATCCTATTTCGGATGAGCTGCTTGCGGATATCAAGGCGGAAATTGATGCGCACAGCGCTACCTGCACTGTAGTTTAGCGCAAAGCGCATGGCGCATAGCGTAAAAGTGCGCGCTGTGCTCAGCTTTTGATGGGCGGGAGTAATCCCGCCCTTTCTATTTACTGCGTCGTACGTCATGAAGTCGTGCGTCAGAACAGGAACCTATTTTATGATCAATGTACTTTCATGTGCAATAGACAGCGAAAAAGTCGACAGCCTCTTTGAACTGATTGATTCGGACCTTTTTACTCCCACCTCCTGGTTTGATGTCGAGAGCGGCGCCTGCCGTGTGGATGTCTTTTTTGAGGATGCTGCCGAGGCCGATATAATCAAGGCCTCTTTGAGCGGGGCCGCTGATCTGATCGGAATCTTTCCGAAGTTTACTCTTTCGCAAATGGCTAAAAGTGACTGGGCCGAAAGTTGGAAGCGCT
This sequence comes from Kiritimatiellia bacterium, assembly GCA_027858965.1. Classification (GTDB taxonomy): domain Bacteria; phylum Verrucomicrobiota; class Kiritimatiellia; order RFP12; family UBA1067; genus M55B167. The sequence goes on from JAQIBS010000130.1 coordinate 31,237, forward strand.
TTTTTCATATTGAGCATATATCGGAACGCGTAGTGGTTTGCCCCACCTGGGAGGAGTATACCCCCCAGCCGGAAGAGTGTGTCATCAGCCTTGATCCAGGAATGAGTTTTGGGACCGGCAAACATGCCACCACCAAGGGCTGCCTGATGCTTCTGGATCAGCTGGCGGCTGAGAATGCAGATCGGGATTTCCTGGATATGGGTTGCGGCTCGGGTATCCTCTCGATTGGCGCTCATATGCTCGGTTTTAAAGATGTGCGCGGCTTTGATATTGATCCTGATTGTGTTCGAATCGCGAAGGAGAATGCAGAGCTGAATGTCCTTGACCTGCCCTTCTATCTCTCAGGACTGGAATTTCCGCATCCTAAAGCCACAGTGGTGACTGCCAATATTCTGGCTACGATACTTGTTCAGTTCGCCCCCTCGATTGCCGCTTCTGTGGCTGATGGAAAGGATAGCCGGTTAGTGCTCTCTGGAATTCTGGATACGCAATATGCCGATGTCAAAAGCTGCTTTGAGGATCTTGGTTTTGTTGAAATCCGCAATGTTCTGGTCGAAGAGTGGCGCAGCGGGGTGTTTGGCCGTGAGTCATAAACTACAGTTTCAGTAATTGACTTATTAAGTGGAGAAAATGATGCGATCGTTAACAATAATGATTTTTAGCGGATTGATTGCACTGGTCGGCCTTGCCGGAGATGCGGTTAATGTGAAATCCTTTGTGGAAAATGGGGTCATGATGTTTGCCGACACTTCGAGAGGCAAAACGTTCGCCAAGGATCCTGCTGTTGTTTTTTTCAAGGATCAGTATTTATTATATTATTCGGTCCCGCCTGGTCAAGGGGTGAAGGGATTGCGCATAGGCATTGCCACCAGTAAAGATCTGGTTTTTTGGCAGAAACAGGGCGAGATGAAAATCGGGCATGAAAGTGAAAAGAATGGCTTTTGCGCTCCCGGTGCAATTGTGCTCAAGGGCAGGGTTCATCTTTTTTATCAGAGCTATGGTAACGGAAAAGATGATGCTATCTGTCATGCCTGGTCGGATGACGGTCTCAGTTTCACCCGCGACAGCTCCAACCCTGTATTCAAACCCACGGGCAGCTGGACCGCCGGGCGTGCTATCGATGCAGATGTGATTGAGCACAACGGCCAACTGCTGCTTTTCTATGCCACCCGTGATCCTGAGATGAAGATTCAGATGCAGGGGGTTGCCGCTGCTCCCATTAATTCAGATTTCTCCCGTACGCAATGGACCCAGCTCAATCCGGATGCCCCCATCCTTAAGCCGGAGTTACCCTGGGAGAAAAAATGTATCGAAGCGGCCGCGGTTTGTAAGCACGATGGAAAACTCTATATGTTCTATGCCGGTGGATATAACAATGAGCCTCAGCAGATTGGCTGTGCTGTCAGCACAGACGGGGTTTCATGGAAACGTCTTTTCACTGAGCCGATTCTTCCTAACGGAAAGCCGGGGGGAGTGGAACTCCTCTGAATCCGGTCACCCCTACGCCTTTACCGATGAGGATGGAACAACCTATCTCTTTTATCAGGGCAACAAGGACAAAGGCAAATCATGGTATCTTGCCCAGGTGAAGATCGGCTGGAAAGAGGGCCTGCCGTTTGTGGATGCTGGCTAGTAGTCTTCGCAGTTTTACGCCGTAATCATTGGTCCTTCACATATCGAAAATGGATCAACAATGGTAACTGTGTTTAAGGATGGTTGTTTCTGGTTAAAGTGTTTCGATTGAGGATGAAACAACATAGAATTGTAATCCCGTTAAAAAAAGTGCATGTGTTTTGACAAGTTGTCCATGGTGTCAACTCTACAATCCCAGTATACTTGCAAACACATTGGGTTTACTAATCAATGTTATGTATGTTCAGTGTACATAATCTTAATTGTATACAAGGAGAGAATAATGCGGAAAGAAACTTATCGCCTGTTTGTAATGGGATTTGGTCTGGTTGTCTTGATTATGACAGCACAAAATTTGTTGGGTTCTGTGGAAATCACTGCGGAAAGTCTTGTGACAGGTACGTCAGCCTACGCTTTCCCGACAATTGCATCGCCATCGGTCAAGGATTACGTGGATGTCAACAGCGGCAACAATGCGACTGTTCTTATAGGGAACCGGACGAGTGGTACGCCTTCCGGCTTAATTACGGACGGCGAATGGCGTTTCGGTTCCTCCGCCGGCATTATCTGCAATGGCAGCGGTGCGGATAACAACAACGATACGGCGAACAATATTATCTTTGCGGATCCAACCCTCTACGGAAAAATCCAGTTTGATCTCATGACGCTTGTCACGGTAACGCAGATCAATGTCTATGCCTGGTCCTCTGCCTCCTCACGTTGCCGCCAGGCCTATGCTGTTTGGGGTAGCACATTGGAATCCGCACCCGCTGCCGGAAATACTGATGACGCTGTGGCACTGTCCGCCAACGGCTGGACGCTGATTGCGACAGTTCCACTTTTCGGAGGGACGGACGACCAAACGGCCAGTCAGATCAAAGACTCTACCGGATCGTTGGGACAATGGCGGCATCTTTTGTTCAGCATGGGTGACGGTGTTAGCGGCTCGCAGGGCGGACAGACGATGTATTCCGAGATAGATATTCATACAGTCGAGGGCCGGCAGGTCAGGAGTGAAAGCCTTGCGACGGGTACTCCCGCCTACGCCTTTACAACGATTGCCCCTCCTTCTTCAACCGATCTGGTTGATATTAGCTGCCTTTATGGCGCGACTGTTCTTATAGGGAACCAGACGAGTGGTATGCCTTCGGGCTTAGAAACGGACGGCGAATGGCGTTACGGCTCCTCCTCCGATGTCATTCGCAACGGTAGTGGCGCTGTTAATTTCGATGACGCAATTAATAATATTATTTTCGCAGACCCGACCCTCTATGGGAAAATCCAGTTCGAATTGCCCAAGATTACGACTATCACGCAGATTAATGTCTACGCATGGAGCAAAGTGTCCACCCGCTGCCGTCAGGCCTATACCGTCTGGGGCAGTACGGCGGAATCCGCACCCGCTGCCGGAAATACTGATGACGCTGTGGCACTGTCCGCCAACGGCTGGACGCTGATTGCGACAGTTCCTCTCTTCGGAGGGACGGACGACCAGACTGCCAGTCAGATTACCGACGGAGCAGGTACGCTCGGAGAGTGGAGGCACCTGCTTTTCAGCATGGGTGATGGCATCAGCGGCTCGCAGGGCGGACAGACGATGTATTCCGAGATTGATATTCACGGTGTGTTGAGCGACGGAATCCTTATGGTCGGGGCCGAACAGTTTAATAGTGGCAATGTATCTCCGTCTCCTCTTACTCCGGCGAGTGGAGATCTGTTGGAAACAAGCGTTGCTTCGGTAACCGGTGAGAACAGCGGCGCGTATGTGCGGAACGGTTCGACTGGTACTGCATATGAAACTGGCGGTTCCAATCCCGCAGTTCTCTGGGCGCGTACGAATACAGTTTATACACTGGACATCACTGAGGCGAAAGCGGGATACGACATTAGCGAAATACGTCTGTTCAGCGGATGGAATGATTCCCGGGCCGGGCAGAGCTACCGGATTGAAATGCTTGCAGTCGGCGATACGAATTTCGTTGAGCTCGGAACCGTTAACTGGTTGGTCAGCGCTGGAGCCCTTCTGACCCGGACTTATCGGACGGGAGGACTCCCGGTTGCCACCAATGTTGTCGCTGTACGTTTTACACAGATTGATGATGGAGACGCCGGAGCAGGAACGGTATTTCGTGAATTCGATGTTCTGGGATACCCCTCGACTCTGCCGCCCCCACGCGGGACCGTTATTCTGATACAATAGACGCACTAGTTGCTATGAAAAAAGAATTTTCTTCACTTTCAATAAAAGACATCCTGGTAGCGAGTATGACTCTCCTGCTTGCCTCGCAGGCATTTGAGGGAAAGTTTCCGTCCGCTTGCCTTGATGCGGCGGAGATTGTTGGAAAGCATGTTGGCGTGAGGAATGCCCCTCCACGTGACACACCGAGCAAAAAGCTTCCAGACGGCAATTTGTTGGGTAATGGAGACGTTGGCATTGCCATTGGCGGTCCGGCTGAGAACCAGTCTTTCTATGTCGGCAAGAATGATTTCTGGGCGCCTTGTCTTCGGTGCGGTTACGGACGGGGTGATGCCTGGGGGGAGGGCGTTTCGCCCGCTGCCTCCCGGATTGGAGGCCAGTCCTTCTGGATCGGCGGCGTATCTGTCAGGATTCCCCAGTTACGGGGAGCTGAGTTCCATCAGGAGATGGATATTTTTCGGGCGGAAAGTCGAAGTCGTTTCGTGAAAGGGGGGATTGCTGTAAGCATGACTGCGTGGCTCGCCGCCACGGATAACGTTCTGGTGGTTGCCATCACCAACGCCGGTTTGGAAACGGTAGGCATTTGTGTTGATGTCTCGACCGGACCGAACCAGTTGCGGGCTTACATGGATGAAAAATATATCCGTCATCCGGTCAATACCTCACAGGCGGGAATAACGAATCACATCATGTGGTGCACCCGCGATTCATTCACTTTCACCAACGATCCTTATCGATGCTATGGATCGATCGCCACGCGGATTATCGGAGCCGATGATATCCGGTTCGCCATGGGGGATAAACTTTCTGCTGAAGGCGATTTCATGTTGGCTCCCGGAAAGGAGGTTCGTATCGCGGCGCAGATCGGCAGTTGTGTCAGCTTCTCAAAAGACTTTTATCTGGAACGCATCAGAGATATGGTCGTGCAGTCGGATGATGCACTCACGCCGACGGTCCGGCACCTCTCAAAATGGACACCGGAACGGATAGCCAGCTTGAAGATCAGCCACCGCGAATGGTGGCGGGCCTTCTATGAAAAGTCATTGATTGAACTTCCAGGCGAACCTGTTATTGAACGTTTTTATTACGGTGCGCTATACATGCTGGGAGCGTGCAGCCGTGCCGGAAAAGTCTGTCCTCCTCTCTTCGGTTCCTGGGCCACTGTTGATGTGCCGGAATGGATGGGCGACTATCACATGAACTACAATCACCAGCATCCGTTTTACGGTGTGTACGCCTGCAATCGTCCCGAACTGGCCGTGCCCTATTTCGATTCCGTCAACAACCTGCTGCCGCTGGCAAAGAAACTTGCTGCAGACCAGGGCCGGAAGGGGACGCAGTACCAGACTGGCGCGGGCCCCTACGGTTGGACGTATCATATCTCTCACGGTATGCCCAATAATGCTGAACTTGCGCTTAACTACATTCAGTGTTACCGCTATACGCTGGACATGGATTTTTTGCGTGATACCGCATATCCTTTCATCAAAGAGGTCGCTCTTTATTGGGACAACCTTATTGTCAGGGAAGCCGCAGGGGATGGGTACCGTTATCTGATTAAATCTTCATGGGATGAACGCGGTGTTCAGAGAATCAATCCCGCCAATGGTCTGGCTATTCTGCGGGCTTTCTATAAAGGACTGGTCCAGATGTCCGAAGATTTGAATGTTGATGGGGGACAGCTCTCGAAATGGCGAGATATCCGGGACAATCTGAGCCATTATCCCGTAACCTCATACAAAGGCAAAACAGTTTTTGATTTTGCCGAGGGTGCAAACAATCCGACAGGAAACCCCTATCCGTATAACGTATATGGTTTTTTTCCCGCATATGATCTGGGACTGCACTCTTCCGAACAACAGCTGTTGGTTAATACTCTGTCGACCCGTCCTGAACTTTGGTCCCAGGGTAATGCATTCTGTGAAGTATTTCCGGCTGCGGTTCTGGGAGGATATCCGGTTCACGAAATTCTTGAGCAGTTTAGAAATCGCATTACAGAACTGATGACCCCCGGCTTGATTGTGCGGCAATGGGGTGGCGGCATTGAAACAGCGGGTGCGCTCGCAGCAGTGAACGCGATGTTCCTGCAAAGTCATGAGGGGTTTCTGATTTTTTTCCCTGTCTGGGATTCCGGGCAGGAGGCGCGTTTTTTCCATCTGCGTGCGGAAGGTGCGTTTCTGGTGGATGCTGCTTTTTCGGGGGGCTGTGTGACCGAACTCGCGATTACCAGCGAAAAAGGTAAGCCCTGCACTGTGCAGACTCCCTGGCCGGGAAAGTTACTTAAGGTTGTGCGTTCCGATGGAGAACTTATTCATGCGACGCAAAACAGGGACCGTTTCTCTTTTAAAACAGACTCCGGCATGTGTTATCGGCTTTCACCGGTCGAACCGCAGTTTTAACTTTTTGCATTTCATTTCTCCGCACGGAAAAGAGCGCGGTATTGAGAGGGGGAAAGACCGTTCATCTTGTTGAAGAACCGGCTGAAATAGAATTCATCTGAAAACCTTAATTGATAGGCGATTTCCTTTATGTTCATATCCGTGCCAGTCATCAACTGGGTTGCTTCCTGATTCAGCCGCTGATTCAAATACTCTTTTGGAGTCATTTGCATGCAGTTTGAAAATGCCATAGAGAATGCGTGCGGATTGGTGCCATGTGTCTTGGCTAGAGTGGATATCCGCAGATCAGCTCCCAGTTTTTCTTCCACTATTTTGAAAATTTTTGCGAATCGGGTGTGTTTTTCAATGTGACGGCTCAAAAAATCATCCATTGGCGGTAATATGGTTGCCAGATAATTTTCTACTTGGGAATGTAATTTTAAAATGGCGTTGATATCCACTTTTCTGTTTTCCGATAACCACGGTTGCCATTCCTGTTTGTCAAAGGCTCCTATCAGCATGGGGACACGCTCCGCCCAGTCAAGTAAAGGATCAACGCCGGGAAACCATTCACAGCGGAATTTTATAAAAAGTACGCGACCCCGTGTGCGGCACCGGCGTTGCAGTGGTGTTTTTCCTGGGAGAAAATAGGCCATACCGGGCTTAAGGTCAAGCACACGGGAACCGTGCACTACCTGCCTTTGACCGGAAAAAACGAAATCAATATGATGCAGATAATCGCATTCATACCTGCCGTCAGAATTCCATTCAGGACCGACTTCCGCGTCATACAAACCACAGAGGTGAATACGGAATCCTTTTGCTACTTCAAATGTTCGACTCGCTCCTGATTCTTTAAAGATTGCCTGCGCACGCTGATGTGCAATCGGATTGGTTGTGTCTTTCTGACGCATATCGTTATTCCTGTATGAGGCGCTTTTTTACAGGCAACCATTTTGTCGCCAAGAGTACTTGGTTCTCTCCATAATAACGTATAGTATGGATATAGATACCAGATCATTAAAAAAAGTACATGTTTTTTGACGGTTTGTCTATGTTATAACAGCGTTTACCTGTTAAAATAAAAAAGTATATCTTTAACCGGTTGGGGTTTGGATAAAACGTGTCTTTAGGAAAATAAATGAAGAAAATTAATGGAATAGCGCTTTTTTGTCTCGTTACAGTTCTTAATGTTATTGTCGGGGCTGAATTAGCGCACGCTGCTTCGCAAGGACCGGCAGCGAGGATAGTGCTCAGTGATCCCGCACAACAGGTACAATCTCCCGCCGATGCAATCGGTTATCCTGATCGCTTTGACACTCTGGATGTTCTGCCAGGGTTCCGTAATCCGCCGCCCGGTTACGGTGAAGTGCCGTTCTGGTGGTGGACCGGTGATGATCTCAATGTGGAGCGTATGATCGGCCAGATCAGGAAGCTGCATGAAAAGGGGATCAGCGGTGTTCAGGTGAACTACTCGCACTTTGATACACCCGGCTGGATGACCGATCAGCAGGAACCCAAGATATTTACGGAAGAGTGGTGGAAGGTCTACTCGCAGATCTCCGAGGCCTGCGGTAAACTGGATATGGGTATCGGTATGAGCACCTACACGATTGACTGGCCGCGTGGTGCCAAAAATCTTTTCTATGATCTGTTCTACTGCAAACCGGAGCTGAATGCAATCGAACTGCAGAGCGGAGCAAAGCTGCATCTGAACGGCGGAGAAACCGGGACAGTTGCATGTGAAGGTGATCAGTTTGCCGCCCGCGCCTATCCAATTAAAAACGGCAGCCTTCAGCGCGGCGGCGTGGACCTGTCGGAGTTGGTGAAGGATGGTAAAATCACCTGGACGGCTCCCGCCGGAGAGTGGGAGATCCGGACCTTCCGGGCCGTGCGTAAAGAGGGATCACTCAATCCTTTGATGGCCGGTTCAGGGGATACGGTTATTCGTGGATTCTTCCAGAAGTTTCAAGATCACAATCCCGGAAAATCTTCGAAGGGACTCAACTATTTCTTCAATGACGAACTGCACATCGATGTTGGTAAGCTGGCCTGGAATCCCGATTTCAGGGCTGAGTTTCAGCGTCGTAAGGGGTATGATCTGCTGGAAGTTCTGCCGGCCATGTGGGGCGATATGGGTGATGTTACCCCCAAAGTGCGGATGGACTTTGCGGATGTGCGTATGAGCCTGATGGAGGAGCGCTACTTCAAACCGATCTATACATGGCATGCCTCGCGCGGGATGATCTTTGCCTGCGACACCGGCGGCAGGGGACGCCAGCCCGACGAGTTTGGCGATTACTTCCGGGCGACCCGCTGGTATTCGGCACCGGGACACGATACTCCCGGAGGCAAGGCGGATCTGATTAAGGGCAAGGTCTCCTCCTCGATTGCCAATCTTTATCAGCGTCCACGCGTCTGGCTGGAGGGCTATCACAGTATGGGATGGGGGGCTGCCCCGGAGGCCCTGATGTTTGCAACCCGGGAGAACTATCTTTACGGGTGTACGCTCCTGAATCTGCATGGTCTGTATTACACCACCTACGGCTCGCACTGGGAGTGGGCGCCGCCCTGCTATCACTTCCGTATGCCCTACTGGCATCACATGGGTGTGTTCCTGAAATATTTCGAACGGTTATCCTATCTGATGAGTCAGGGTCATCATGTGTGCGATGTCGCCGTAGTCTATCCCGTGGCGCCCTATGAGGCGGATATGGATGGCGGCAAGGCCTGCAAAACCGCCTTTGATCTGGCCCAGCGTCTGATGGCGGCCGGTATTAACTTTGATTTTATCGATAACGATTCCCTAGCCCGCGCCGAGGTTGAGAATGGCCGGCTGGTTGTCAAGGCGGCCGGTGCAGCCTATCAGGCATTGGTTTTTCCAAACATGGAGGCCGTTCGCTGCGAGAGTATCGAGAAGGCCGCCGCGTTTGCTGGAGCCGGCGGTAAGGTCTGCGTCATCGGCTCACTCCCCTCGGTTTCAGATCACGCGGGCCGCAATGACCCCTGGCTGACTGCATTGAACGAACAGACCTTTAAGGCAGAGTGCCGGCTGGAAAATACGGAGCAGGCTTTCGATTTCATCCTCACCGCTTTTGAGCAGGATGTGCGCGGAGTGGAGAACACGGTGCGGGCTCTGCACCGCAAGGCAGGACCGCGCGATGTTTATTTGGTGATGGATGCCGCTCCGGGCGCGCAGGTGGATTTCCGGACCAAAGGCGCTGTCGAATTGTGGGACCCCTGGACCGGCAAGGCTCAGCCGTTGCGGGTGATCCAGGAGAGTGCCACCTCCACGCGGGTGGAGCTGCCGCTTGAGACATATGAGGCGCAGATTGTGGTCTTCACTCCAGGTCAGGCCCATGTCAATCCGCCTGCCGCTGATCAGCGTCCTCTGCTTCAGAAGACTCTGCCGGATCAGTGGGGCGTGCGCTTTGTGCCGACCATGGATAACACCTACGGTGACTTCCGGATGCCGGTCACTCCGCTGAATAAGATGATCGGGGTGGAAGCCCGGGTTTTTGAGTGGGCTCGCGAAGTTAAACCAGCGGAAAAATCTGCGCCGGCGATATCGGCCGACAAAACTCCCTGGACCGAAAAACTGCATGGCTACGGCACCAAATTCTATGTTCTGGGGCCGGTCCCGGAGAGTATCGATGCAGCGCAGCTTGATGCCCAGTTGGCCGCTCTGAAAAAGGTTGATCCTGCGGTGTCGGTCACGATTGCCGGTCTGTCATTGAACTGGCAACCCTATGACTTCTCATGGCTTGATGGACGCGAGGGTGATCCCGGACATCAGGGCTATCATGGGCTGAAGCGTACCATCACGGATGACTTTGTCTGTCTGGGCGAAACAACCGGCGGCTTGAATGAGATATGTTACAAAGATGCCAAAGAGGGCAAACGCTATTACCTTTGGACATCGGTCGCATCGTCAGAGGACCTCGCCGCCGAAATTCTTGTCAGCAGCGGACCGCCTGCCGATAAGAGCCACACCTCGCCGGTGATCACCCCGGCGGCGGTGTTTGTTAACGGCACTCGGGTGCCGGATCTCTCGCAGCCGGTGGCGCTGAAGAGGGGTGCCAACCCGACGCTGGTTCGTTATAATCATGCCGGTCGGGGCCATTTTGTGATGCGGCGCAAAGATCAGCCGCTGCCGAAAGAGCGGCTGCCGCTGGCGATGTGCTGGTATAATGACCTAGGGGTGCTGCCCTTTGATGTTTATGCAGGCGACCGCGCCGCCGAGTGGTTTCGCTTTACCTCAGCTCCCGGCACCCGAGCGATTCAGGTTCAGGCTCGCGGTGAGGTTCAGGCCTGGATCAATCAGGAACCGATGCAGGAGAGAGGCAAGGGTCGCTTTGAATCGGTCAATCCGGTTCCGGAGGCAGCCGTGATTGAGCTGCGCGTCATGCCGCAGATCGGCTGCAGCGGTGGCTCCGTGATCCCTGATCCCATCTCCGTTGAGACCGGTACCGGGGTGATGGCGCTGGGCGACTGGTCGCAGATGGGCATTTTGCACAACTACTCCGGCGGGGTGCAATATCGGACCAGCGTGACTCTTACCGAAGACCAGATCGGCGGCAGGGTTGAGGTGGATCTTGGCCGGGTGGCCGCCACCGCCGAAGTGCATGTGAATGGAAAAAAGGCGGGGGTGCGTGTGGCCCCGCCGTGGCGGGTGGATGTTTCCGGACTTCTGAAGCCGGGTGAGAACACCTTGGAGGTGCTGGTCTACAACACCCTCGCCAATCACTACCAGACCATTCCGTCGCGCTACCGAGGCAACCCCATCTCTGGTCTGTTCGGCCCGGTATGTCTGCTCTCCCGCGATTGGAAGAGCGGTGAGCCTTATACGCAAATTGAAGTCTCGGCGGTGCCTGCGACGAGCAGCTACCGACCGAGCCTCAAACGTACTGTCAAAACTGTTGGAGATCTGCAGAGGGTAATCACCGGCGGCACGCTGAAAAAATTTGATAAAACCATTACCTCGCCGAAAAACGTGTTGCGTCGTCCCGGATTGATCAAGTCCGCCACAGGCACTCCGAGTCACCATGGAGGTGGCAGCGGTTTTGCGGCACTTTTCAACGGAACTGCCGGTAACAGCAAGGGTGAGGGAGGTACCGAGGATGACGGCCAGACCTTTGTGGGTATGGATGAGGGCAGCAACCTAGAGATTGTTTTTGATCCAGCCCAGGCGCCGCAGGGGGTGACCATCAATGCCCTGCGCAGTTATGCGGGACATGCCGATACCCGTGCCTCACAGAGCTACACCGTGTTCGCTGCAACCAGGGCCGCACCTGAAAAATTTGTCAGGATTGCTGATGTTAATTTTGAGGTGAATGGCGAGTTGAATGAAGTGACCGTTTCATCGGTGAAGGGCGAGCCACTTGTCAAAGAGGCGGTGCGGCTGCGCTTTGAATTCCATAAAGGCCCCTCCGGTTTCAATGTCTACCGCGAGATAGCGGTTTTTAAATAGTGCGTCAAAATCTTAATCTCTATCCTGTTATGGAACATCATGCAAAACAGATTTAAAGACGGGTTTTTCTGGGTTGGAGCTTTGGTGCTCTTTTTTTCTGCCGCGCTTCGGGCGGATGTGACCGTCGTGTTTAATGAAGTGATGTATCATCCGGTCCAGACCAACGAGGCGGAGTTCGAATGGGTTGAGCTGCGCAATCAGATGGCGGTGGATATGGACATTTCGGGCTGGTCCTTTGAAGGGGGAGTAAATTATCTCTTTCCTGAAGAGACCGTGATTCCAGGTAGGGGCTTTCTGGTGGTGGCGGCATCACCCGGCACACTGACTGCCGCAACCGGTGTGACCAACGTGCTTGGTCCTTATACCGGTCGTCTCAGCAACGGCGGCGAGAAGCTTGAATTGCGCAACAACAATAACCGTCTGATGGATCTGCTCGATTACGGCACAGATGACAATTGGCCGGTAGCGGCAGATGGTGCCGGACCTTCACTGGCCAAAATCGATGAGGACAGTGGCTCGGCAGACCCGGCCAACTGGTGGACAGGCTCCCGTGCCGGCGGCACCCCGGGAACGTGTAACCATCCGGAGATGACTGTTACGGTTGATCCCGATGCCATCCAGCTGGATTCACATTGGCAATATATTGCGGATGGATCAGATCCCGGCGGGGAATGGAAGACCGCCGATTTTGAAGACAGTGGATGGAGCACCGGCAATGGAATCTTTGCCAGTAGCGAAGAGAGCCCATGGATCGGTGAAACGCAGGCCATCGATACACTTTTCAGCAGCGGCGTGAATGCAGAGGGCCAGGTTCTGGCGCCCGGGCAACTGGACCCGCACTATTCTCTTACAGCTTCGGCCTACAGCACGCCCCCGCCTCCTGATATCAGCGCTACGGTGATGGCTAACCACTCGGCCTGGCTGGCTAACAATGCGATTTCCAGCTGGATTGGAGTGATCTCCGGTCCCTCAAGCGTATCTAGTGGAAGCTACAATTTCCGCACCACCTTTGATCTTAGCGGGATGGACCCGGATACAGCGGCTGTTGCGTTGCGTTTTGCGGCCGACGACCGGGTTAACCAGGTTCTGCTCAATGGTGTTGATCAAGGGGTTTCCTATGTGGGTTACTCGGCATTCAGCGCCCTGTTCAACCTTTCTTCCGGTTTTACGGAGGGAACCAATACGCTCGACTTTTATACCGTCAACGACAGCACTGCGGCCAACCCCGCCGGATTCCGGGTTGAGGCTGCCGGCACGGTGGTTGGCGGGATGACTCCCGGCACCCTGTTGACAGCCTCGCTGGACACCCGGTATTTCCGCAAAACCTTTGTTGTCGATGGCGACCCCGCCACCGCCGCGCTGGTTCTGCGGACAGTGCTGGATGACGGAGCGGTGTTTTACCTCAACGGATCAGAAGTGCTGCGTCTCAATCTGCCGGCGGGAACGATCTCTCATACCACCTGTTCCGTAACCAATGTGATTGAAGCGGGCTTGTCTGGCCGCTATCCGATCTCAACCCTGAATCTTGTTGAAGGAACAAATGTACTGGCGGTCGAAGTGCATCAGGCCGCTACCGGATCCGGTGATATTGTCTTTGGCGCAGAGCTTTCGCTTACGCTCACAAACAACCTGCCTCCGTCGCTGCCCTCGCTCGCCTTCAACGAACTGTCGGGGGTGACCGCGCAGGTGTTCCAGGTGGAGCTTTATAATTTTGCTTCACAGAGTATCACTGTGTCGAACTGCACTCTTCAATGTTTAGGTGCGATCGACCGTGAATATCTGATTCCTTCGCAGACAATTTCCTCCGGTGGCCGCATCGTGATTGAGAGCACTGCCCTCGGGTTTGATGTGGAGGCGGGTGATCGGCTGGTGTTTTATGCCTTGGACGGGGTGGCGGTGGTGGATGCCGTGACCGCCAGAAGTTATCCTCGCGCCCGTTGGCCCGAAGGCACCGGGGTGTGGCTACATCCCTCCACTCTGACTCCCGGCGCAACCAACTGCATCACGTTTCACGACGAGATTGTGATCAATGAAATTATGTATAATCCGCGTAATCCGCAGGGAACGACGGTTGAATTTCAAGAGCAGTGGATTGAACTATATAATCGCGGTGTCGATACGGTGGACTTGAGTAGCTGGAGGCTGGAAATCGATGAAAAAACCGCATTTCGTTTTCCTGCGGGAGTGACAGTTGCGAGTGGGGGCTATCTGGTAGTGGCCTCCGATGCCGCCTATCTGCAGGGCGTTTATCCCGCCGTTGATATTATTGGTGATCTGGATGAAGATCTCTCTGGAAGTAGCGCCAGAATAGAGCTGTTCGACGACGCCGCTGCACCACTCGATCCGGCAGTTGATCCGGATGAGGCGGGGAATCTGGTGGATATAGTCAGCTATGCGGATAGAATTCCGTGGGCCTCTCTGCCGGATGGATTGGGTGCCTCGCTTGAGCTCTGTGATCCGCGCTCCGACAATTTTCAGCCGGAGGCTTGGGCGGCTAGCGATGATAAATCCAAAGCCACCTGGCAGGCATACACCTACAACGGGGTCGCTGCCGCCGAAACGGCGAGTTCTCCGACGCAGTGGAAGGAGTTTGTGCTGGGTCTGATCGGTGAGGGTGAAATCCTGCTGGATGATATATCGGTTATTGAAGATCCTGATGGTACCGCTATTGAGCTGATCCAGAACAGTAGTTTTGAGAGTGGGGGTGATAGCTGGCGGATCATCGGCAACCACCGTCACAGCGAGGTGATTGTCGATCCGGACAATGCGGCCAACCATGTGCTGCGGCTGGTTTCAAAAGGATATACCGAACACATGCACAATCATGCCGAAACGACCCTGGCTTATGGAGTCTCGGTGGTTAATGGTCGCGAGTATCAGATTTCCTATAGAGCCAAGTGGGTCGCAGGCTGTAATCGTCTGTTGTCGCGTCTCTATTTCAACCGGCTACCGCAGCTGACGGAGATCGCCCAGCCCTCTCTGAACGGCACCCCTGGCGCTCAGAACTCCTGCTATACTCCCAATCGAGGACCGACCTTTAGCAATCTCTCACATCTGCCGGTTGTGCCTGAGTCTGGTGAGAGTGTTGATATAGCGGTGCGGGCATCTGATATGGATGGGATCTCCTCAGCAGTGCTGCATTATGCAGTTGATAGCGGTGCATGGCAGACGGCTTTTGCAATAGTGAGTGCTGCTGCAGAAGGGGTTGTGAATATTGAAGCAAGTATTCCCGGTCAAAGTTCCGATGCGGTTGTGCAGTTTTATGTCGAGGCAGTGGACTCCATCGGAGCGTCATCAACAGCACCCAGAGCGGGTGTGGCCTCCCGTGCTCTCTATGAGGTTGCCGGTGCAACGGCTGTTAATCCTAAGCTTCATACGGTCCGTATTGTTATGACACCGGCAGACACCGAATTTCTGCATAGCAGTACAAATGTTATGAGCAATGAACGTATAGGGTGCACACTGATCACCGATGAACGCAGTGTGGCCTATGATGCAGCTCTGCATCTTCAGGGCAGTGAGCGTGGACGTGATGTTACCAGCCGGGTGGGCTTTAATGTGCGTCTGCCCTCTGATAATCTTTACCGTGGTGTGCTGGATAGTATCACGGTGGATCGTTCTGGAGGGGTTTCCGGCAAGGGTGGCGACCATGATGAGATTCTGGTTAAACATATTATAACCAGGAATGGAGGTTTGCCGGGGATGTATGATGATCTCTGCCAGGTTTTTGCCCCACGCGATCAGGAGGATGGCACCGGATTGCTTATCCTTGCAAAGTACAGCGATGAGTTTCTGGATTCTCAGTATGAGGATGGTGGTGACGGTGAGCTGTTTAAACTTGAACTGATCTACTATCCGACCACCACTGTAAGCGGTGATGTTGAGGATGCAAAACTGCCGCTACCTGACTCTGTGTTGGGAACCGATGTTAAAGACCTGGGGGATGATCCGGAGGCTTATCGCTGGACATACCTCAAGGAGAACCGTACCGACCGGAATAACTATGCTCCCATGGTTGAACTGGCCAAAGCCTTCAGCCTGAGTGGAGATGCATTGGATGCACGGATGGAGGAACTGATGGATGTGGATGAATGGATGCGGGCTCTCGCTGTTATCTCACTCATTGGCTGTGCTGATATTTACACTTATGGTAATTCACATAATGCGATCTTCTATTTCCGTCCGGAGGATGGCAAGGCAATGCTCTTTCCCTGGGATATGGATTTCGCTTATTATCGTTCTGCTACTGATGGCTTTCCGGGCACTAGTTCCGCAAACACATTGAAGCTTGTTAACCGTCCGCAAAATATGCATGCCTACTATGGGCACCTCTATGATATAAGCTCTGTCACCGGAGACTCTGAGTATATTGAAAAGTGGGCTGCACATTACTCCGGGTTGCTGGGAGAGAGCTGGGCGAATGCCGCTGCCTTCCTGAATGATCGTGCCACGTATGTTCGCAGCCAGCTGCCTCTTGCTGTCCCCTTTGAAATCACCAGTAACCTCGGCGGCGATTTCAGCGTCAGCGGCTCCCCCGTGACAATTGCCGGCACCGGCTCCATCACTCTTAAATCCATTACGATGAACGGGGTCGGGTATCCGGTGACCTGGACCACTGCCACCGATTGGACGATCACCGTGCCGCTCCGGGAAAGCACGAATCAGATCGCTCTGCAGGCGTACGATCTGCATGGAGAGATTCTCGACGGTGCTGTGGACACCATCACCATCATCAATCTGGGGGCATTGGCATCGCAACCGGTGGTCATTAATGAATGGTTGGCTGACAACAGTGGCCCGGCCGGATATCCGGACCCCGCCGATCAGAAATTTCAGGACTGGTTCGAACTCTACAATCCAAACGATATTTCGGTCGATCTCTCCGGGTACACCCTGACCGACAACCTTGAACAACCGGGCAAGTGGTCGATTCCGACGAATACTTTCATTGCTGCCCACGGGTTCCTGCTGATCTGGGCCGATGATGATTCTGAGCAGAACGGCAGCGGAACCAACGGAGACCTCCATGCAGCCTTCAAACTGAGCGCAGATGGAGAGTCCCTCGGGCTCTACTCTCCGGAGGGGGTGCGGCAGCATGCGTTCACATTCGGTGAACAGATCGAGAATGTGAGTCAGGGGTTCTATCCTGACGGCAGTATCAGCGCTGTGTACGGCATGCCCGGCTGGTCGCCGCGGAGCCCCAACCGGATTGCGGCACCGACGGCACCTGACATCATTGTTTTTGAGACCAGAAGTGGCGACGCGGTCACAATCCATGCCTTGACTGAACCTGATCATGTTTATGTGATTGAATACAAGAACAGCCTTCAGGAATCCGACTGGGTGCCACTCTGTACCAACCGGGCCATGACCGGAGTTTCCAGCTTTGTTGATCCATCGGCAACGGCAGGAGTGACGCAGCGATTTTACCGTGCTGTGCGGTTGCAGTAACGACGCTATCAGCTTCTTTGGGGGGCGAGAAAAAAAGTTTGTCCATGTTGTCATTGATATTGAACATTATACGCGCCCTCCCGCAGTCGCGGGAGAGGCACGTATAAAAGGTATCGCCTTTTTAAACAACTTCAGAACGTTTATGCGGTGGATGATTTCGTAGCAAACCCAAAGCCTAAAGCCACAATAGACAACTATTTGGAAAGAACCATTTATTGTTTTATCTCAGCGGCAGTTCGCCCTGTGCGCTGCTGTTGAGTGATTTTACTCCCAGTCGTTCATAACACATCGGGGTGGCAACACGTCCCTTCGGGGTGCGCTGCAGGTATCCCTGTTGAATCAGGTAGGGCTCGTAAACCTCTTCAATGGTATCAGTCTCTTCGCCGACCGATACCGCAATAGTGCTCAATCCCACAGGACCTCCATTGAATTTATGGACAATGGTCTCAAGAATACGGATGTCCATTTCATCAAGTCCCTTGGGATCAATTTCCAGCAGGCAGAGTGCTTCGTCAGCAACCGGTTGGGTGATATGGTTGTCAGCCCGTACCTGAGCAAAGTCGCGTACGCGCCTCAGCAGATTGTTGGCAATACGCGGGGTTCCGCGTGCGCGCGCGGCAATTTCTGTTGCTCCCTGTGGGTCAATGCTGATATTCAGTTTGCCTGCGGAGCGGGTAACGATATTTGTGAGATCGGGCAGCTGGTAGTAGTCCAGTCGGTTAGTCAGACCAAAACGTGATCGCAGGGGTGCGGAGATGAGTCCGCTGCGTGTGGTGGCGCCTACGAGGGTGAAGTGCGGCAGTTCCAGACGTACAGAGCGGGCATTGGGACCCTGATCTATCATGATGTCGATCACAAAGTCCTCCATGGCAGAGTAGAGATACTCCTCAACCGAACGTTGCATGCGATGGATTTCATCAATAAAAACCAGATCACCCGGTTCCAGACTGGTGAGCAGACCGGCCAGATCACCGGGTTTATCGATTACAGGCCCGGAGGTTGTTTTAACATGTACACCCATGGCTTCACCCAGAATAAAGGCCAGGGTGGTTTTTCCGAGGCCGGGAGGCCCGGAGAGCAGCACATGATCCAGCGGCTCTTTGCGCTGCAGTGCCGCTTCAACGGCTAGCATCAGACGGTCGCGTATCTTTTCCTGACCTGTGAAGTCATCAAAGTGGGTTGGGCGCAGAGTATTGTCAAAGTTGGCATTGCGTTGATTAAACTCTTCTGATGTATGGGTGGTCATATTTTCAGTCTACAGTTGTCAGTTTACAGTTTACAGTTTACAGTCGTCAGTGTTCAGTGTTCAGTGTTCAGTGTTCAGTGTTCAGTGTTCAGTGTTCAGTGTTCAGTGTTCAGTGTTCAGTGTTCAGGTAAAAAGGTCTCAGTTTTTTATGTTGGATGCTTTGTTAGTTAGTTTACAGTTCTTCACTCTTCACTCTTCACTCTTCACTCTTCACTCTTCACCTCTAACCCCTCCAGCTCCCTAACCCCTAATCCCTAACTCACCAATGCATGCGCATGGGAACACCCTCGGCATAGAGTTCTTTCTTTAACTGCTTAATGGTGGTGTGGCCTGTATGTAGGATGCCGGCCACAATGGCGGCATCAGCATGAGCAATATTAAAAGCATCGCGCAGGTGGGCTGCACAGCCAGCGCCGCCGGATGCCACTACCGGGATAGTAACCGCCTCTGCGATTAATCCGGTGATATTCAATTCAAATCCGTCACGGGTGCCGTCGGCATCCACTGAGTTGACCACAATCTCTCCGGCACCCAGTTCCTGGGCGCGTTTAGCCCAGTCAACGGCATCAATACCGGTATGTTCACGGAATCCGCGGGTGGTAATCTCATAGCCGCTGGGGCACTGCTCTAAATTATCGGTTTTCACAGGATCCATGCCCAGCACAATGCACTGAGCGCCAAAGGCTCGCGCCCCTTCGCTGATAATGGAAGGATTTTTAACAGCAAGTGAGTTGACCGAGATCTTCTCTGCTCCGGCCAGCAGAACGCGAGACATATCTTCAATGGTGGAGATGCCTCCTCCAACGGAAAAGGGGATGCGGATCGATTGCGCAACTTCGCGCACCATATCGATATCTATGGGGCGGCGTTCTGCAGAGGCGGTTATGTCATAGACAACCAGCTCATCGCAACCCTCATTGGAGTACTCAATGGCCATTTCCACAGGGTCGCCCAGATCAATGTTGTTTTTGAACTTAACGCCCTTGGTAACACGGTTCTTAATGACATCCAGACAGGGAATAATACGTTTAGTCAGCATAGTTTCAGGGGTTAGGGAGGTTAGGGGTTAGGGAGCT
>JAQIBS010000162.1 GCA_027858965.1 Kiritimatiellia bacterium
AGGGGAGTCGAACCCCTCTTTCCGGGATGAGAACCCGAGGTCCTAGCCGATAGACGATGGGGGCATGCCTGAAATCTTACTTTATATATGGTGCACCCGAAGGGACTTGAACCCCCACGCCTCTCGGCATATGAACCTGAATCATACGTGTCTGCCATTCCACCACGGGTGCAATAAGGGATATATAGTGCCAAAATCCGCCCGACACGTCAACCCCCTACGGTTGATTTTTTCGCAAAAAATCAACCACTTGTAAAAAGTGGGATGTAGAATGTAGAATGTGTAAGTGCGTTAAAAAAAGGGAAGTTGTTAAATAGGTTGCGGACCGCGAGGCCGCGGTCCCTCCAGCGGTTGCTTCGAGTTTCACATTTCACAACCTTCTACATTCCACATTTCACCTTCCACATCCTACAAATTCTTTCACATCCATCTTCCCACTTCCCACATCCTACATCCCACAAAACTTCTTCGCTTCTTCCAGTGAAGAGATATCCCCTTCCAACTGTGCATTATAAAGCTTTTTAAGCAGCTTACCCATTTTAGGCCCTGGCTTCATGCCCCATTGCATCAAGGTTTTTCCGTTCACAAGAGGCGGAGGCAGCGCCGGTTCACTCTGAAATCCATTATATTGATCAACCAGAAACTCCCAGCCGGAGAGGTCTCCGTTGCTACAGAGAGTGTCCTGTTTGTTCAATATCAATAAATTATCTATATTTTCAAGCCCAAGAAGACGTCGAAGGGTTGACTTGCGCATCTTCTGCGCATCAATAAAGCGCATATGGTGACCGACAAGCTCTTTGACGGCATCAATCAGTGCGTTAGGCAACTTCAGACGGGTCAGGATTTTTCCGGTCATAGGGACTCCGACATCGGCGTGGCCCATAAAGCGAATACGCACCTCCCCTGATTTGGGATGCGGCCCATAGCTATATGTGGACGGTTTACCAATATCATGAAAAAGGATACCAAGGGCCAGGATTGGGTCACGCGGTGCCTCAACACCATCCAGCATCATACAGGTATGCGTCCAGACATCTCCTTCGGGATGAAACTGCGGTGGCTGTGCAACCCCATACAGGGAGAGCACCTCTGGAAGAAACTCAGCCAACATCCCGCTCTCCCTGAGCATATTCAATGCAATTGAGGGCTTGGGGGCTTCACAGATCATACGCACGACTTCATTGGTAATACGCTCAATACTGACCCGGCTAATCTTAGATGACATACGGCAAACCGCCTGCCAGGTTTCCTGCTCAATCTCAAACTGCATCACCGAAGCAAAACGAACAGCACGCAGCATGCGCAGGCTATCCTCCTCAAAACGATCCTGCGCACAGCCAATGGCACGCACAACGCCTCGCTTCAGATCATCCAGACCACCCACATAATCTATCACCCGACCGCTATGCGGTTCAGAGAAAAGTCCGTTAATAGTAAAATCACGGCGCAGAGAGTCCTCCTCTGCACAGCAGAAATGAATCTTCTCAGGATGACGTCCGTTTACATACGCTCCATCACTGCGGAATGAGGCCACATCAAACTGATATTTCCCCTCCAGCACAAGAATCACCCCGAAGGATTTACCAATACTGACGGTACGGCCGGCAAAGAGCTGCTCTACCTGCTCAGGCAGTGCGGAAGTAGCGATATCAACATCCTTAAGCGCTCTGCCACAGAGTGCATCACGCACGCAACCACCAGCAAAAAGAGCCTCATAACCGGCTTCCTGCAAACTCTGAGCCACTTTACGGGCCGCAGCAACAAGGTCCTGGTTTGATTTATCAAAATTAACTTTCATCTATGCGGAGAATTATAGCACAGGATAAGTGTAATTTTAAGTTGAAGTTATAAGTTGCAGAAGTTTTTGGATAGATGGGCCAGATGGGCCGAATGGGCCAGATGTGAGTCGCCTTTGGCGACGGGATACGGGGTCCGCAGAGCTGGCTATTAACAAACTTCAGAATTCTCGCACTCTCGCACTTCAGAACTTCTTCACTCTTCACTCTTCACTCTTCTCAAAAGGATCACGCCCACATAGGAGACCGTATTGGGTCCATTGTTATATTTCAATCCACACTGTTGGAGTAGCGCCATCACATCAACCCCGGCTGCTTCCAGTGATCCAAAGGCACGTTCCGGCATGGGACAGGGCTTACCATGAATGTAACTACACTCTTTACAGAGCGTACAGGCACCGGCGCTAAGCACCAGTTTTTCCTGACCATCAAGCAGCGGACGCAGCTCATCAACCAGCGCACGCAGCATGACGTTATGAGTCTCACCTGATTCGAGCATGCCCTCAATATCAAAGCTATCGGCAATGGCCCAAACGCTCTGAACCACCAGGGCCTGCTGAAATTTTTTAACCTTTGCTACCAGCTCCTCAAAAGAACCGGCACCGGGAGGACAGGACCAGTTGGTGTTATACTTACCGCATTGATTGGTTGCGCAGGTGTCATAAAACACTTTATTGAATACAAAGTCAGAGATTGCAACAACTCCGAATTTATCAAATCCGTTATGTTTCAAAATTTCTTTTATGGAATCGTTCATATTCTAAAGCAGCGGAGCCGTAACCAAACAGGATTTAAGGAATATACAAAAGCTTTACTCACTCTTTGACTGGTTGTGCAATAAGCAACACTGCTTTAGTCAACAACGCTTAGCGTTGCATAGAAAAATGAGAAAAAAGCCTTCATTCTTTCGTGTTTTTAGTGGTTGATATCTCCGTGCTCTCCGTGCTCTTTGTGGTAAAAAAACGTGCATAAAAACCAAGAAGTTGATTTTATAGCAACTAAGTGTTGAGAATAAACTTTATATAAAGTGGGTTCAACAGCAAATATCAAAACATATCGATTAACCAACTCATTTTGCAAGATTTCAATACGTACGTGCCAACGCCTGCATCGAACAGGCATAGAGACGTCCGCCGACCTTTACCCACTGATCAGTTGAAAAATCAGCATTTGAGGCAACCATATTGTTTTTCAAGATATTAGCACTATCCACATTGCCGGCTGCTTTTAAAGCACGGACCTTCATGCAGTCACGATAGAGGTTCGATGCTTCCCCGCTCTGATAATGCGTCATGGATGCAACCACACGCTCTCCCAAAGCGGAAAGTTCAGGAAAATTATTGCCGGCAGTTATCAGGGCATGCCCGGCAAGAGCGCTAATTGTATCTGAGGTATGCTCAGATCTTCTATTATATGCAACTGCACCATCCGAACGGGTCAGGTCACGCAACCAGCGTAGCCCCTTACGCATCGATATATCCACACCTGAGACCCCACATTTTCCGGCTGCAGAGAGAGCCTGCACCTGCCAGGAGGTAATGGCGGCACTGCCCTGCGAATTCTTAACATAATCCCAGCCACCTTCAACCCCCTGAAGGGAGTGTATAAAATCAACCGCCTTCTGAAGTGCGACCTTACGGGCGAGATTTCCCTGACCTGTTTCTGCAAGCACAAAGGTAACTATCGCCTGATTATATAGCTGTTCTCTTCCATCACCTCCAAAGGAACCATCCGGCTGCTGACTATCAATCAGATAGCGACAGGCAGAGTTGGCAGACCCTTCAAAATCTTCACCGGACCTGTAGAGGGCCAATGCAGAAAGAGCGGTCAGCGCAGGACAATACGCCTTTGCCCCGCCATGTCGTTCAGGATTCCATGAGCCATCCAGCTCCTGAGAGTTGACAAGCCACTGCTCATTACTCAAAGAACAGCTGCAACTATCGGCAGATGTTGGATAAAGGAAACGTAAACCAAAAACAACGGCAATTACAGCAACGGCGGCAGCTGCTCCAAACCAAGGTTTAAAAACATGAGCTGAGGTAACGGGAACATATCTTCGCCGTTTAGAATCCAGATCAACTGCATTCATAATCCGCTCTGTCAAATCTTCAGTGGGTTCGATCTCAGAAACTGAGGAGAGAGCTGTTGTCAAATTCCTAAGAGACTGCGCCTCAGCTACAGAATCAAGCTCATCTATATGCTTGGAAATATTCATTTTTTCTCCTAAATTACTTGCTTAACTTTGCGGCTTTAAACTTTCTTATTATACTAAACGCTACAACGACCTAAAAGTTCAATATTTTTTTCATTAGCATCCCATCCATCTGCATCTTACCTGTCCTGAGTTTATGAAGGTCCTAATAGCCGACAACCTAAATCCTAAGGCTAATACATAAAAAAACCAATAGATAAGTATCCTTTGAGACGCTAGAGTATAATAATCCATATGTCCACATATATCCATGGACTCAGTTGTGGCTTGACGAAAAGACTTTTTGATGTTAAAAATTATAGTTATTGCGACATTTCAGCGAGTAGTGGAAAACAAATCCGTGTATCC
The DNA here is from genome assembly GCA_027858965.1 of Kiritimatiellia bacterium. Lineage (GTDB taxonomy): Bacteria > Verrucomicrobiota > Kiritimatiellia > RFP12 > UBA1067 > M55B167. The sequence continues at coordinate 4,357 of JAQIBS010000162.1, forward strand.
TGGAGATATAAATTTGACCATTTAATTTTGGATGACGACGTCGCACGAAGTCTAATAAATAATGAGAGAAATAATCATGAGTACTAACTTTGAGAACATTCTGAAAAATAAAATGAGCGAAAAGAGCTATCAGAAGCTCACAGCGCTTAATAATCCTAAAGTAATGGAATTTATTGGAGTTTTCGCTGATCACTGCGATCCAGCATCTATTTATATCTGCGATGACAGTGCTGAAGACACCAAATATGTACGCGAAAATGCACTTGCCAAGGGCGAAGAAAAACCCATGGGATTGTCAGAACAGACCATTCACTGGGATGGTTACGGCGATCAGGCTCGCGATAAGAAGAATACGAAATTCATGGTCTACAAGGAAAATCTGGAGCGCATGAAATCCCTGAATTCAGTGGAATATGAAGAGGGATATGCTGAAATCATGGAGATTTCAAAAGGCATTATGAAGGGCAAGGACGTGGTCGTACTTTTCTTCTCTGAAGGACCGACAGAAAGCCAGTTCACAATTCCATGCATTCAGTTCACTGACAGCTGGTATGTTGCTCACTCAGAGCTCATCCTTTACCGCACCGCCTATACACACTTCCTGAAGATGGCTGAAGCCGAGAAAGATCATTTTTTCCGCTTTATTCACTCTGCCGGCACAGTAGATGACCGTAATTGCACGGTTAATCTGGACAAACGCCGTATCTACATGGATACCCAGAACAATATTGTTTATTCCATGAACGACCAGTATGCAGGTAACTCCATCGGACTCAAGAAACACTCCATGCGCCTGGCCATCAACGAAGGCGGCAAAAACGGCTGGCTTTGCGAACATATGTTTGTCATGGCTGCACTTGATGAAGAGAAGAACCGCAAAACCTATTTCTGCGGAGCTTATCCTTCAGCTTGCGGTAAAACATCAACCGCTATGATTCCTGGTGAGCAGATTGTTGGTGACGACATTGCCTACTTCCGCAATATTAACGGTGAATTCAGAGCTGTAAACGTGGAATTCGGCATGTTCGGCATTATCAAGGATGTCAATGCCAATGACGATCCTCTGATTTTTGAGAACTTGATGAAAAATCAGGAGGTTATCTTTTCCAACATACTTAAAGGACCGGACCAGAAACCTTACTGGCTGGGCATGGGCATGGAACCGCCGGAAGAAGGCAGCAACCATTTCGGTGAATGGAAGAAAGGTGTCAAGGACGCTGCAGACAATGAAGTCGGAATCGCCCATGGTAACGCCCGCTACACAATGCGTCTGGATTACCTGGCAAATATCGACAAAGAGGGGTTTGAGTCCAAGGATGGCGTTAAGGTACAGGGAGTTCTCTATGGTGGACGTGACAGCGACACCACAGTTCCTGTGGAAGAGTCACCGACCTGGAAAGACGGTATTCTTCTGAAAGCCGCCACTCTGGAGTCGGAAACAACCAGTGCGACTCTGGGAGCAGAGGGTGTCCGCACCCCGAGCCCTATGGCCAACCTTGATTTTGTTTCCTATCCTCTCGGCGAATATACGATGAACAACATCAAGTTCGGTGAAGGTGTTGACAACACACCTAAGGTTTTCAGCAATAACTACTTCATGCGTAATGCTGACGGTAATTTTATTACCAGCAAGCTGGCTAAACGCGTGTGGCTGCACTGGGCTGATGGACGCGTACATGATGAATACGAAGCCTGCGACACACCGACAGGCAAGATTCCTCTCTACCAGGACCTGAAGGCTCTCTTCACTAAGTATTTGGACGAGGACTTTACAGAAGAAACTTACACCTACCTTTTCACCTTCCGTTGCACAAAATGGATTGAGAAGATCGAAAGAACCAAAGCGTTCTATGCAAAGATGGATACAAACACACCTGCAGAAATCATTGAGTACTGGGATGCTGCCATCACCAAAATCCAGGCTGCCAAAGAGCAGTATGGCGATCTAATCGAGCCAGGCAAGTTCAACGCTTAATCGTTTCTCTTTGAGAATTGATAAAAAAATAAAAGCCCATCCACACAAGTGGTTGGGCTTTTATTTTTTTTCCAGAATTGCTCTGAGTTTTCTCAACGCATTAAACATACGAGATTTCACCGTACCTTCAGGTATTTTCAAAATTTCAGCAATCTCTCTGTAGGCCAGACCCTGATAAACCCCCAGTTCCACAACCATACGCATATCGTCAGAGAGCTTGGCAAGAGCGCTGCCAACATCAAACCGCGCATCACTTGCAGAATTTTGAGATTTGGAACTTTTTGCAGAATCTTTCGTAAATTGACTTTTGAGACGTTCTATACGTTTGCGTTTGCGTAGCTCATCGATCCAAACCTGCCTTGCCAGTAAAAAAAGAAAGGTTGTAAGCTTAGCGCTCTTTTTATATTTAAGACGATAATGGTAAAGTCTCAGGAAAGTCTGTTGAACCAGATCTTCCTTATCATATTGAACGCAACAACGATAAAAAAAGTTTAGTATTTTTTTTTGATGTCGTTTAACAAGCTCTTCAAAAGCCATCCGGTCATCAAAGTCACGCACACGCTCCATCAATGATTCATCTTCTGCTAGATGTAAACCCAAGATTAACTCTCCGATAGAGACTTGACCCATTTTTCATATGCAGCTCTATCTTTATCACCCGGTTCCAGAAGTGACAGATAGTACTCACCATATTTTTTGGCTTCGGCATACCTGCTCTGCTCATAAAGAATACGAGTCATAAAATCATAGTAAGAGGAATAACTGGGATTACGTGCGATTGCTCTATCTAAAAGTGTCGTCGCATCTGAAAAACGTTTCAATTGCATTGCCAGTTTCACAGCTCTGATATAACTGTCCTGATGGTCATGATTAATTTCAATGGCAGCTTTAAAAGCAGCAAAGGCCTCACGTGACCTGTTCAGCTTCTGATAGGCCATGGCTTTGCCGTAAGCCGCACTGAAAGCCAGAGGATCCGCAGCCAATGCCGCATCATAAAATTTAATGGCATCAAGGTATTTCTTCTGCGACTGATAAACAACGCCATTACCCAGGTTCTCTGAGGCTGTCACCGTATCACGTTTCACAGTTGCCTGGCGGCTGCTGGCAAGCCGTTCTATATTCAGATTCAGACGTTCCATATTCTTTTCAGCTTTGACATAATGATTTTCATCTTTATCTGCCAGCTGAGCATACTGCTTAAAACATTTAAGAGCCTCTTCCTTATAACCAAATTTATCTTTGTACAAACTGCCGAGATTATAAAAAGCAGGGGCATAGCTACGGTCGCAACTCAAAGCTTGAATCAGATAGAGTCTGGCCAATCCGTCATTTTTCAACCCGCTTTCAACAATAGCCATGGATGTATACAATACCGCTTTCTTGTGCGCATCAGTGACCATCTTCAGAGCTGTTTCAAAACACTCCTGCGATATAGCAAGATCATTATTTTCATGATAGGCAATCTGTCCCAGACAAATAATCGATTCATAATGAGCTGGGTCAATATCAATCGTCTTATTGAAAGCAGCCAAAGCCTTTTTCATATCACCTAAATTCAAATGAGACAACCCTAGAGTATAATAAAGAGGCGCAGAGTCATTAATCTCCTTAGCGGCAAGGTCCAGACATTCAATAGCCGCGGAATAATTTTTTTTATCAAACGCCGAAATTCCCTTCTCAAGAGAACTTTGAGCTGAATCAGAGCCACACCCGCAGATCAAAGTGCCGATTGCGACTGTCATCATCAAAAATACATTAAATCTAGTCATAACTTTTTCCTTATGCATTTATTACTGCTACACAACATGCTTCATTTTAAAATGCAAATACTATGTCAGTAGAACCATAAATCTTTAAATAACTCAATAACCTATACTCAAATCACATATTTCAGCCATTGAGTAATATAATAATATTACCAAAAGCATTCCAGCAAAGCAAAAGGATTACTTTTTAAGAACAATTTTTGAAAGCACAAATTCGCATTTATAACTCTTGCCAGCATTTAATTGATAATCGGGCCATGGTCTGGCTCCCCAGCTGTTCTCTCCGGCAAGCCCCATCTGTCCATAATCTATTTGAACGGCCCAATTGCCACATCGGTTCAATTCCCATGGATGTTTATGACGAGAAAGTTCCTGAACTGTATATGGAAGAATACTGAAATTAATTTTCGGATCACCTTCAACACGAATTCCGTTGCCGGTTTCATCTGTAAAATTCACCCAAAATGTATCCATATGATTACCAGTCTCCTGAGGTTCCACATACGGGAAGAAGAACTTCTCTGCAGGCAGTGAGTACTTTCCATAAAATGAGCCACGCTTGCGATCAGAGTAGTTCTCTCCCGGACCTCGTCCCAGCCAAGACACCTGATTCAAAGCAGGAGATATCTGCATCTTCATCCCTATCCGTGGAACAGATGGCATTTTTTTCCCTTCGGGAGTTAATTCAAGCACGACACGGATACGGCCATCCGCTCTGAAGGTATAATTTAAAACTCCGCTGGTTTTCTGTGCATCCGGCACCGCAAAGCTAATCTCCACCCGCTGACTTCCATCCACATCTTTCTTGATCAGAACATCGCGAAGAACGCGTCCTGCGGCGGCCCTTTCCCAGCAAGCGTGACGCACAGGCATCTTATTACCACGATCATTATCAATTGGTGCACGCCAAAACTCAGGTTCAAGCGGTGTCATCAATTGCTCCACTCCATCAACAGTCCAGGATATCAGAGCACCATTGATCTTACTGACAACCGCCTTATAACTTTCTCCAGTGGCCTCAATCACATCATCTTTCTGCACTAAAAGCGCTCCGGGAGCAGCAGCCCCGGTGACCCATCCTGAAGAAATATCCAGCGGCATCAGAACCTGATCACTGCCAACCACAAAGCCTTCCTCAGCCCAATTGGTATCCTCTTTCAAAACAAAGTCAAAATTCCAACTGGCCACCTTGGGCTTAACATTTTTAATCCGCATAATATCAACCGGAAGCGTAACCTCCAACTGACCACGCGGCGGCACATCCAGCTCACCAAGAGAGCCTTTTGAAACAATTTCGCCATCTTCCTCATAACGCCACAAGCACTCATATTCCTCAAGATTTGTAAAGAAGGAGTCATTCCTGACCATGAAACGCCCCTTCCTTAAATCAGAATTCTTAACAAAGACTGTCTGGTAGCAGTAACGCACCTCCGCCATCTGAGGAGTCACCCGACGATCAGGTTGCACCAACCCATTACAGCAGAAATTATCATCATTCGGAAAATCCCCGAAATCGCCACCATAAGCCCAGAAGTAATCCGGTTGCCCATGACGGACATTCTCCTGAGGAATCGGCTTACGCAAGCCCTGATCGACAAAATCCCATACAAAGCCCCCCTGAAGGTTGTCATGCCGATTAATCACATCCCAGTAATCGGAGATATTTCCAGAGGAGTTACCCATGGCATGTGAGTACTCACAAAGAATGGCCGGCACCTTCTTTGATTCATCTTTCCCATATAGATCCAGGTCAGCAACTCGCATATACATATGATCCTCGGTATCCGCCGGACCATTACGTTGATTCTGAATCATGCGACCCGGATCCCTGGCACGAATCATGTGATAAGCCTGCTCAAAGAAATCGGAATCTACATTATTTTCATTACCCAATGACCAGATTATAATTGAAGGATGATTCTTATCACGTTCCACCATCCCCATCTCACGATCCAGAGCCGCGGCCCGGAAAGATGGATCAATCACGGGGTTACGTGCTTTTCTCGCCAATCCGTGGGTCTCAAGGTTTGCCTCATCAATCACATAAAGGCCATACTCATCACAGAGATCATACCAGCGTGGGTCGTTGGGATAGTGACAGGTCCTGACCGCATTGATATTAAGACGCTTCATCAAACGAACATCCTGCAGCATTCTTTCATAAGGGACAGCATACCCCATATCAGGGTCCATTTCATGACGGTTAACTCCTTTAAAAAGAACAGGCTGTCCATTAACAAGAATCTGGCTGTTTTTCAATTCAACCGAACGGAAACCCACTTTTTGGGGAATAGACTCGATCGTTCTCCCCTTTTTATCTTTCAAAGTTAGCACAAGCTTGTATAGATTCGGCTTCTCTGCGGACCACAATCGAGGTGATTCCACGTTCATATTCAGCTCAACCGTATTATTCAAAAGCAGTGATTTAGTACGGGCAGCACGACCTCCTTTAAAGTTATACGGATATAACTCAGCCGACACACTCAAATCATCCACACTCCCTTCAACCGATGTCGCAACCTTCAGATTCCAATTACCTGCGTAATCACCGGTGGCTACCGGAAGTGTACGCGCAAAATAATCCTTAATATGCGATTGGGGAACCGCCCACAGATAGACAGGACGGTACAAACCCGACAAACGCCAGAAATCCTGATCCTCCATATAGGAACCGTCGCTAATCCGATAGACCGCCGCTGCCAGCACATTATCCCCTTTAATCAAATATGGGGTAATATCAAAGGTAGCTCCCTGACGTCCATCCTCAGCATAACCCAGACGCTTTCCATTCAACCACACATACATCGCAGAGGAAAAACCGTCAAAGCGCAGATAGATTTTACGTCCAACCCAGTTTTCAGGAAGAACAAAAGACCTACGATAGGAGCTAACCGCATTGCGTTCCTTATAAGTGGTATACTTTTTATCAGGTTCCTTCATTACATAAGGAGGATCAACCTTGAAATAATATCCAATGTTTTTGTAAAGAGGTGTTCCATACCCACGTAATTCAACACAATCCGGAACATCAATTTCTCCCCAGCGTCCCGTCGAATACCAGTTCTGGCAGAAATCTTTTTTACGCTTGCCAGGGTGATCAACCCAGTCAAATTTCCATTTGCCATCCAAAGACATAAACCAGGGTGAATCCTCACGGTTCTTAGCCTTGCGAGCCTTTTTAGCACTGTCATAGATCATCATAGTGGCGGTTGGAGGCTCAGTCCCCACTCGGAAAACACGAGGATTTTCCCACTCCAGCAGGCTCTCATAGGTTGCCGGGTTATATACCGCCTCAGGTTTAACACCCTTGCCTTTAAAAACAAAACATGTATCCAGCCAGCAGCCTACAGTATCGACATCCCCCTCAACGGCAAGCCTGACCAGAGCCACCCCATCCAGATCAATATCAAAAGTTTTGACACCCCCCATTGCAACACCGCCACTCGCCCACAGAACCCTTGAATCACCATAGATCTTAAACATTGCGCCACCCTTACTGGAGTCAACCACTCCCACAGCGCCCTTCAGACGAACTGACTCACCACGCAAAAAATACATATCCGAACCGGCCAGACACGATATCCCCCCCTTATATACCTTTCCTGCAATCTTGATATCAGAGCCATCCTGGGTTTTACCAACAACAATCGAGTCGCCTGGACTCATCATTTTCAAGGAATTAAGTTTGGTAATAAAGATATCCTCTGCTCTCAGATTGCATAACGCAATAAAAGACAAAAACAGGGATAAATACAGTGATTTACTCATTTTAACTCCAAAAAATTCAATTCACATTTAAACTGTTACGAATTGTACTAAAGATTATGAGCCTTGCAAACGATACTTTCCCTTTCCATAAAAAAGAATGATTTGCATAACGGCAATGGAGAGGCCCAGACTCTGGGACCGCGGACGCTGAGGCCAGCGTCCCTCCTTGAACAACAAAAAAAACATATTCCACCTAATTATTCAAAAACCAAGGCAGCCCCTTGACTTTCCAAACAAAATTGTCTATATTGTCTGTCTTCCTGCGGCGTGTCTAAGGATACACTCCCCGTTGCGGGTTCAATCTGACCTTCCGGTCCGATTTCGCTTTACAGACAGCGGGGATGTATATATATTAAGCGCCGGAAAGTTAACAGACAATAACCGCGGAACAAGGACCGCTAAGCATATTATGAGTCAGATTGATAAAAAAACCATAAGAAATGAGTTCGAGCGCCATGAGCGTGATACTGGTTCCAGCGAAGTTCAGATCGCTGTTCTTACGAGTGAAATATTAATGCTCACTGAGCATCTCAAACTTAACAAAAAAGATCACAGCTCTCGTTACGGTTTGATCCGTAAGGTTAATACAAGACGTAAGTTGCTTGATTATCTAAAACGCACGAACAATGATCTCTATCAGAAAGCTCTTATAGATCATAAACTGCGTCGCTAAGACTAAGAATGCAATATCGGCCATGTCAACACAGTGTTACATGGTCTTGTTTTATGTATAAAAAATCCATTCCCTGAATGGACCATCTTTCTTTCAATCTTCCTGGCACATCATCGCTTTCCGGTCCTTGTCTGTGAAAAAGGAAAAAACATGAAAGATACTACATCTGTATCCGCTACTATTGGCGGTGAGAAATTTACGTTTGAAACCGGACTCCTGGCACGCCAGGCAGCTGGTGCAATAATGTGTCGTTTAGGCGACTCAATGGTGTTTTGCGCCGTAACCAACACTGATAAACCACGTGAGGGAATCGATTTCTTCCCGATGCAGGTTGAATATCGCGAAAAATTCTATGCTGCAGGTCGTTTTCCTGGTGGATACTTCAAACGCGAAGCACGCCCATCTGAAAAAGAGATTCTGACATCACGTAACATCGACCGTCCCATCCGCCCCCTTTTCCCGGCTGGATACCATAATGATGTTCAGGTGAACTGCATGGTTCTCTCCTGCGATTGCATCAACGATACCGACATCATTGCGGTAAACACTGCATCTGCAGCACTGCATGTCTCCGAAGTTCCCTTTATGGGCCCTATCGGATGTGTTCGCGTTGGCCGCGTAGAGGGCGAATTTGTCATCAACCCCACCAACGAACAGCGCCTTGAGAGCGATCTTGATCTGATATATGTCGGAACACGCGAACGCTTCCTTATGATGGAAGGCAGTGCGGAAGAGATTTCAGAAGAGGATTTTCTGGCTGCAATGAAGTGCGGACATGCGGAGTGTATCAAACTTGTTGATGCTCAGATTGAACTGCGCCGCGCCCTTGGCAAACCGGACAAAGAGATCATTGAAGAGAAACCTGATCCTGAGAAGATGGCATTCCTTAATGAGCAACGCGGAGCCGACCTGAAGAAGGTTCTCCTGATTGCTGATAAACTTGAGCGCCAGGCTGCAGTAAAAGAGATCAAAGAGGATCTGCTGGCCAAGGCAATGGAAAAATGGCCTGAAGAAGTCACCGAAGAGAACTTCATCACATTCTTTGATGAGATGGAGATCAACATGGTACGCGAAAACATCCTTGTGGATGGCAACCGTATTGATGGTCGTGACAGCGAAACAATCCGTGAGCTTTATGCTCAGGTAGGCATTCTTCCTCGCGCTCATGGTTCAGCTGTATTTAACCGTGGTGAAACATCAGCTCTTGGTACCATTACACTGGGAACAAAAAAAGATGCTCAGACACTCGATGCCGTCACAGGCGGAGCCACCAGCAAAAAATTCATTCTCCACTATAACTTCCCTCCGTACTGTGTTGGCGAAGTTGGTCGTCTAGGTGGTACTGGACGTCGCGAGATTGGCCACGGAAATCTGGCTGAACGCTCGCTGGCTAAGGTTGTCCCAACAGACTACCCCTACTCAGTTCGCATTGTATCCGATATTATGGGATCAAATGGTTCATCATCCATGGCATCAATCTGTGTAGGCGCACTGGCTATGATGGATGCGGGTATTCCAATCACATCACCGGTTGCCGGCGTATCGGTTGGACTATTCACAAACGCAGATGAGAGCAAAAAATTGCTCGTCACCGACATCCTCGGTTCAGAGGATCACTGCGGCGACATGGACTTCAAGGTTGCTGGAACATTCAAGGGTATCACCGGCTTTCAGGTTGATCTGAAACTACGTGGCCTGCCATGGGATGTTGTTGAATCAGCTCTCCAGCGCGCCAAAGAGGGCCGCCTGGAGATTCTTAAGTACATGACCTCAATTATTGCTGAGCCTCGTGCAGAGCTCGCTGAACACGCACCTCGCATCACAACCATCAATATTCCAACTGACAAAATTGGCGCATTGATTGGTCCTGGAGGATCTAACATCCGCCGTATCTGTGAGGTAACCGGTGCTCAGATTGATATCGATGAGGATGGAACCGTCAGCGTATTCGCTAACGACGGAATCTCTCTGGCAGCAGCTCAGCACGAGATCGAATCTATCTCAGCTGAAGCTGAAGAGGGCAAACTCTACGAAGGCACCGTCACAGGAATCAAGGACTTCGGTTGCTTTGTTGAGATTATGCCGGGCAAAGATGGACTATGCCACATCAGCGAACTTGCTGACCGCCGCATTGGTTCTGTCGATGAAGTCTGCAAAGTGGGCGACAAGATGTGGGTTAAGTGCATCGCGGTTGATGATCGTGGACGCATCAAGCTCAGCCGTCGCGAAGCAATGCAGCAGATGGATCAGGAAAAGAACGAGGAATAGCACTGCAGAGCAGAGCTATTCAGTTCTAAAGTGCTAAAGTGCGTAAGTGCTAAAGTTCTAAAATTCTAAAGTGCATAAGTTCTTTAGCTATCGGGGTCAATTGCATTGCAATTGACCCCTTTATTGTTTAACTTGATTTCACCCCCTTTAACCTAAAACCTTTAACCTTTAACCTTTAACCTTTTAACCTATGATACACACACGCATACTGGGAATCGACACATCACTGCGCTCCACCGGAGTTGGAATAGTGGAGAGTCAGGGCTCAAAGATGATCCCGATATACTACGGGGTCATCAAAACAAAGTCGGGACACCCCCTATCTGACTCGTTGTTGCATCTACAGAGCGAACTGGAAAAAGTCATCATAGAACACCAGCCTCAGGTGGTCGCAGTAGAAGGTATCTTTTTTGCCCGCAATGTAAAAACAGCTATGCTACTCTCACATGCCCGCGGTGCCTTGATTGCTGAGTGCGCAAAAAAAGGGCTGTCTGTTTACGAATATGAGCCGCGCAAGGTCAAGATGGCTGTGGCTGGCTACGGTGCCGCAAAAAAAGAGCAGATGCAGGAGATGGTTAAAACCCTGCTCCATCTGGAGAAAAAGCCGCCCCATGATGCCGCGGATGCGCTGGCGCTGGCAATCACTCACCTGCATAACAGCACATCAATCAGACTAAATGCAATCAAACCGATATAAAGGCAGAATTTTTTGTAAAAAGTGAAATGTTGAATGTAGAAAGTGACCCTATGAGAAATGCCTCCGTTTTGCCTGCTATGTCCATTTCATCATCTAATCTTCCCCCGCTGCCAGCTACGGCATGTTCTATCCTGCTCATAGCCGTAAATGCCCGCTACAGCCATAGCTCCTATGCCGCCAGAACCCTGAAAGCCAATATGCAGGAGTTGGAAGAGGCGTGTACAATTATTGAAAACGACCTCTCCATCACTCCCATCCAGCTTGCATCCAGAATTATTGAATTGAATCCAGAGATTGCCGTTTTTTCAACATACATCTGGAACGTGCGTATCATTGAAGCCACGGCATCCATTCTTGAAATAACGGCCCCACACATAAAACGTATTGCCGGTGGCCCGGAGTTAACCGCTGACTACAGGAACGTAAACCTCTTCCATCAATGTATAATCGGCGAAGGAGAAACGGCACTGCGTAATTCATGCCGTACGTGGCTTGAGAACCCCAAAACCCAATTAAAGCATCTCATAGAAGCTCCACCGGAAAACATCAACAAACTGAAACTACCCTTCGCTCTTTACAACGAACAGGATATCAGGAATCGTGTGATCTACGTGGAAGCCAGCCGCGGCTGTCCATATCACTGCAGCTACTGCACATCCTCCGGCACGGGACTGCGCCTCATTCCGCTTGAAACCCTGCTGCCTGAGCTCGATAAGCTATGGCAACTTGGCTTGAGACAATACAAATTTCTAGACCGCAGTTTTGCCGCATCTATGGCGCACTCACATGCCATCATGGAGTTCTTCCTGGATCGTTACGAGCCAGGCATGTGCCTCCACTTTGAGATTAACACCGATCACCTGAAAAGTGAAACAGCTGAGATGCTGGCCAGGTTCCCCCCGGGGGCACTCCATCTGGAGTGCGGTATTCAAACACTAAACCCAAAAGTTGCTGTGGCAGCCGGACGAAGCCTGGATACAAAGAAAACTCTCGCTAATCTTAAATTACTGACAACCCAGACCGGCGCCATAATTCATGCAGATCTGATATTTGGTCTTCCTGGAGAGGATGAGGGCTCCTTTGCCAAAGGCTTTGATAAATTACAGAGAAGCTGCCAGCTGCCCGAACTTCAAATCAACCTTCTTAAGGGACTGCCGGGAACTGAGCTGACAAACAACGCCGAACATCATAAACTTAAATTCAACCCCGAGCCTCCCTATGAGTTAATCGAATCTGCAAACATGGATTTCAGGACTCTGATGAAAATTCAGCGTTTTGCTCGCTGCTGGGAGCTGATTCACAACAGGGGGCGATTCCCCGATGCGGTTAAGGCATTAAACAACACCGATGACAACCTTTATGAGCGCTGGACGCAGCTAGCCGATTTCATCTATAATGAAGAAGGACGTATGTTCAATATTGGAACAAAACGGTTACAGAGGTATCTTGAAGATTTTTTAGGTTCTTCCTCGATTTTTATGGAATGAGTCTAAGTTTCGGTTCAACGAAAAATTTTACAGAGAGGGATGCATGGAAATGCGTAGACAGGATTACAGGATTAAAAAAGGCTGACCGCAGCGAATAGCAATCCTGTCAAAAAAAAATGGTTCACCATAAACAGCATATGAATAACGTTGAGAATATAAACCCATACAACAGCAATGAACGCAAAAGCGTACAGATTGAAAATACTTTTGACAAAATTGCAGCACGCTATGATTTCATGAACCGGATTCTATCAATGGGGATAGATGTTTCCTGGAGACGAAGGTCGTTGAGGTCTCTGCAAAAGAGCTCTCCTATGCAGATTCTGGATGTGGCAACCGGAACCGGCGACCTCTCTATCATGGAGGCCAAAGAGTTCCCCTGTGCTAAAGTTACAGGGATTGATCTCTCCGAAGGGATGCTTGCGATTGCAAAAAGCAAGGCTGAACAAAAAGCATCGACAAACCCCATTGATTTCATACAAGGCGACTGCCTCAAAATGCCTTTCATTGACAACAGCTTTGACCTGGCAACCATCGCATTTGGCATCCGTAACTTTGAAGATCTTGAAGCTGGCTGTCGGGAGATCCGTCGTGTTCTGAGACCCGGCTGTACCCTGCTGATCATAGAGCTCTCCCGACCCACGAACAAGTTGCTCGCCGGCTTCTACTCATTTTATCTTAACAGGGTCATACCGGTCCTTGGAAAATTACTTACCGGCCGATCAAGCGAGTATAAATACCTTCCTGAATCAATCAAACACGTTCCTCAGGGTGCTGAAATGCTGAACATTCTTACACATGCTGGATTCACCTCATGCAAATCTAAATCATACACATTTGGAAGCTGTTCCTGTTACACTGCTGTTGCTTCTGAGGAGTGAAGGAAGAAGGGAAAAGTTCTAAAGTTCTAAAGTGCGGGAGTTCTAAATTTTGTTAATAGCCAGCTCTGCTGGCCCCGCAAGTGCGGGGTGCCAAAACACAAGAATGTGCGATTGTTGAACTCTACGCTTAGACTCACGCGGGCTTTGACGGGCGCATACAATTCCGTTGAGTCTTTCTAATCATAGTGATGCCTGATTTCAAGCCTGAAGGTTTATTCACTCACAGAATTAGCTCAACATAAACAGACATACGCCCCCCGCAACCCAGCTTTTAGATTGTAGCTTGTAGTTTGCTCTGCTATATTCGCTACAAGCTACCAGCTACCAACTACACGCTACCAACCACAAAATGAGATATTACCAATGAACACAATATCCCGTCGCAACATGCTTAAAGGCTCCATTGCAAGCGCTCTCCTACCCCTGCTTTCAGAGGCACAATCAGCTGACTCAAAGCAACCGAATCTGCTCTATATTTTCCCTGATGAGTGGCGCCAGCAGGCACTTGGTTTTATGAATAGTGATCCTGTGCTAACCCCCAATCTGGATAAATTTTCAAAAGAGTCCATTGTCTTTAAAAACGTTGTCAGCAACATACCTATCTGCAGCCCGCATCGCGCCATGCTCCTTACAGGACAGTACCCTGCAAGCACAGGTGTACACACAAACTGCAACAGTGGACAGCCAGACATTTTCCTCAACCCTGAGACACGTACCATCTCGAATGTGCTCTCAGACAATGGCTATGACTGCGGTTACATCGGCAAATACCATCTGGAGTGCCCCACAGAGGAAGATGCGAAATACGGTGAAGGACCACGTGGCAAAAAGGGTAGAGGTGGTAGCGGATTGGTCTGGGATGGCTATACACCTCCAGGTAAACGTCGCCATGGCTTTAACTTCTGGCACTCCTACGGCTGCTGTGACAGACATCTGGAGCCGCACTACTGGACCGGGAATAATCCGGTCAGCAAACCCCTGCAGGTTAAGCGCTGGTCAGTCTGGCATGAGACAGATGTTGCCGAAGCATACATCCGCAATGCCAGCGGCAGAGAGCGTGACAACAGCAAACCTTTTGCTCTCTTCATGGCATTCAATCCGCCCCACATGCCCTTCCATCAGGTACCGGATGAATACAAAGCGATCTATGCCGACAAATCTCCCGAAAGTCTGCTTGTCCGCAAGAATCTTGACACAAGCGACAACGGAAAACGGATTATGAATGGCGGCAAGGCCCCGACATCGGTTAAAGACTACTTTGCCATGATAACCGGTATCGACCAGCAGATTGCCAAAATTCTGAAAGCATTGAAAGAGAGCGGCAACTATGAAAATACAATTGTTATATTCAGTTCCGACCATGGCGAGATGATGGGCAGCCACAACCGCATGGGCAAAGGGGTTTTCTACGATGAGTCCTTTCTGATTCCTTTTATCATGCGCTATCCGGCCAAACTCAAACCTCACACCGAAACCCTGCACATGAACACCCCGGATATCATGCCCACTCTGCTCGGCATGATGGGATTAAAGAAAGAGATACCATCATCAGTAGAGGGCAGTGATTACAGCAGCCAGATTATCACGGAATCAGGCAAGCGGCCAAAGTCAACACTCTACATTGGTGGAATGCATAGAAAAAACAACAGCAGCAGCAGGGCGGTGCGTAGCGATCGCTATACATTTGTGGTAAACAATGGAGCAGGGATAAAACTCTTTGACCGCAAGGAAGATCCCTGGCAACTGACATGCTGCGCAGCCGAGAAACCGGAAGTCTGCAAAGAGCTGACAGCTGAACTCGACCGCTGGCTGAAAAAGACCAATGATCCATGGAAAGAGATATCATGGCCGATTGATTTGGGACCGATGATGGCTATTATAAAAAAAGAGGGATCCTTTACTCTTGATTTCACATCCAAACCGGAACTATCAGCAACAATAACACCGCTTAATCCGATCAGCTGCATAGAAAAGAAGGCACTACGTTCATCCTCTATGGATGACACTCTGAAATTTCATGAGTACCTGCATATCAGTAACATGCTTAAACCTGGCACAAGATACGAGCTCAGCTATACCTGCACCTTCAATAAATCCAACGCCGATGGAGAGGTCTACCATCTGGTGCGTTCCCCACAGTCACAGCATCGGGCACTGAGAGAGTACTGGAAACAGGATGCCGGAGAAGAGCGAAAAATCAAAGTTCCCTTTACAACCGGCAAAGACACAGATTATCAGCTGATCTTCGGAATACACAACCAGGCCGATGTTTGCATCAGTAATGTTGAAGTTAGAGAGTTATAGGGAATAGAGGTCAGAGGTCAGAGGTCAGAGGTCAGTGGTCAGAGGTCTGAGGTCTGAGGTCAGAGGTCAGAGGTCTGAGGTCTGAGGTCTGAGGTCAGAGGTCAGAGGTCTGAAGTCTGAGGTCTGAGGTCTGAGGTCTGAGGTCTGAGGTCTGAGGAAACGTAATTAATCATGGCAACCCTAACAAGCCATACTTCCCATCAATCCCATTATTCCCATCTCGCATAGCACTCAACCTAACGCACCGAGCACTTCACACAAACAATGCAAAAAGCCGGCCCGAAGGTCGGCTTTTAGACTTCAAAACTCTGTGCAGAAACTTTATTTCGCCAGTGTCACATCGTCACTCTTAATAATGCTGGTGACTGCCTTCAGGATGCCGCCTACATTAGCAAGGTCAGAGGGGATAATCATTGTGTTATTAGTTTTGGCCAGCTTACCGAACTGCTGGAGGTAATCCTGCGCCAGCTGCATATTCAAAGCACCCATACCGCCCTTTTCACTGATTGCATGCGCAACTTCGCGAATACCATCAGCCTGGGCTTTTGCCACAAGAAAGATCTCCTTTGAACGGCCTTCAGCTTCATTAACACGTTTCCTCTTCTCACCTTCGGAACGTTCAATAGCCTCCTGTTTATCACCTTCAGCACGGTTAATCTTGGCCTGGCGATCACCCTCGGACTCAGCGATTAAAGCACGTTTTTCTCGTTCGGCACGCATCTGTTTTTCCATAGCATCGCGGATCGATGGAGGAGGAGTAATATTCTTGATCTCATAACGGGTAACCTTAACACCCCATGGGTCAGATGCTTTATCAACAGCCTCAACAATAGCACCATTGAGCGTTGTTCTCTCTTCAAAACTGCGATCGAGCTCCAGCTTACCCATCTCACTACGCATGGTTGTCTGCGCCAGCTGGGTGGTAGCAAAAGTATAATTCCCGATACCATAAGATGCTTTAGCAGCATCCATTACCATCAGATAGATAATTCCATCAACCTCAACGGCGATATTATCCTTGGTGATACACTGCTGCGGAGGAACATCCAACGCCTGTTCCTTGAGTGATTGTTTGTAAGCCACCCTGTCAAGAATTGGAACAAGCAAATGCAACCCCGCTTCCAAAGTGGCGTGATACTTACCCAGACGCTCAACAATAAATGCCTGTTTCTGAGGCACAACCCGAATACACTTTGTTAATGTATAAATAATAAATACTGCAATAGCAATTGCAACAAACTGCATAATTTACTCCTTTTTTTAATAATTCAACTTAACGCCCACGTGAAAATGTAAATTTATTTCCACGCAGACCCCTTAACAACAAAATCAGATATCCTTCGCAACAATAAGCGTCAGATTGTTTTTCCCAATAATCTTCACCCGGTCATTAACCGCAACTTCCGTATCACACTCGGCCTCCCAGTCACAACCAGAGAACTCAACCTTACCCGGTTTACCGGCAGTCATTGCCTTTGTAACCGTGGCATATTTACCTACAAAAGAATCTTCAAGACGATCCGGGGTGCTTTTATCTCCCATGAAAGCATGTTTCAGCAACTTTCGGAACAGAATGATATAGGCCACCGAGAGTATTGCAAACAGAAGCCAGGGAAAAATCTGACCCAGCGGTATCACCCATGTTATCAGGGCAACTGTCAGAGCGGCCATGCCAAAGAACATAGAGACAAAACCCGGCGTAGCCACCTCAACAAAGAGCAGTACCAGACCAAGAATCAACCAGTATAAAGCTGTCATTTCCACAACATTCCTCCCTCTTGAGAAAATCAATTTAACATGTAGATTCAGTTAAGCATTTAGTAACAATTTATGCAACTTAATTTTATACCAATTGTTGGGCGCATTTCACTTCCACTCGCTTAATCATCAATTTTGAGCATTGCGCCAGCAAGCAATGTCATGTATAATTTTTTCTTTTAAAAAACTGAACAGTGTGAAATTAAAAGATTAATAACATTATTCAAAGGCAAGGTTCTTCTTTTTATCAGATTATAGCTAAACATTAGGCAGGCAGGGTACTCAAAGAAATTTATGATAATCAAAGCAATTATAGGATTTTTTTGCTTAATAAGTGCATTTTCCGTTAGTGCGGCAAGCGCTCATGCGGAGAACAGCTCTGAACTGGATGTGTCGGCCGTACTTTTTGAACATGTATTAAACAGTAATGAAATCGTGCTGATTCCCGGCATGCCTGCCATCACACTCCCTTTCGGCATTACCGTTCATCTTTTGATGATATGGCTTTCCGTTTTTCTAATAGCCATATTGTTCAAGCTTGCTTTCAGAAAGCGAACCCCGAAAGTTCATGGACTCGCAGTACCTCTGGAAGCCCTGGTATTTTTCGTACGTGATGATATCGTCTATCCGATCATGGGTGAAAAAAAGGGAGAAAAATGGCTCCCCTTCTACGTGACCCTCTTTATGTTCATCGTTGTGCTCAACTGTCTGGGCTTAATACCGGCTTTTAAATCGGCAACGGGCAACATCAACGTTACTCTGGCCTTAGCAGTAGTGATTTTCGCACTGATGTTTATTACCGGCTTCAAGAATCTGGGATTCCTGCATTTTTTCACTAATATGTACCCGGCAGACACCCCCTGGCCGATAGCCCTGTTTGTAGCTTTTCTCGAGCTATTCGGAACAGTGATTAAATCAGTGATTCTCAGCCTGCGTCTTTTTGCCAATATGTTTGCAGGCCACCTGGCCATCCTCTCTTTTCTCATACTGATCTTTATAATAGGACCTGTCTCAGCTATTATATCGGTCCCGTTTGCCGTTTTTACCTTTTCATTGGAAGTTATCGTAGCACTTCTTCAGGCATTTGTTTTCACTTTACTAAGTTGTATTTTCATCACAATGGTTAATAGTTCACATTCTGATTAACAAAAAAAGGAGATTAATATGGACGTTCATTTAGCAAACGCTATTGCTGTAATCGGTGCAGCAATCGGAATTTTTGGCGGTTCACTCGCAATCAGCATAATCGGGGCAAAGGCCATGGATGCCATTGCCCGTCAACCGGAAGAGGCTAAGAATATTAGGTCAAACATGATTCTGATGGCAGCCCTGGTTGAAGGTCTGGCTTTCTTCGGAGCTATTATAGCCATTCTGGCCATCTTTAAAAAATAATAAAGCTGACAGTTGGAGGCACCCTGCAGATGGAGCTCTTTCAGATAGAACCCGGCCTCATGATATGGACATGGATTAGTTTTCTGTGCCTGCTGGCAATCATGTACAAATTTGTATTCCCCACTCTCATTCAAAATATCAAAGAGCGGGAAGAGATGATCTCCAAATCGGTTGATGATGCGGAAATTATCAGCAAAACACGTGAGAAAATTGACAGCGAACGGGCTGATGTTCTCAAAAGGTCAAAAACCGAAGGTGATGATATTTTGCGCAGTACTCGCAAAGAGGCTGATCTTCTCAAGAAAAACCTAGAGGAACAAGCTGAGTTAAGTGCAGCCGAAATAATAAAACAGGCTCAGCAAAAGGCCAAAGAGGAAAACATAGTCGCCCGGCAGCAACTTAAGACCGAAATTGCTGAATTCGTATGTGACGCCTCGGAAAAGCTTATTAATCGAGCTTTTGTCAAAGAAGATGATCAGAAGTGGACCCGTGAACTGGCGGAAAGTTTATGAGTGGCCCAGCCATATCAGTCAGATATGCTACAGCCCTTTATCAGGTTGCTGATGAAATGGGCACCCTGGATGCTGTCACTGAAGATATGCTCTTCATGAACAATCTCATGAATGAAGCACCGGAGATCAAACAGTATTGCCAGAAGACGCGTAAAATCAATTCACAGGTATTATCGTTTATCGAAATCGCTTTTCTTCCTTATGTTTCAAAACATACCGGAAGCATGATAGATACAGCTGTTCGTAACGGTAGACTCACGGCGCTGCCGCTGATACCGGATGCATTCAGTAACATTGCCAACGAAAAATCTGGAACAGCCATGGCCTTTCTGGAAACTGCACATGAACCCACCGATGATCTCATTGTTCTGATCAAAGAGCGAATGCAGCTGAAAACAAACAAGAATATCAAACTTGAACATACAGTAAATCCTGATCTTCTTGGAGGCTTCAAGGTTTGGTGTGAAGGGCGTATGATTGATAATTCAGTAGCTGGACGATTAATACGCATGAAACGCCTACTGAGATCAATATGAAACAAAAAGGTTTAACCTATGAGAGATGATATAAAGCCGGGAGAAATACTGGATCTTCTGAAAAAGAAAATTGCCGGTTTTGAGAGTTCGCCCTCTGAATCAGAGGTTGGGAAAGTCATTCAGGCTGGTGACGGCATTGCCAGAGCCTGGGGCCTGGACAATGTACTCTCCGGCGAGCTTGTCGAAATTGATATCCCCGGTGGCGATATTGTCCACGGCATGGTCATGAACCTTGAAGAAGACAGTATCGGAATCATTCTATTTGCTGGTTGCGACAAGGTGCAGGAGGGGTTTACTGTCCGCAGAACAGGACGGGTAGCCGAGGTTCCTGTGGGAGAGGCTCTTCTGGGACGCGTAGTTGACCCTCTGGGAATCCCTATTGACGGCAAAGGAGAACCGGCAACGACTCAAAAACGTAAAGTTGAGATTAAAGGACCCGGTATAACAGATCGGCAGGACGTGCAGGAGCCGCTTCAAACAGGAATCAAGGCAATTGATGCAATGATTCCGATTGGCAGAGGACAACGTGAGTTGATTATTGGCGACCGTCGTACCGGCAAAACTGCCATAGCCGTTGACACAATTATCAATCAGAAAAATAACGCAGAAGAAGATCGAGTTTACTGCTTTTATGTAGCAATCGGCCAAAAACGTTCATCAGTTGTTCAGCTTGTGGAAACTCTTCGAAAACATGGAGCTCTGGAATACACAACCATTATTGCAGCAACAGCATCTGATCCGGCGGCATTCCAGTACCTTGCCCCATATGCCGCAGTAGCCATGTCAGAATATTTCAGAGACCACGGCAAACATGCCCTTATCGTCTTCGACGATCTCACAAAACATGCGCAGGCCTATCGCGAGATTTCGCTCTTGATGCGCAGGTCACCAGGTCGTGAAGCCTACCCCGGCGACATCTTTTACCTACACTCGCGGTTGCTGGAACGTGCCGCAAAAATGAGTGACGAAAAAGGCGGCGGCTCCCTGACAGCCCTACCCATTGTTGAAACACAGGAAGGTGATGTTTCCGCCTACATCCCGACAAATGTTATTTCCATCACTGACGGACAGATTTTCCTTGAAGCCAACCTGTTTAACTCGGGGTTACGCCCCGCGATTAACGTTGGTATCTCCGTATCCAGGGTCGGTGGCGACGCTCAGATCACAGCAATGAAAAAAACAGCGGGGTCGCTCAGAATTGACCTGGCTCAATTCAGGGAACTTGCGGCCTTTATGCAATTCTCCTCTGATCTGGATGTTACCACCCGCAAACAGCTGGACCGTGGCGAGCGGCTCACAGAAATATTAAAACAGCATCAATACGCGCCTTTGGATGTATTTAAGCAGGTTCTCATTATTAAAGCCGCTCTATCAGGACGACTTGATAAATACCCATCAAATCGACTGAAAAGATATGAGACAGAGTTCTTCAACTATGTTGATGAAAACGAAACATCCTTTATGGATGAACTGCGGGCAGCCAAAGCCATCTCAAAAGAGGCCGACAAGGAACTGATCCGAATATTTAACGACTTTGATGCTAAATTCAAACCCGATTCAGCGGATGTTGATATTGATGCCGGCTATACCGTTAACATGGCCATGGCCATCAATAGAGGACAGGCCAGCTTTAATCGCGACATGATCAACCTTATTGAGAGCGTCACAGCCAGGGAGCTTGCCACACCATCACTGGAAGAGGAACTGCAGCAGATCATGGACGGAAAAGACGTGCTTGAAAAAGACCGTTTTGATCAACTTATTGAAAACTGCACAATCCTGGACCCCGATGAAACGGAAGACATAGAAGGCGCTTTCATGCATGTTTCTGAAATTATTTCCGAAACATATCCAGAGCTTGCGGTACAGACCCTTTATGACAAGCTGATTGAGCGCGAACAAACTAGTTCAACCGCTCTCACCTCCTTCTTTGCGATTCCTCATATTGTCATTGAAGGTGAAAACATGTTTGATATAATCATAATGCGTTCCCGCAAAGGCATTCATTTTTCGGACACATGTCCTAATGTGCATGCAATCTTTTTCCTAGTTGGAACCATTGATCAGCGTCATTATCATCTGGTAGCTCTCTCAGCCATTGCACAGATAGTTCAGAATCCTGCTTTCGACAAAGAGTGGATGAGCGCCCGGGATGTAAGCACACTGCGAACCATTCTGCGATACGGCAAACGCAAGCGTGAAAAAAAAGGATAAGTGAAAGATGGCAACAGCTAGAGATTTAAGCTATAAAATTGCATCCCTCACTAATATGCAAAAAGTGATGAATGCCATGAATATGATCGCATCAACCAAATTCAGAAAGCTGATGATGCGCATGCCTGCGATGGAGAAGTTCAGGAACACGGTTGGTATTATCCGGGATGATATAACTTCAGGGCTCGGCTCATCAACCAGCGCGATAATTTATCAGCCAGAGAAAGTTAAAAATATCCATGTGATTGTTTTCACCGCTGACAAAGGTCTCTGCGGTTCACATAACAGCTCTGTCCTCAAAGCTCTGATTAAAATCTTTGCAGACGAGAACCGAAAAGGCGTTGCCCTGGATGTCACATGCATAGGAGCTCGGGCGAGGAATCTGTGCCGCAAGCAGAATTTCAAGGTCTGCGATGAAATCAACAGCAATGAGCAGCATATCAGTGATCACGCTCTGCGGGAGATAGCCACTAAAACCATCAAGCGTATCTCAGAGGGGGAAATTGATAAAGTCATAATAATTCACAACCACTTTGTCTCCACTCTTTTACAACAGACAAAACAGCTGCAGATTTTTCCAATGTTACCAAACAACAATGAAAAGTCAGGAGAACCTGATAAAAGCCGAGTGGAGCTCAGCTTAGAAACCGAACCGAAACCAGCTGATTTTATTATTCCGGCCGCAACTCTCTATTTGTATTACAGCATGAAAATTGCATTAACTGATTCGTATTTAAGTGAGCATGCAGCCCGTATGACAGCTATGGAAAATGCAAAGACCAATGCGGCAGATCTAATCAAACGTTATGTGAAGATTCGTAATCGCGCCCGTCAAAGTACGATAACAAAAGAACTGATCGAAATCGTCGCAGGCAAAGAAGCACTTTAGATGAACATCCAACATTGAATTTAATATTATGAAAAACAAAATAGGCACAGCAACACAAATTCTTGGTCCCGTTGTGGATGTCAAGTTCCATGACAATGATCTGCCCGGGATTTTCACGGCACTGACTATGACCAATCCCACTATTGATGACAGGGAACACAATCTTGTACTGGAAGTAGTCCAGCATATAGGTGACAGGACCGTGCGAACTATCGCCATGGATACAACCGACGGACTGCACCGCGGCATGGATGTCATTAACACCGACAATCCGATCACCGTTCCCGTTGGGCCTGAAACACTTGGACGTATAACCAATGTCATAGGGGAGCCTGTGGACCTGCAGGGACCGATCAACACAGAGAAACGATATCCCATTCATCGGCCGGCACCCGCATTTAATAAAATCAGTACTACAGATTCAATGCTAGTAACCGGCATCAAGGTGATTGATCTGCTAGCGCCTTATATGGAGGGCGGAAAGATTGGTTTGTTTGGCGGTGCAGGCGTTGGCAAAACGGTTCTGATCATGGAATTGATTAATAATATTGCCAAAATGCATGGTGGCAACTCAGTTTTCTGCGGTGTAGGAGAAAGAACTCGTGAAGGCACACAACTTTTCAGAGAGATGAAAGAATCCGGTGTACTTGAAAAGACCGCTCTTATCTACGGACAAATGAATGAACCACCTGGCGCGAGGGCACGCGTGGCTCTTTCCGCATTGAGTGTTGCGGAATATTTCCGGGATGAGGAACAGAAGGATGTTCTGTTTTTTGTTGATAACATATTTCGCTTTGTACAGGCCGGAGCTGAAGTATCAGCCCTGCTGGGACGAATTCCCTCGGCAGTAGGCTACCAGCCGACTCTGGCAACGGAACTAGGTGAACTTGAAGAACGTATCACCTCAACCAATCGCGGGTCCATAACTTCAGTTCAAGCGGTCTATGTGCCGGCTGATGATTACACTGATCCAGCACCTGCGGCAACATTCGCTCATCTTGATGCAACAACAAATTTAAGTCGGTCAATCGTTGAAATCGGAATTTATCCTGCTGTAGATCCGCTGGCATCAACCTCACGACTGCTGGCTCCTGATACCGTAGGTGAAAAACATTACTCAACCGCAAGGCGCGTCCAGGAAATTCTGCAAATGTATAAAAACCTGCAGGATATCATTGCCATTATGGGCATGGATGAACTATCAGAAGATGACCGTAAAACAGTTGGAAGAGCCAGAAAGATCCAGAAATTCCTTTCACAGCCCTTTTCTGTTGCGGAACACTTTACAGGAATGAAAGGCGTATTTGTTCCTGTTGAAGACACAGTACGCTCATTTGATGAAATTCTGAACGGCCAACATGATGATCTTCCAGAACAGGCCTTTTACATGGTAGGCACAGTTGAAGAAGCACGCAAAAAAGTTAAACATCTTTCGTAGGGGTCCATGAGAACATTCAAACTTCTAATTATTACTCCTGACAAAGCCATCTTTGATGATGAAGCTCAGTGTTGCAGGATCATTACTGATACCGGCTCAATCGGCTTTGAAGCAATGCACGAACCAATGATTGCTGTTCTGAAGCAGAATACAGACATTACGGTCAGGGATACAACCGGCAACAGCAGGTTGTTCCCCGTTACCGAAGGCATTCTCAGCTTTAAAAATAATACCTGTTCGATTACAGCTTCCATATAGCAAGACGCAAATCTGTGAATCATTGCAATTGAACATATATTACAATTGTTAAAAAAAGAGGGTCTTCCGCTGAATCTGTGGGTAAATAATGCTAAATAATGCTTAAAACACCGGGCATAAACCTCTATTATGTTGTAAACCAAAACGACACTTTAGAGAGAGACACCCGGTGCGAAT
>JAQIBS010000252.1 GCA_027858965.1 Kiritimatiellia bacterium
CCGTCAAACATTCAAACCGTTTTAACCACTTTAACCTTCAACCTCTTCTTCTATGCAACGCGAAGCGTTGTTGACTAAAGCTGCGGCGTTTAAAACACAACTGAACAATTAAAGACAATGGCAAGACATATCACAGGAGCTTAATTTGGTTGCCTTGTCTGCGTGCAACGCACAGGCAGGCGGCTGAAAGCAGCTTTAGCATATAGATAAAAATTAAGTCCTGAGCTTATAAACCCTCGGCCGGAACCACCGGAATAAAACTGATCGCCATGTTGATAAAAACTAAAATCCGGTTGAATCCCCTCTTTTGTGGTAATCACAATATCTTTTTTTATTCTATTAAATATCATAAGAAAACGGCTATATTTTTATCATTTTATCCCTTTTTAAAGCATCTTGAGAAAATTTTTAAGATAAACAAAGCACCGGGACTTGCAAAAGCGCACTCAAAATGCTAAATTAATAAATCTTTGTCGACAAAAGACTGATAAGACAACAAGGTAATTAAGGTAATAAGGTTAGAACGTATGGCGTTAATATTGGGACTACCAAAGGGCAGCCTTCAGGAGGCTACCTTCAATATGATGAAAAAAGCGGGATTTAACGTAAGCGCAAGCTCACGGTCCTACGTTCCGAGAGTGGACGATCCTGAATTAACATGTCGCCTCATTCGTCCACAGGAGATCTCCCGCTACGTAGAGCTGGGTTTGCTGGACGCTGGCATTACTGGATATGACTGGATCTATGAAAATGGTTCAGATATCGTTGAAATTTGCGAAATGTGCTATTCAAAGGCAACCTCTAATCCGGTTCGCTGGGTTCTGGCTGTACCAAACGACTCTCCTATTAAAAGCGTTAAGGACCTTGAAGGAAAACGCATTGCAACCGAAGCAATTGGTTTAACAAAACGTTATCTTGATCAGCATAATGTAACGGCGGAGATTGAATTTTCATGGGGCGCAACCGAAGTTAAAGCCCCCGAGCTGGTAGATGCCATTGTTGAACTGACCGAGACCGGTTCTTCCCTGCGGGCCAACAATCTGAGAATTGTTGAAACAATACTGACATCTACCACCCGCCTGATTGCCAATAAAAAGGCGTGGGAAGATCCTGAGAAAAAAGCAAAGATCGAACAATTTTCAATGTTGCTGCAAGGCGCTTTGGCCGCTGAATCACGAGTTTTACTGAAACTCAATGTTCCGGCTGATAAACTGGAAACAATTACTTCCATTTTGCCATCGCTACATGCACCGACTATTAACAAACTTAATGATGACAACTGGTTCGCCATTGAAACAGTTATTGAGGAAAAGGTAGTTCGCGATATTGTGCCGCCTCTGCGTGCAGCAGGCGCTGAGGGCATTATCGAGATTCCGCTCAATAAAGTCATTTTTTAAATGAAATAAACACCGCTTTACCGGCGCACAAGCGCAGGCAGCACCTAAATCCTAGGAGAAAAACACGTGGGTTCTATTAAGAAAAAACGCCTTCATAAGATGTCAAAGCATAAGTACCGCAAACGTCTTAAGGCTAATCGTCATAAGAACAAATAAGCGCGTAAGGCGTTACATCTAATCCGGGCAGCAAAAGATTTAAATATCTTTGCCCGGATTTATTTCACAGCTCTGAAACCTCAGAGCCCGTGGATGATAGATCAGGAGAGACAAAATGAATGAAAGATGGTCTGATTTTATATTTCAGTCTCTATCTGCAACATTCATTTTGTCTTTTCTATGTCTTTTTTCAATAGTCACTGGATGTGCCACAAAACACAGCACCATGCCGCATGAAAAGATCACTAATATGCCGGCAAAGGATGCTCTTGAAGCAGGATCCATGGCGCTCTATATGCAGGGGCTTCTTTACGAAAGCGCTACAAACGCCAGCCCGGATCAAGCTGCTGCCGCCTACTCCAAAGCTCTCGAACTTAATCCCTTCAACCAGATTGCACTTGCCTCCCTTGTCAACAATCTTTCATTGCGAAAACGCTATGAAGAGGCATTTAACGCCCTCGACAAAAACCTTTACAACTTCCCGAAAAACCAGAATCTGCACCTCTATGCCGTCAAACTGGCCGACCACTTACAAAAACCGGCCGCTGCAGCCCAATATTGCCATCAGATTCTTGTTAACGACCCAACCAATCAGCCAATCGCCCAGGCCGCAATACAATATTATTTCGCTGACGGGAAAGATAAAAAAGCCCTCTCAACCCTGAAGCAGTTCACAAAGACACTCGATGACCAACAGGCTCTGAAATTCTCACTCGAAACCATTCTTTCCATGTATCAAAGTAGAACAAACCCGAAGCAGGCTTTGAAATGCACAGCGACCGCACTTAAATTTGCGAAAAGCAATGAAGATAAATCGGATGTCATGATGATTAAGGCATATTGTCAGCTGGAAACAGCCCAAACCAATAACGCCGTGCGCAATTTCAAAAATTCTTACACGCTAAACCCCCGCAACTATATTCCTTTGACTCACCTTGGAATAATCTATGCAAACCAACCGCACATGCTACACCGGTTAGAGAAACAAAGCACAGGCAAGACACAGCAGACGCCCCCCTCCAACCTGATTCTGGGACATGCCTACAACGCACTGAATCAACCCAAAAAAGCCGCGGAGGTTTTCGAACAGTTCTATCAACAAAGAATGCGTCTGGGGTACTTTGCTGACAAAAAGTTCTATCTGATACTGGGCTCCACCTATGAAGCCTACAAGGCTTATGAAAAAATCGACAGACTGTTTATTGATGCAATCTGCGCCTATCCTGATGATCCTGAAATCCTGAATTTCGCCGCCTACCTCTGGTCCGAGAGAGAGATCAAACTCGATAAAGCCTTAAAGTGCATTAACACTGTATTAGAACAGGAGCCGGACAACCCCGCATTTCTTGATACAAAAGGATGGGTTCTGCATAGGCTGGGACGAGACTTTGAAGCACTGCAACTACTGTTAAAAGCCTGTGCTTCTGAAAATAATGAGCCGGTGATCCTTGACCACACAGGTGATGTTCTCAACTCAATTGGAAACAAAATTCTTGCGCTTGAATTCTGGAAAAAAAGCTACGTATACAATCCGCTGCCATCCGTTGCAAAAAAACTGGAGTCACGAGGCGAAGCACTCCCAAAAAGATAAGCTATGATGAACAACCCCTTTTATAAGATCCCTTACTATCCCGAATTTGACAAAATGACCCCTGAGGCAGCCGAAAACGCTTTAACAAAGTTATTGCAAGAGTCGCATGCCGCCATAGACAAGCTGGAGAGCGAGCATCAGCCGACCTGGAATGGCTTGATCTGTGCACTGCATGAGGCGGAAAAAGATCTCTATGACGCATGGGGCCTTTTGAATCATATGCTCTCAGTTCTGAATAATGATGAATGGCGTAGAGTTCAGGAATCCATGATGCCAAACATGATTCAATTCATGCTGCGCGTTGGACAGAATAAAGGTTTTTACGAGAGTTATTGTAATATCCGGCATAATGAGACCCAAGCTCTCAGCTCTATACAACTGCGCATTCTGGATAAAATGATCCAAAGCGCTGAACATGCCGGTGTAGCACTCAACCCGGAACAGCAGGAAGATTTCAACGCCATCCAGATGGAACTAGGACAGCTAAGCAGCAAATTCAGCAATAATGTTCTGGATGCCACTAAAACCTACTCTCTGCTCCTGACCGAAAAAGCGGATTCGAACGGTCTGCCACGAGACCTTTTAGCCATCACATCGGATGCCGCTAAAAGCGATGGCAACAACGATGCCACCCTTGAAAACGGTCCCTGGAAAATCACACTGGATTATGCTGTCTGCGGTCCGTTCCTTAAGCACAGTAGAAACAGAGCCGCCCGCGAAAAAGTCTATCGTGCATCTGCCACAAAAGCATCCAGCGGCGAACTGGATAACAATCCCCTGATCGACAAAATTCTTGATTACAAACGCAGATCAGCTCAGACGCTTGGATACACTAATGCAGCTGAGTTAAGCCTCTCCACAAAAATGACTGAAAATGTACAGGCGGTCTATGCTCTGACAGAAGGTCTGGCGGACGCATCCAGGCCAACATTAGGTATTGAACGCAAACAGCTACTTACGTTCGCCAAAAACAACGGATTCAATGAAGAGCAGCTCCAGCCATGGGATACAGCATACTGGTCGGAACGTCAGAGAGAACACCTCTATGACTATAATGAAGAGGAGTTGAGCCGCTACTTCCCCTTCCCAAAAGTCCTTGAAGGAATGTTTAATCTGACAGAGCGCATTTTTGATATCAAAATTTCCGCTGCCGACGGTGAAATGCCCGTGTGGCACAACGATGTCAGATTTTTTAAGGTCAGCGACGAAAACAACCAACCGATGGCCTGCTTCTATCTCGACCCCTACAGCCGTCCAGAAACCAAACGCGGCGGAGCCTGGATGAATGAGTTCCGCACGCGCGAGAAACGTGCTGACGGCTCCATTAAGCTGCCCATGGCAGTACTGGTTTGCAATCAAAGCATTCCCGTAGGCGAAAACCCATCGCTGATGCGCTTTGGAGAGGTCACAACGCTATTTCATGAATTTGGTCATGCATTGCAACACATGCTGACAACTGTCGACGACCCACAGGCATCCGGTATTAACGGGGTTGAGTGGGACGCAGTTGAGATTGCCAGTCAGTTTATGGAAAACTGGTGCTACGACAAAAAAACTCTGAAATCACTTAGTTCGCATGTTGACACAAAAGAGCAGTTGCCAGACCAGCTTTTTGCAAAGATCATCAATGCAAAAAACTACCTGTCTGCATCGGCGATGATGCGCCAGCTTTTCCTGGGTGCAACCGACATGGACCTCTACTCTCAATACCCAAACCCGAAGTGGGCTACCCCTAATGCGGTTAAAGAGGAAAATGCAAAAAAGTATTCACCTGCTCCACTGCTGGCAGAGGATCAGTTCCTCTGTTCCTTCAGCCACATCTTTGGTGGAGGATATGGCGCTGGGTATTTCAGCTACAAGTGGTCGGAGGTCCTTTCTGCTGATGCATTTGCCGCCTTTGAAGAGGCCGGACTGGATAACACAACAGCGATTAAAGAGACCGGTCTACGCCTGCGCAGAACCATTATGGCGATGGGTGGAGGAACACCGCCGATGAATGTCTTTAAGGCCTTCCGAGGAAGAGAGCCCTCTACCGCCGCTCTGTTGCGACACAGCGGCCTGGCTTAATGATAACGGTGGAACGTTGAACGTGAATCCATCATTCGCTATCGGTATCGGTATCGCTACTCGAACTGCATTTTCGATCCCGATTCCGATTGCGACGCATCACCTAACGGGGGCAGCTTAGCCATCCTGCGAGCCAAAACGCAGTGTAATCACACAAATGAACCATACTAAACATACAGAAACCAGTCGCATCATATCAAAGAGCATCATGAAGTTTATCGCCGGGTGTATAGACGCGGCGGCGACGGTCGGGGTTCTGGTGACAGCGGCCGGACTCCTCGGAAAAACCCACTGGTTCATGGAACTGATGGTTAACTTCAAGCTTCCCCTTGCCATCTGCTTCCTGGGGTACACAATCTACAAACTTACCTGCAGAAACTACAAAATCGCCGCACTTTCACTCATTCCTTTTTTGATTAACGCCATCCCCCCTGCTCTGTTACTGATCCCTCAGCAACATCAGACCGCTCCGATAAATCCCACGGCCCTTCGAATTCTTCAGGCCAATATTCTCTCATCAAATCAAAATTCCGACGCATTACTTGAGCTGATAGAAGAGTGCGATCCTGATATTATTGTTCTGCAGGAGATAAACCGCAGGTGGGTCGAAAAACTGAATATTCTGAGATTAAAATATCCAGTAAGCGCAACCTTCCCGCGCGCTGACAACTTTGGAGCGGGAATATTCTGCAAACAGACAAACGCAACGGCAAAAATTCTGTTTTTGAGCGACCGGGATCAACTGCCTCTATCCCGGATTGAACTCACACTCAACAACAAAACCGTAACCATCACGGGCGCTCACCCGCTGGCACCTCTCAGTAAATATCTATGGAAATGGCGAAATCTCTACACCAAGGAGCTGGCGGAGCAGCTGACAAACATCGAGGGACCCCAGATTCTCACCGGCGATTTAAACACCACACCCTGGGCAAACAACTACAAAAGCTTTGTGAAAAAGAGCGGACTCCTGGACAGCTCTCAGGGACGTGGGGCATTGTCAACCTGGCCGGTTTACCAGCCATTTGTAAGACTGCCGCTAGACCACTGTTTTCACTCTAAAGATGTGATTATCAAATCACGCAAACGCGGGCCAAACATCGGATCAGATCATTTTCCGCTGATAATTGACGCGGTTTTCTAAGTAATTCGGCGCACCGAATTACTCAATTACGTTGCGCGTAATTGCCGCATGGAGGGCCGGTTTATTAGCAGCCCGCTTCGCGGGACTGATGGGTCAGGGGATGATTCACATCGTGTAGGGCGTGCCTCTCGCAGAAGGCTCGCAAAAAGCAATTGAGTAACAGCTGCTCGCATAACAGAATTACTTGATCTGATCAGTGCTGAACTTGTTGCAGTAGCGCAGTCTCATTCTCTTCTATGCAACGCGAAGCGTTGTTGACTAATGCAGTGATGGCTTTCGCACAACTACTCAACGAGAGAAAAAAGTTGTCGTTCATTACTCACGGCTCGTTTGGTTGCGGTGCCACTGCATTAGCCGCAGAAGAGTTTGCGCATCATATTCTCACGCACCTCAATTGATTCACAAAGCTTGAACTGAACTCTGGCACGATGCAAATTCTGATCAGAATAGGTAGTTTTGAAATATACATTTCCTGCCAGGTAATCTCGGAAGAAACGCAATCCCAACTCGAATGTGATCAATCGCACAGAGTCAAAAAGATAGACCTTATCGATATCAGACATGAACATCTCTGCCTGTTCCAGATAGCCACTGCAGAAGGCTTCACATAACTCAAAATCAAGCACAACCTTGCGCAGGTCAGGTTCTTCCTCACCCGCAGGGTTACAGATAGATCGGATGGCATCGCCAAAGTCATAATGAACCAGACCAGGACTGATCGTATCCAGGTCAATCATGGCACTGCCTTTCCCCGTAAAATCGTCTATCATGATGTTATTTACTTTGGGGTCGCCATGCATCATACGCTTTTCCAGCTCCCCGCAAAGCAATGCCTTTTGCAAAACGGTCGAAAACTCACGCCTTTTCTCGACAAATGCCGACATACGACGTGCTTCCATTGAAGAGAACAGCCGCTCTTTCGCTTCCGGCACATTCTCAATAACCTCATCATAACGGGAGAGATAGAGAGGTGTAATATGAAAACCGGGAAGAGGATCAGCAATCTTATTCTCTTCAATATCCGAAAGCAACCAGTGGAAATATCCCAGCACCGTTCCACACTCCCGCGCATGCTCCAAACTCTGAGTCTCATCAAAAGCGGTAGCGGAGGGAATCTTAGTAATCACACGCCAGACAGCACCTTCATCATCAATAAAAAAATCATTGCCATCACGGGTTTTTACAATTTGAGGCATCTGCCAGACGCGGTCAGCTCTACCGCTGTCTTTATCCAGCTTAGCATGTACATGTGCTGTGACTTCTCGCAGATTCTTCATTATCAACGAAGGGTCAGGAAAAACCTTGCTGTTAATGCGCTGCATTATCACCTGATACTCTTCAAATGTATTTCTGAAAATTGCCAAATAGGTGTCATTAACATTGCCATTTCCGGTTGGCATAACAGTGACAAGACGACCACCAATATCAAAATTCTGAATAAGTTGTGAAAGATCCACCTATTTACTCCTGTATCGTTTAGTTTTGACGAATACCAATCCGTTTTTCCAGCTCGTGATCGCGCTTTCCACCCAGCTCAACGGAACGCCGGTAATACATCTCAGGATCACTCAGCTGCTTGGGATTCATCTCCAGCAGAAGCCAGGCCATATTAAGATAGCCATCCGGACGATTTGGCGCAACTTTCAACGCTTTATCAAGAGTCGTCATCGCCTTTGCATACTGCTGTGTCATTGCATAAAGTCCGGCGGCCATAAGAAGAACACCCTCATGCTGGCCGTGATCGTCAAGCAGGTCTTCTATAACA
This sequence comes from Kiritimatiellia bacterium, assembly GCA_027858965.1. Lineage (GTDB taxonomy): Bacteria > Verrucomicrobiota > Kiritimatiellia > RFP12 > UBA1067 > M55B167. The sequence continues at coordinate 8,121 of JAQIBS010000252.1, forward strand.
ACTTTAGCATCAATAAGCTTATCTTGCCGGATGCGTGTCAAAGCCATCAGGTAACGTGCCTCAAAATGATCAGGTTTCTCACGAAGAATAAGAATCAATGGTTTTTCAACCTCTACAAATTTATTAACCGAGAACATATCCTTAGCCCACTCCAGCTCTTCCTCAATATTAACAGTTTTAGCTACCGGTTTTTTCAAAGAAGACTTTTCAGAGGTTTTCGTTTTGGGTTCAGGAAGTGGACGATAATCACCGGTCCCCCCCTTGGTGGAGAGTTTTTTCGAAACCTTTGCCAGTTTATTGGTTGCCGCATTCTCTTTACGTTCACGATGTCTTTTTTCAAGGTCTCGTGTGTCAGTCACGGCAACAGAGCGTGCAGAGGCATTAACATCTTCGAGCATGATGCGATCGACCTCTGTCTCGCACAGCGCCCTTCTAAAACGCAATGGAGCAAAATCAGCTGATGTCACCCTGTTGGGGTACTTTGCTTCGATCTTAAGAATTTCCACCAATGCTTTACGATAGAGCTCAATGGCCTTGGTTGAGTCACCATCCACATAGGTATTTTGAGCCTCTGACATTATTTCATTGGCATCCTTTAGTAAAACTGAGATTTTGACCTTTTGTCGATCCTCCGCTATAACAGCTAAAGGGGTACACACACACACGGTCATAACAATTAAAACAAACAATAAAATTACTTTACGCATCAATATCTCCAAGTTGAACTCTAATATTACCACACCCCGTTGGAGCCTTCAAGCGACAAGAGAGGATCATCATTCTTTACGCTTCGGCAGCAGAGCGGGAGCCAGCAGCCCCAGCAGAATCAACGCCGAGATATGGCTAAAAACAGAGATTCCATCATGAGATCCATGCACAACTTCAGCGACATAGGAGGAATCGAGAAATAAATTCAAAAGATAACCGCTGCATAATGCAATCAAAGAGATAACAATGGGGACAGAACCACTCGAACAGACATAAACAAGCAACCCAAAGATCAGCATAGCCAGCATGGAAATGAACTCATTTCCTATAAATTTATCCGCAAAATAGTTTACAGGCAAAAAAGCGGAGAGCACACCGGATATCAGAAGACCTACAATCATAGAACGTCCGATATCCTCCGGCAAAGTGATAAATGCATAGCGCATGGCCTTCAGAGATCTGTGAAAGAGAGTGGGCTTAAGAGCTTCGTTGCAACTGCACTTACAATCCGCTGCGGCATCCTTAACCTCTGTCAGCTTCTCATCAGGGCTGTCCTTGACAAACAGCTGAACCACACTGCCACAGATTATTCCTGACAAAAATGCCGTAACACATCTGATCAGAGCAAAAACCGGCCCCAGCATCGTATATGTAATAAAGATACTATCAACGCCAGTTTGCGGAGTTGAGGTCAGAAATGATATCACACTCCCCCGCCCAGCCCCGTTTTTCCGTAAAGAAGCGGCCACAGGCAGGACACTGCAGGAGCACAAAGGTAAGGGCACCCCAAAAAGAGAGGCTTTGCATATCTGCCACAGGCTGGAGCGCCCCAGGTGTTGATAAACCATCTCCGGGGTAACCAGCAACGACAGAATTCCAGCCACAAAAAAACCGAACAGCAGAGAAGGCGCCATAATAGCAGTTAAGCGCCATATATAACCAGCTGTTGTGAAAACATATTCCATAAAATCACAAATTCTCCCGAGCTGAACATAAGTTAACTGCAGGGCATATAGAAAAATTAACAAAACTCACCTTGCACAACAAGTCAAATGTTTAAGCACGCCCCCTATGTAATGGAGCTGGTGATCACGCGCTATAGCTTGTCGAGGGCTTCAAGGATTGACGCCCGTGCCTGGTGGTAGCTCACGGAATCCCGCGCAAACTGCGTGATCGATGGCGCGATTTTCGTGACAAGTTTGTCGACTGCATCAGGTTCACGCTCCGCCAGCATCGTCAGCAAGGTATAATCGATCAGTCCTTCCCGGAACGAGACAATCCGGATCGAAGGGCGCAGTCCATCCGGTGATCGGTAGTAGAACCAGTTATCGCCGGGCGGATGGCCGGGATCTTGCGAGCCGTTGGGAAAGGGACCAATAGAGCTCTTATACTCATCCGCGCCGCGGTAGATGTTGGCGCCCCAGTTGAGAAAGCCATTGGCACCGAGCTTGTAGCAGAGCCACGGATAGAGGCGGCTCTCCGTGAGATGGGAGTCGATATGCCGATTCGGGTGCGGCGGGTAGGGGCTGGTGCAGTGGTAAAGCCAGACGCCTTTACCCTCGGCGTTTCGTTGCTTTGCGACCTCCTGATACTTGTTGAGCCCGATCAGGTTGAACACCTGCATATCGACCAGCGGCGAGAAAACGTCCTGGCGCGCCGAGTTGATGGCATCGGTGGTAGGAATACCGGGCAGGTGCTTACGAGCGAGCGCTGCGAGGCGCTTGTACAATTCGACATCTCTCGGCTCGTCATACTGGCACTGCAGGTAGTTCCCGAGCCAACCCTTCTGCTTCAGGTGCGCGTGGAGACTATCATAGAAGGCGGGCAGAAAGGCGAGCCATGCTTCGCGATCCTTCACGTCCTTCAGCAACTGCACCCTCCTCCCCGTTTCCGCGTCGATCACGAATGTCTTTCCCATGGAGGGAGTCATCAGGTTGAGGACATGGTGCCCGGAGAGGTAGCGAAAGCCGAGACCAAGAAACAGCTCGCCCCAGCGGTCGAAGCGCGTATAGTCGAAAGCGAACGATCCGTCCTTACGACGCGTAATTTGAATCAGTGGTTCCCGGTAGTTAACCAACGGCGTGTAAACCGTGTCGTCGCCGAACCGGTGCAACTGTTTTCCGGCGGCTTCGAGGAGCTCCCAATGCCGTTCGCTCCACCAGTCAACAACCTCACCGTTGGTGAGATTGTGCGGCTCCGGCCAGAGCCAGTGAATGGAGTGAATTGGCAATGGTTTGGGCAAAGCAGTGCGGTGCACGCGGAAGGCGAAGGGAGCCACAGCCTTGTCCTCACCAAGCGCGACCCGGAGTGCGCCCTCGTATGTACCCGGCTCAGCGTCTTGCGGGACCATGAACTCAAACACCACACCGTGTGTGCGCCCCGCGCCGATTGGCATTTTATCGCCCTCGACCAGCACCTCCAGCGTATCAAACGGCGCCACCCTTACGAGCTGGTCCATCCAACCCTCAGGCACAGACCCGCCGGGACGGTTCTTCAGGCTTCCCTGCGTGTTCCCTTCGACGTGGACTGCCTGCAGCCAGTGAAGGCGCGACCTACCGGCGACGTTGCAGGTGAAATCCAGCCGAGCCATACCTTCGCTTTTTGTGCGAACGGCGAACTGAAACGTAACTGGCGAGCCTCGCGGCACGCTAATGACCCCCGGCTCAGCAGGCTGTGGCCAGCGGTCTGGGTAGAGCCGCTCATGAATGTCAACGCGGACGACCTCTAGCGTGTGGCCGTCGGACGACGCCCATGTGCGACCGTGAAGGTCGCAGGCCAACACAGCTGCGAGAATCATCAAAGTCCAGATTCTCATGGCTGTGCAATCGTAGAGAACCCAGTGGCGCACGGGATCAGTCATTCATTCATCCTTTCTGCATTAGTTGCTATGATTTTGACTTCTGTCACAAAAAACAAGAAATCAAGGTAGCCGTTTTTATAAATTATTGCCACATAAAAAGTTGAATATCCAATATCCCAGGTAAGAAAATGAGAAGTAAGAAAATGAGAAGTAAGAAAATGAGTGTTGAATGTTTATCAAACCCACACCTTAAACCACTTTAACCGTTTCAACCCTTTTAACCCTCTCCTCTATGCAACGCGAAGCGTTGTTGACTAAAGCAGCGATGCATATCACTCAACTAAGCAATGAGTGCAAAAGTGATCGTATATCACATTGGCTCAGTTTGGTTGCGGCTCCGCTGCTTTAGGTTTAGTCGTAGACCTTGCGGCCTTCACGGATGGCCTTATAGACCTCTCGTTCAACGGCAAGCCGACTTTCATAACGATCATGTATAAACTGATTTGAGCCACCAGGCTTAAAACCCGGCATATCGGCACGTGGATTAATCTTCATCCTCTCAGCACCCTTATTGATGAGAGCGATAACCTCTTTATATTCAACAGAGTCCTTCTTAATCCCTTCCAATATACGACTCAGTTCAGGACGTTCAAAACTGATGGTTGAACGCTGCTTGTCTTGATGTTTAAATGAAATCTTTTTACCGGTCAACTTTGTTATCTTCTCAACCTCCGCCTTCGTCAAAGGAGATCTTCCTCCCGGATTTCCTCCATACTCCGAGAATTCATAGAAAGGATAATAGGGTGCATTGAGATCAACCCATGTTATCAAGCGCTCCAACTCCTCACCAGAGAGCTGAACACCACCATGGCCTTTAAACACTTTGTGCAAAAGTTTTGAACGGCAGCTACCCCATGATCCGGCATCCTGAATTTCAGCCAGACCTCCACCCACACAGCTGATCACACCTGAAACCCATATATCAACATACGAGGTACTAAAAACCACATCACGATCACCGGAAAGATTCAAGGCTTTGGCTCCTTTTTTCCCATAGTCATGGCATTTAATACAGTGCTTATCAAATATCGGTTGAACCTCCTGCTGAAAGCTGAAACGACGCGGAGGGCCAAACCACCCCTCGAGCTTACTGGCCGGTCGCTTGAGTGCAGCTGGCCGAGAGCCGGTCTGGGGAATATCACCGACCCGACTCTCATGGCAGCCCACACATCCGTAGTTCTCCCCTGGTTGAACGTAGATGCCAGAACGCATGGATTGCACCATCACCTTATACTCATCCAACACCTGAAAATAGAGATAGGTATTGGCCGGCACCTCAAAAAATGCGCTTCCATCAGATTCCACCGGAACGGTCCCGAGAATCCGTTTATTCTCAAAGCTGTGCCAATTCATAGCCGGAGCCTGTGCTCCCTGACCATTCCAACTGGCCGTTGTCCAGCTACGTTTCTCAGGAGATTCAATAATCCGCAGATACTTGATGGAGCCCTTCTCCACCCCCTTCATATGGGTGCCGATATATACATTCTGCACATAAAAAGCTCCCATTCCTTTGGGATCTGAAAAATCACGACGGGAGGGCTGCACCGGAGGTGCTTCACGGGCAGCCAGCGGCATGGGATCATAACAACCGGGGGCCGCCTTATACACCAGCACCTCATTCCCATGCAGGTCCAGATAATAAATACCCATCTCTTCCCCTTTGCCAACCTGACGTGAACAGAGAAAGTGCTCATCATCAAGCGGCCAGGGATCTTCATACTTTCTCTTGATTCTCTTGGTCGAATCAAAACTCTGCCCTTTAACCGTAATCTTCTCTTTAAAACTGGCAGGCCAGGTTCGTAAGACAGGCTCAATGCCATCAACTCCGATCGAACGATCAATGATACCTAACGCCCCCCAGGGACGATCATGACAGGAACCCATAATCGCTATAGCCTTGTTTCCGCCCTCCATAGCCCGCGCATCAATCACCCCACCAGGACTGGTAGTATTGTTACCATAATAGATTGCATGACCTGTACCATCCTGATTGCAGACCCATAAGCCCTGAGCATCTCCGAAATTACGATCAACATACTCCCATCGGTCATATAAAATACGTCCATCCGGCATCAGCGATGAATGCCCTTCAAAGAGGGTGGATTTTCCAATCTGATGAATATTGGCTCCATCCGGTTTCATACGATAGAGATTACACATAATGTGACGATTACACATACAGTACTTCGGTTCACGTGAACTGGAAAACACAATATCACCATCCGGCAGCCAGAGAGGATCAATATCCGTAACAGCCCCTGCAGATGTCAGTTGCTTCAAGCCGCTGCCATCACTGTTAATGGTATAAATATGATAGTTATCCTCAACACTCTTGCGCATGGAAAAAACAATGCGTTTGGCATCAAAGTCAATCTCCGGATCGCGTACGGTCACCTTAGGACCGGGGTTATAAAGATTCTTTACTGTACCGCTTTTGACATCCAGCAGTTTAAAACTTCCTTCGGAATCATAACTGCCTGCATTAATCTCGCCGGTTTGAAAGAGAGTCGCGGTATTATGATGATCAGAACGATATTGTTTACGCGTGACAAAGAGAATGGAATTTGCAGTCAGCAGAGGATTAGAACGAACCAAAGCATCAAATCGAATACTCTCAATGGCCGCTGCATCTGCACCATCTTCAACCGCGGCAATCGCCTTCATAAACTTCTCACCGGGATACTTATCTCTGAATTTTTTTTCCAGCTCCTGTACAGCTGCCTTCAGGCTTGTTATCTTCGAAACAGCACCTGCCTTTACTGCGGCCAACTTACGGGCCTTGAAATTTTTCTCTGAGGCCACCGGGTCAACCACCCCCTGACAGACCAGTTCATCCAGAGTAATATGACACCACCCTGTCTCAACACGGTCAGCAACACGGAAAAATACCGGTTTGCCAACCAGTTCAGGAACATTCCATTTACGTTGATGCAGTGTCTGCGAATTGCCTCCACGCGCATAGGCAATCTCTTTGCCATCCAGCGTACAGAGAGCCGCATATACATTTTCACCATTGCCTCCACCCACACGCAACCTAATCTCAGGTGCACTCAGAATAACTACAGGAGACTCAACTACACCGGTAAATCTATCATCAGGTCGCTTACCGTCAGCACTCTCAAGAGTTGAGAGAAACCAGGTTCCCTGCTTTGTATAAGCTCTGTCCCCATGATGTTCTTTGGCACGGTCACTGATGAGTTTACCAAATTCCCCTTCAACGACCTTCCATCCCTGCAGATCACCGCTTTCAAAATCGAAACGGATTTCTGCAGCGGAGGCCGCAAGGGCAAGGGTTAAAATGAACAGTGTTGCTGTAAATGTTTTCATAGTTATCTTATTCCATTTTTCACAGGCTTTTTTATGGGCCTCATGAGCCCTATGGGCCATATGTATTTCATGCATGGACGATGGGCGGACATAAAGCCCGCCCCTACCGCGCCCACTTCCCCAGAAGCTTGGCGACCTGTTTGTATTTCACAAAAATCTCTTCATACTTTTCGGCGGATTCCGCATCCGGTTCATTGCTATCCGTTACCGCTGATATCTTATCGATAATCCCAAAATCTTTCCATATGCCTACACCGACACCGGCAATTGCTGCCGCACCGAGAGCTGCCGCCTGCTGTCCTGCCCGAGTACGCACAACCTCCATATTATACACATCTGAATATACCTGACGCCAGAACGAACTGTTAGCACCACCGCCAACTAAAGTCAGGGGTTCCGCCACTTTTGTCAAGGCCCGCAACTCATCCAGAACATTGCGCAATCCGAGAGAGATACCCTCCATCGTGGCTCGCAACAGATCAGCACGACTGTGACGTAGATCCAGATTCATAAATGCACCGCGCACCTCAGGTGTGAGATCAAGTGAACTCCCCCCCGCCATTGTGGGATTGAACAAGACTCCGTTCGCACCTACCGGTGCCGTGGCAGCCTCTTCATCAATAAGGCGATACACCGATGTTCCCTCTGCAGCGGCACGCTCATTCAAATCACGACACATCTGACGGGAAACCCAGGAGAGAGAGGAGCCTGCAGAGAATATAGCAAGGGCCGAAACATACTGATCAGGAACCACATGATCAAAAACATAGGGACGTTTTTCAACCTCAATCAGCGGTTTTGCGGATGAAACTGCAATCCAGCTGGAGGAACCCAGTGAATTGTAGGCACGCCCCTCACGAAAAGCACCAGCCCCTAAACTCATGCATGAATTATCCACCCCTCCTGCCACAACCTTCACACCTTGCGGCAGGGCCAACGTGGCAGATGCATCCGCAGTAAGGGTTCCCAAAACTTGAGTTGAAGGCACAATATCAGCCAGAATATCGGCTGATATGCCGGAGGCTGCTAATAAACGCTCTGAGTACACTCGGTTTTTAAGATCATAGACACCTGAACCGGAAGCGTAAGAGTGGTCAGTCGCCAACACACCGCATAAACGATAGTTGATATAATCTTTGGTGCCGAGCACCTTATCAATATTGTTATACATATCCGGTTCATTATCCCGAAACCACATCAGTTTAAAGATAGAGTAGAGCGGTGCCGGAAAACCACAGCCTGTCATACCATACCACTCCTCTTCGGAGATATGTTCAAAGAATGCTGTCGGCTGAACATCAGGCCGGGAGTCAGACCAGATAGGCACTCTCTCTCGCAAAAGCGCACCCTGCGCATCTATCGGAACCACCCCCAGGCTGTGACCGGATATACCAATCACCTTAATCTGTGATGCGGTATCGGACGGCAAAGCCTCAATCAGTTTGCGAGTACTGACAACTGTTGCCTGCCACCAATCCTCTGGACGCTGTTCATGAAAACCAGGCGCAGGATAAAGCGTGTCATAGGTATCAAAGCCATCAGCGAGACACTGCCCCTGCTCATCATAGAGAGATGCCTTGATGCCACCGGTCCCAAAATCGTATGCAAGTATGTATGCCATAATTAGTTCGTTAGTTGAAATTAAGTTTCAGTTGCTTCGGCAAAATTTTCACCACGGAGGGCACTGAGACACAGAGGAGAAAAGATTTCTAAATTCATGTTCTCAACCATAATAATATCAATGTAGTGTTGGTTCTCAGAACCAAACAACCTGTTTGATTTTGGCTCAGAGAGCCAACGCTACAGCCTATTTCGTTAACCTATTACTTCTGCCTAAACAAACACAAAACAAGTACTCTGTACTCTCTGCGGCTCTGCGAGGTAATCCGACAAAGCGCACCCATTTTTCATCAGTAACTCTCCACCACATTTGCTTTTACGCCGCCGGAGGCTTCATCAAGGATGGCCGCTGCGGTTCTAACGCCAATGCCAAAGCGACGAACTCCGACAGCATGCATTGCCAGCAAAGTTTCCAAATCACGCACCCCTCCAGCAGCCTTGACCCGACAGCGATCACCAACGCTTTGTTTCATGAGCTCAGTATTCTCCAGTGTAGCACCCGTGGGAGCCCAGCCCGTGCCGGTCTTGACCCAGGAGGCACCAGCTTCGACGCACCACTCACAGGCGCGGGAAATATCTTCATCGGTCAACCAGTGACATTCAAGAATGACCTTGACCGGTTTACCGGCTGAAGCCTCAACCACGGTGCGGACATCATTGACATAGGCACCCTTGTCACCAGCCTTAAGCCAGGCGATGTTATTGACCATATCGATCTCTTTGCAACCCATCCGCACAAGCTCAGTGGCGGTCGCGGCTTTAATCGAAGTTGTTTCGGCACCGCCTGGAAAACCGACTACACCACCGGCAAAGGTTCTGCTATCCGCCAGCAATTCAATCAGATACGAGGTGTGAGCCGGCAGTGCAAAAACGCAGATGCAGCCATACTGCATCGCCATCTCGGCAGAGGCCTTGACATCATCCAACCTGCTGTCAGCACGCACAGCGCTGACATCGATCATCGCAGCAATTTCTTGTGGGGTCATGATAAAAAGTTCCTTCTTTTATAGTGGCAGGTGGCGGGTGGGGTGCAGGCAAGTGGGATTTCAGCGTTATGGGCCGTATGAGCCACATGGGCCCAATGTGCATTCAACCCTTTCAACCTCTTCAACCTTTTCAACCTTCAACCCCCTTGCCGCCCTTAGCCTCCAGAGTAGCCGGCGCCTTTCAACCTCTTCAACCTTTTCAACCTTCAACCCTTTTAACCTTCAACCTTATTTTACACACTCGTGAAACCACCATCGATGATAACATCGGAACCGGTCATGTAGGTTGATGCATCGGAGGCTAGATAGAGATAAAGGCCCATCAGTTCCTCAGGTGTTCCCAGTCGGCGCATGGGAATCTGCGGTTTCCAGAGAGCGTGGAAATCAATCAGAGGCTCGACAAGCTCGGTCATGATATAGCCAGGGCTGACGCTGTTGACGCGGACATTATGCTCAGCAAACTCAACTGCCATCGCTTTTGCCAGCTGTTTTGCAGCAGCCTTAGAGGCGCAGTAGTGGCCTATTTTCTGAGGTGTATTGATCACCGTAGCGGACATTGAGGCAGTAACAATGATGCTGCCACCTTCACCTTTTTCGATCATGCTTTTAGCACAAGCCTGAGCGGTAAGAAACACACCACTCACATTCACCTTCTGTATGCGTTCAAACTCCTCCAGGGACATCTCCTCAAGGCTGTTGAGGGTCACAATGCCGGCATTGCAGACCGCAATATCAAGCCGCCCCCATTTTTTCATAGTAGTAGCAACCAAAGCATCAACGGATTCCTGCACAGTGACATCACAGGGAGCTGACACCGAGCACCCAGGAAAGCTCTCTTCGAATTCTGAGGCTGTCGCCATCAGGTTTTCATCATCAAGTGCGGCCAGTACCACCTTGGCACCTGCCTGCAGATAACCCAACGCAACTCGTTTGCCAATGCCCTGGCCAGCACCGGTGACAATGGCAACTTTGCCATCCAGTTTAAATTGATCCAGTATGTTCATAGTTTTTTTCCTTTCATCAAATTAGCTGAAACGATTAAAGAGGTTGAAGCGTTATGGGCCTCATGCGCCCTATGAGCCCTATGTGGTTCACCCTTGTCTCTCTTCACTCTTCACTCTTCAAATCGTATCCCATTCGTTTCGAGATGCGCAGTGCTCCCTTACGCATCTTCTCTCCTATCCCCGGAATCATATCCGGAGTGACACGGATATCGGGACCGGTCACCCAGATTGATGCAACAGGAAATCCGGTTCTGTCAAAAACGGTGGAACCAACACAGTAAATACCGGCATACTCCTCACCCTTATCCTCGGCATAACCAATTGCTTTAACCTCTTTGAGGGCCTTAAGGAAATCTTTGGGTGTTGTGATTGTATTTTCATTAAAACGCTTAAACTCAATCTGCTCTATCACCTTATTGGACTGTGCCTCTGAGAGATAGGCGAGAATCGCTTTACCCGGTGCGGAACAATGAACCTTGATACGGTGTCCAGCGTTTACAGAGAAGCGGAAAAGCTGGGAACCAAGGGCCTGTTCCAGCACAATTATCTCGGCGCCATTGAGTACACCAATCAGAATGGTATCCCCCAGTTCATCACGCAACTGGCGCATAATGGGGAGAGCGCATCCAATCAGATCACTCTCAGAGAGGGCCTGCTGTCCAAGCATCAGCATCTTCTGGGTGTGACGGAAAACCTTGGTTTCCGAGTCTCGCTCCAGCCAACCGGATTTCTCCAGTGTCAGCGTAATACGGAAAACACTGCTAACCGGACATTTGAGAGCCTGAGCAATCTCCACCTGCCCCTTGCCGCCGGGATGGCGAGCCAGATAATCCAAAATTGCCAGACCTCGTTCAAGGCTTGGTGCACTGTATTGAGTTTCTTTCTTTTGCGGCATAAAAATATCCTGCAACTATATATGTCCATTGAAATCAACATTTTCACCTGCGAAAATCATATTTTTACAGGTGAACTCAATTTTTACAACTGAAAACACAATAGCATGATACAAGAGAGGAAGGCAAGTTATTTGATTACTCCCATTCAAAACCAGGCAGGCTCTGTTCCACATCCTGAACGGGACGGAAGGTGTGACGGTGGATAAGGCAGGAGCCATACTTATGCAGTGCGGCAACATGCACATGAGTCCCATAACCCTTATGAGCAGCAAAGCCATAGTCGGGAAACTCCTTATCCATCTCCATCATGTAATGATCACGGGAAACCTTGGCAATGATGGAAGCGGCAGCGATCAGGAAGCTTTTGGAATCGCCTTTGACAATTGCCGTAGAGGGGCAGGGCAAACCTTTTACTGGAAGTCCATCTATGAGCGCATGTGAAACCTTTACCGAAATGTTCTCTAACGCACGGCGCATCGCCAGATGGGTGGCGCATAGAACATTAAGGGTATCAACCTCCTCCGAGCTACACCATCCTGAGGCAGCATGAACCTCGCTATTTCCAGAAAGAAGCTCAAAGAAATGTTCACGTTTTACGGGAGTCAGTTTTTTGGAGTCGGTCAACCCTGAGAGCTCTCCAGCATAGAGCGCACTGGCCGTACTGACACTCATTGAGACGGCACCGGCAACCACGGGGCCGGCAAGACAGCCACGACCAGCCTCATCAACACCGGCAATAATCAGCGATGAGTTGGCTTTCCACAGTTTGTTTTCGTAAGTCAGCATTGTAAGAAGTGCGTTAGTTCATTAGTTTGTGGAGTGTCACTCTTTTTTATGGGCCAGATGGGCCGTATGAGCCCAATGCGCCTTATGTGTTAAAAGAGTTGAAAGGGTTAAAATGGTTGAAAAAGTTAAAACGGCACATTCCACGCACCTTCAACCTTCAACCGCTTCAACCTATTGAACCTCTTCTTCCGCCTGACACTCGCTTTGCAATGAAGGCGCAAAAAAAGGCGGGAATCTGTAACAGACCCCGCCTTATTTTAATAAACTGATAGAGAAATTTTAGGCCTCAGCCTTTTTCTCAACAGCTACTTTTACAGGAGCAGCATCCACGGCAACGCCGGGAATCACAACCCACTGCAAAATACACATCTCAGCGGCGTCGCCACGGCGACGGCCCGTCTTAACAATGCGAGTGTAACCGCCTGGACGACCTTCCATGGAGGGTACAACACTGTCAAACAGCTTCTGAACAGCCTTTGGCTGCTGCAAGCGAGCAGCGGCCAGACGGCGTGAAGCGAGAGTGCCCTTACGAGCGAGTGTAACTATTTTCTCGGCATCCCTGCGAGCCTGTTTAGCCTTGGCGAGCGTAGTTTTAATACTGCTCTCCAGGATCAGGTTCGTCACCAGGCTGCTCATCAGAGCCTTCCTGTGCGACGTGGAACGTCCAAATTTCTTTGCAATAACTCTATGACGCATCTCTAAAACCTCAAAATCTGTAACTTAGTTATTATCGAGCAGATCAGGGTCAAATTTGAAACCCAGATACATACCCAACTCTGTCAGCTTGTCCTTAATTTCATTAAGAGACTTCTTACCAAAGTTACGGTACTTCAACATATCAGCTTCTGTCTTCATGGCCAGCTCACCAACAGTGGTGATATTGGCATTATTCAGACAGTTGGCTGCACGTACGCTCAACTCAATTTCATTCACGCTCATATTCAAAATACGGCGTAGACGTTCGCGTTCTTCATCAACCTTCTTATCTGCTTCATCGAACTCAAGCACCTCATCGGTGTAATCGACAAAGACATCAAGATGATGACGTAAAACAGCAGCTGCTGTTTTCAACGCTTCGTCAGGTGTCACACGGCCATCTGTCCAGACATCAATAATAAGCTTTTCATAGTCTGTACGCTGGCCAAGACGGGTGTTTTCCGCCCGAAAATTCACACGAGAGACAGGTGAGAAGATACTATCGATTGCAATACGGCCAATCTCCTGTTCCTCTTGCTTGTTTCCCTCGGCAGAGCAAAAGCCGCGCCCTGTACGAATTTCAGCTTCCATTGATAACTCACCGTCAACATCAAGCGTAGCAATATGCTGAGCAGGATTAAGAACCTCAATTGAGTTATCCTCCGCAAAATCTGCGGCCGTCACAACGCAAGGTCCTTTTTTCTTAAGCTGCAAACGAATCGTGTTACGTTTGTAGCTCTTAAACAGAACCCGTTTCAGGTTAAGGATAATATCTGTTACATCTTCACTAACACCAGTCAGAGCACAGAACTCGTGTCCTGCACCATCAATTTTAATTGAAGTAATTGCAACAGCTTCAATTGATGAGAGCAGAACGCGACGAAGAGAGTTACCTATTGTGCGGGCATAGCCCACTTCAAATGGTTCAGCTACAAATCTTCCGTATGTAGCTGAAGCGGTAGTTTCATCCTTCTGCACCCGTTTGGGCATTTCAAAACGACTCAAACGAATCGGCATGTTTCCATCCTTTCAGACCGCCTACCCACCTGTCAGACAACAAGCAGGCTACGGCCACCAGCACATAATTATGCTTAGCGTGAATACAACTCAACAATAGCCTGCTCATCCACGACAGGAGCAATCTGCTCACGAGTCGGAATGCTGATCAATTCGGCACGGAACGTCTTTCTATCCAGAGTCAACCACTCAGGTGTCTGCTGAGTTGTGGCGGATTCCAGAGCACGTGCAGCCAAATCACGGCCACGCGGACGATCACGAACTTCAATTACATCACCAACCTTCAAAGTCATAGAAGGAATTGTGGCGGTTCTACCATTAACGGCAATATGCCCATGTAATGTAAACTGACGTGCAGCACGACGTGATGCAGCAAACCCTAAGCGATAAACGAGGTTATCAAGGCGGGTTTCAAGCAACTGCAACAGAATATCACCCGTAACGCCTGTACGACGATGAGCTTCCTGAAAGAAGCGCTTGAACTGAAGTTCCTGCATGCCGTACTGACGACGCAGACACTGCTTCTGACGAAGCTGCTGGCCATATTCCGACATTTTTCTGCCACGGCGTGAACCATGCTGACCAGGAGCCGGGGCTCCCTTTTCGATAGCGCACTTTGACATATAGCAACGAGCGCCTTTTAAAAATAATTTCTGACCCTCGCGGCGGCAAATGCGGCAAGCGGGTCCTGTATATCTACCCATCTTAAACTCTCCTACGTTTGCGGGGACGACAGCCATTATGCGGAATCGGCGTACAATCTTTAATGCAAGATACGCTAATACCCGCCTGTTGAATCGCACGCACAGCAGACTCACGTCCGGAACCTGCACCCTGAATCCTTACTTCAACCTCATGCATGCCTTTGGAAATTGCCTTACGGGCAGCATCCTGAGCAACCATAGTGGCCGCAAATGCGGTACTTTTACGGGATCCCTTAAAACCAGCTTTACCAGCTGAGCTCCAGGAGATAACTCCGCCACGGGCATCCGCGATTGAAACAATCGTATTATTAAAGGTTGAACGAACAAACGCAATACCAGCTGGTATTGATTTGCCTCTACCTTTTTTACGAGCAGTCTCGGCGGCTTTATCAGCCTCCTCTTGGCCCGCATTCATAATACCTGAAGCTTCACTCTTCGGCTTTTTAGGATCGGCGGCAGCTTCGGGAGCCTTCTCATCTTTGGCATCCCCGCTTTCCGCAGGTTCCGCAACCTTGGCAGCTTCTTTCTGCTCAGCTTTCTTCTCAGCTTTCGGCTCAGCTTTCTTCTCAGCTTTCTTCTCAGTTTTCGGCTCAGTTTTCGGCTTAGATTTCGGCTCAGCTTTCGGCTCAGCAACAGGAGCTTTAACTTCCTGCTCAGCAACAGGAGTATCTACTTCCTTCGCTTCTTTTTTAGCTTCTTTAACAGCTATTTCGCTCATGCGTTAGGCCTCAAATTTTTGGTGGATAAATACATCCGGCAGTCATTAAATCATCACACTGCCGGGCTGGCATATCCAGACCGGGTTATTTCTTACCTTTTCCCCCGCGGGCATTACTCTTATCACGTACCAGAGAAGAACGTTTGCCACTTTTTCTAGTCTTGGCATTTGTCTTTGTTCTCTGACCTCTTACAGGCAACGCTCTTTTATGGCGCAAACCCCGATACGTACCGATACTAATCAAACGACGAATATTCTGAGATGTTTCACGTCTCAGATCACCCTCGACCCGATAGTTTTCCTGTATAAAACCAACAATCTGCCTGATCTCTTCAGGAGACAAGTCATCAGCTTTCTTAGCGGGGTCGATCTTACAACTCTCGACCACATTATTTGCCCTTTTGGGGCCTATTCCGTGGATATATCGCAGGGAAAACTCAATACGTTTTCTACCCGGTATATCCACACCCATCAATCTCGGCATGGTGCTTTCTCCAATTATCCCTGACGCTGTTTATGTCTCGGATTTGTACAAATAATACGTACAATTCCCTGGCGGCGTACCACTCGGCAACGCTCACACATGCGTCGCACAGAACTACGAACTTTCATGGTTTACTCCTTGTTCAAAAAAGGCTGTGGATTAAACCAAATGTCCATCACCTTGTCTATCAAAAAAATCAGAAATTCTTATGCCAGCGTCAGAATTTCCACACTTTCTTCAAGCACTGCCACGGTGTGCTCAAAGTGCGCAGATGGTTGCCCATCCCGCGTTACAACTGTCCAATCGTCGTCCAAAACAACAACTTCCGCTCTACCCAGATTAACCATTGGCTCAATCGCCAGTGTCATTCCAGGCTTCAAAACGGGGCCGCGTCCCGGTGCGCCGTAGTTCGGGATCTGTGGTTCTTCGTGAAGGTGATGCCCCACGCCGTGACCCACAAATTGCCGAACAACTGAGCAACCAGATGCTTTCGCAACACACTCTATAGTGTGGGAGATATCCGAAAGCCGTCCTCCAGGCTTTGTTGCCGCAATAGCTAATTGCAAAGCCCGTCTAGTTGTCTCAACCAATCGAATTGCCTCAGGGTCTACCGCTCCAACCATAACTGTTGTCGCGTTGTCCCCGTGAAATCCGTTATAATAAACTCCAACGTCAAGGCTGACCAGATCTCCCGGCAGAATCTCACGACGCCCCGGTATCCCATGGATCACCTCTTCGTTAATCGAAACACATAATGCAGCGGGATATCCTGAATATCCAAGAAAGGATGGTTTCGCCCCCATCTTCTTGATCATCACCTGCGCTTTTTCATCCAGCTCACCGGTTGTCACTCCAGGTTTTACTTCAGCGGTCATCGCTTGAAGAACCTCAGCCGACATCCGGCAACTATCACGCATTGTCTCTAATTCCGCCGCACTTTTTAAAACTATCCTGCTCATATTAAAACTTGTCTAACTCGTTCAACTATATCATTAATCACACCAAATCCATCGATTCTCTTTAAAACGCCACGGGCGCTGTAAAAATCAATCAAAGGAACTGTCTGCACTTTATATACTGCCAAACGGTTTTTCACTGTTTCCGGATTGTCATCTTTCCGAATCACCAATCCAGTCCCACATGCATCGCAAATACCATCCTTTACTGGACGTATTGTTTTAATATGAAACCCCGCACCACACTTCGGACATGTACGCCGTCCTGCGATACGCTCAAATAAAATCTCATCTGCTACTTCCATTAACACAGTTGCCTGCAGCTCAGCGTCGCTGCCCTCAATGACCTGATCCAAAATCTCGGCCTGCACAACCGTGCGGGGGAAACCATCAAGTAGCAACGTGCACTCCCCCTTAACATCCGCA
Organism: Kiritimatiellia bacterium; assembly: GCA_027858965.1. Taxonomy (GTDB): domain Bacteria; phylum Verrucomicrobiota; class Kiritimatiellia; order RFP12; family UBA1067; genus M55B167. The sequence goes on from JAQIBS010000252.1 coordinate 25,309, forward strand.
ATATAATCTTTAATCATATCGGCAATGACCTGGTCCGGGACCAGCTCCCCGCGCTTCATGAAATCCTCAGCCGCTAAACCAGCCAGTGTTTGGCGTTTCACGGCATCCCGCAGTAACTCACCACTAGACACATGCTTAAAGCCTGAGTTATGCGCCACCAAGCGGCCAGCAATAGTACCTTTACCGGAACCAGGAGCACCTAATAATATTACAATTTTCATACGGATTACTAATATTAGCAAAAGTGCTTATGCTCTTCAACCCCGGAAAGTGACTTTTTTGACTTTTTTTTGACTTTTTCAAAAAAAATGCCATCTTGCCGAATGTCTCGGTATAGGAGAATCCATGATAGGAGGGATCAATTCCGCATTTCCGCAGCGAATACTCAAACAAATTGAATGTACCACCGTAAAACTTGGAAGCCGCAACAACATGCTGCCCCGACTGCGCAATATTCATAACAGAAAAAGCGGATGCGGTCTGCCCGGCCGAAGTTGCAAGTGCGCCCACGCCACCTTCCAAGACAGCCATTTTCTTCTCAAAGGCCTCGACAGTCGGATTGGACATACGCGAATACATTTGCCCTGCAACAGATCTTTTACCCCAATTTTTTAATCAAAAAAACGTGAATAAAAAAAATAAAAAAATGAATGATAGTAGTACAGCTCGAATTCTACCTGATTTTCAAGAGTGCCTTTCTCTACGAAACTCCGATGGAGTAAGACCGGTTTCTTTCTTGAAATGGGTTGCGAAATGCTGAGATGAGGAGAAACCCAACTTGGAGGAAATCTGCAAAATGCTAGTTCCTGTAATATCCAGCATCTCTTTGGCACGCTTAATCCGACACCCCAGCAGGAAAGCATGCGGAGGCAACCCAGTGGTTTGTTTAAAAAGGGTTGTGAGCGCACTGGCAGAGAGGGAACATTTACGAGCAAGATCATCTATATGAAAAGGAAGCTCCGGGTGTGCCTGCATCTCCATCAGCAACGGCTCAATCCGGTCAGCATGCGACTCCCGTGACTGTATTTCACTAGCTTCAATTAATGCCAGAAGCAGTTCCATTGCGGTATTTTTCAACTCCAGACGCCTATGAGCCGTACCTGCTGGAAGAGTATCATAAAACATAAAAAAACGCTGAAAGGCCTGCCTCACCCGAGCCGTGCCATCAAAAAGGCGATGTGCAAAGCTACGCAATGCCTGATCAAGCCAGCGTGATTCATCTGGAGGAAGTCCAAGCAAACAGCCGCCCTCTGCCGGAAAGCGAAAGAACAGCCAGTACATCACGAGCCCCTTCGGATTGGTTCGCAACCGATGCCACTCATCCGGCTGCGAAACAAATATCTTCCCGGGCAGGAAGTCAAAGGTATGGCCAGCACTCTCAAAAACAAGTGATCCTCTTTGACAGAATGAGACTTCCAGACAGCCGGGATGCACATGCTCGGTGGTGGATTTTCTTGCCTTTTTATAGTGGCTACACCCCAGAACAGGAATACAGGGAAGCCCCTCGGGTTCAAGGTTCAAGGTGCGCCTCTCCGGGGTGTCCACATAATAGTCAGCGGAAACAATCTCTTTATTACTTTCCATAAACCGATTCCCCGCTGTTCAGATGTCTATCATATTCCTTCATTAAATTTCCCCTGATAATTTGTACTACTATCTTAGTGGAAGGTGAGAACCTTATTGCCTCTTTCTGTAATAAAAACCATGTGCTCGCAACGGGAAGACAGTTTGCCATCACGGGTCCGGGCATCCCAGCCTCGGGTAATTACCCCCCGGCTCCCCTGGTTGATCATAGGCTCTATGCAGAAAATCATTCCAGGTTTCAACTCCATCCCCTTGTGCGGGGTGCCATAGTTTGCAACCATTGGGTCCTCATGCATATCCAGACCGATAAAATGTCCTGTATAGTTTCTCACCACAGAGTAGCTGTTACTTTCCGCATGACTCTGAATGGCAAAACCGACATCCCCCAGAGTATTTCCAGGCATGGCGGCTTTGATTCCTCGACTCAGGCATTCCTCGGTAACCGACATCAGGCGAGAGGCCTCTTTGGAAATTTTTCCCACTCCGATGGTTTTGGAACAGTCTGCGAAGTAGCCATTTTTTTCAATCACGAGATCGATATCGATAATATCACCTTCCTGCAGTCGGGTTCCATCAGGAATTCCATGCGTAACCTGGTCATTGACTGAAAGGCAGGAGACGGCGGGAAATCCTTCATAACCCTTGCAGGGACCAACAACCCCCATTCTATCTATTTCCGCTTCAATCATTGCATCAAGGGCAAAGGTAGACATTCCAGGACTTACCCATGAAAGGCTTTTCTGTAACAACCGGGAAATAAGTTCCGCCATTTTGGATATCTCGATAATCTCCTTCTGTGATTTAATCATTCCCATTATTTTTCTCTTTATTTTTTTCTGGTCTATTTTTTCGGCACACGGGTATCAAAGTCATATTGTGGCATTGCACAATTAGAGTTATTACCGAATTTCCCCTGCTTTGATATGGATAGATCGTACAACTATTTCACCTCGTTATCAACCGTCATTCGTTTATTTATCCGGCATCAGCCGGATATCATCAACGAAACTGAGATGCACCCCTCTTACAGTGGGTAGGCCCCTTCGATCGTACGCCCTTTAATGCTTAAAGCCATATTCGGGGATACCCCAACCGGATCAACAATTTCAAGATACAACCTGCCGTTTTTCGGCACCCCTGAAAACCGGTCCGTATGCCTTTTTGAACACGAGCTATCAACCACCCCCGGAGTAAGATTATCAGAGGGCAAGATCGTTCGCAGATCCAGCGATGAAACACCCGACCATATCTCTTTTCCGGATTCATCTTTGATAAAGAAGCGGATATCCCATACGTCATAGGTGGGAGTAAGTCCGATATTAAGCCAATTAATGGCAATTGATAAATTGCATCCCTCTCTTTCAACTTCAGCAGATGTAAAAAGATAGCGAAAGCCGATGATAGAATAGGCCTGGTGAAACTGATCAAGCGCCGGTTGATCTTTAAGAATGGTATATGTGGTCGGATTTGTTACAGATTTCCCGGCCCCGGTCGAAACATTGCAATTGCGCACAACAGCGGGGTGCATGTAGTTCACCTGCTGCATCAGACAGGAGTACGGATGAAAATCTCCCTTTGGGTAGGTCTGCCCCGGCTCTCCGATCAACGGCGCAACCTTCCAGCGATCACGAATGAGCTCATACATCCTGACGCCATCTTTCTCATATTTATTTGAGGGATAATAGATCTTCTGAAAATAGCTCGATCGTTCATCCCAGCCCCAGTTATCACGAAAGATTCCAAACAGCCCCGCTTCATTCTTTGTAGTCAGCAGATGAAAGTGATAATCTTTGAGCGAATCGTATAGAGAGGGCACATATACCATTCCATTGGTAGGAACTAGAATACGAATCTTCGACAGATTTCGGGCAAAGGAATCGGCAAATTGAATCAGACATGCCGAGTTGGCGGGAATCAGCTTTTTGGGATAGGCGCCCTCGCCCCAGAAGCCGAAATGACGCATTTCAATATATCGGATCATCTTCCGACGCTGAACCGTTTTCCCATCCACAGTCAATGGTTGTTCCAGATACTCGGCAAACGCCTTCAATAGAGCATTATAGCGCTCAAAAAAATAGGAATTTTCGAAATTGGGCTCCCAGCGAGTCAGTTTATGATAGCGAACTTCATATTTGATATCCTTCTGCGGACTTTTCTGCAGGGCCTCATGAACATAAGCAGGATAAGCACACAATGCCCCGTCAATTTTGGGTCCGCTGCTGTCACTCGTCAAAAAACACCCGATCGTCAGTTTCTGTCCATACTTGATGCAATACTCAAAATTCCTGTCCATTTTTTCAAAGAGGTACTTGCCCTCTTCCATCTCATAATCCGTCCATTTGACTCGAATCATAGAGTTCACGGAATAATCGCTGACACGTACCGCATATTTTACAAGGTTGGTCAGACCATCCTTTTCCCCGCCATGCCAGACCTCAGTACCGGCCCCCGCGTTCTGAATGGCCCCCTGCGTAACAGGTATAATTTCGGGGGTTATAGTTCTCCGCACAACCTTTCCATTTTTAACAAAAGCACATGAAGTTACGCTCAACAACAACAAAAGTGTGAAAAATGATCTTACTCGCATATTATTATTCCTCTGTGTAAGTCTATTAAATCGGTGAATATCTTTCGATCTGAATGTAAAAGTCATAACCGTAAAATGTAGAGTTGCTTCTCAGAAGCAATTTTGGCGGCAAATCTCCTTTCCGATAGCTAGGCATAATGCAATCGAAAAGCTCCGCATAATCTCTGAATATAAACAAATTCCGATCGCCCTTCGCAAATGACAATGTAACGTTTCATCAATCAGGCTCCTTTAAATCGAAGGATGCGGCACACCGGAATAAAATCCATCAAGGTACTGCTTGCGAAAATTAGTTACATTGCGAACATCCATTCCATCTTCTTTGAAATCAACAATTCGCTTAATCATTGAGCCTGTCTTCAATGTCTTACGGATGATCGCTACTTCCGACACCCGCAATATCGAATCATCAAGAATGTCCGTATTGTGGGTTGTAAAAACGAGCTGAGCACCTTTGGTATTATACCGCTTATCTTTAAACAAACGAATCAGCTCACGCAACAAGAGCGGATGAAGGGAACAATCCAGCTCATCGGCAAAAAGGACATGACCTCCTTTAAGTGCAAACAGCATAGTTCCAATCAACCCTGCAATACGAATAGTACCTTCAGATTCCTCATCCATAAAATCAAATGGCACATCGTTCCCATTCAAGTTTGTGTGATGAGACACTATATTAATAGCTTCATAACTGTTTCTATCAAGCAGTTTTCCAGAAAAACGCATATTAGCGGGAGGTTCTTTGTATTGTTCTACCTCTTCTCGCTTAATTTCAATATTCTTGATATCAATATCGAGTTTACGCACGAGATCAACTATTTCCGCCAATGCTTTTTCTTGGTCTCCATCAAAGTAATGCTTCAGATTATCTACCGAAGATGGCAGAGATATGTCGTTATCCAGAAGGATCATAAATTTCAGATCCATATAACTATAAACATTCAATAAATCACGGTTGAGGCCTTTATAATTCTTCCCTACTCGTGATAAAAATGTGAATGCTTGCCGATTCTGGCCATCTGAACATTCCACATCCAAAATGGATTGAAGCCTATCTTTTGAATAATTCTCTGTCTTGACCTGTTTTGAAAACTCACCTTTTAAATTTTCGACCTCAAATAAAGGTTTTCCATTTTTTAAAAGCTTTTCTTTGCGGATTCCATCCTTGCGATAATCAATTGAATAGGTAAATTGATCCTTATAAATGAAAAACTCAATATCAAAAATCGTTGTTTCGCTATCATCATGTAGTTTGTTTAGCTCGCAGTAGTTAATAACATTATTCAATACTGCATTTCGGAAAGTACTCAGTGCACGAATTACATTCGTTTTTCCTGATGCGTTAGCCCCAAACAAAGCAAGACAAGGGACAATACGATCTCCTTTTGGAACTTCAACAAAGGGAAGCATGTCCGATGACTTATATCCATTAGGTGCCTTGCCCTCCGCAAAACGAAAGTCAACGGTCATATCCAGAATAGACCGGAAATTCCTGATTCTAAATGTTGAAATCATAATAAATGCTCCTATTTATTCTTCATATTCGAGTATTAATGTAATACATCTCGTCAAAATATGCAAGATAAACAGTTTTTTTGTTTATATTTAAATTATACACCTGCCTCGCTTATCTCCCCAACATCATCAAATTTAGAAGATCATTGCCGGCGGCGGCTTTAATGATTCAAGCACATCATGCAATGCCCATATCTAAAATTACGTTCAACTCACCGAATTCTGCCCCACTCAGATATTCGGCTCTCACAAATTGCCTTGGGAAGAAATGAGCCGGACTCTAACAGTGCTTGTAATTTTCTGATCGCACCATCAGGAGGAAGTAGACTCTCTTCAACCAAACGATCAAAAACCCATATTACCCCATAGACCTTAACACCCTCCCCTACGGCTGTTTTGCGTAATTTGGCATCACCCGACAGTAATATTGCTTCTTTTTTCAAAGCAATTATCAACGCTGAAGCATCCTCAATGCTGATATTATGTGTATCGCGCTTTTTACTTGCTGAAATCAATTCACTTGATGTTAATGACTCAACTATGATTAAACCCGCATCGACAAAAGAGTTAAAGACTCTCTTTTGTTCATCCTCTATTATTTCAAGCTGAACAAGGTCTGAAACGTAAGTCTGAATTCCCAACTTAAACCAGAGCCCAAGAAGGTCACTCTCAATGAGATCAATCAGAATATTTGCATCTTTGACCGCAACTTTCATTCGTATTAAACCACCATGCCTTGAAGTTCCTTGCGGAATGAATTCAAATCCTGCTTCAAAAGTGCAGCGCCTTTAGATAGTGTAATCCTCTCCTCTGCGACGGCTCGCCTGACTAACTGTTTGAAACGGGCGGGAGTTTCATCGCACATACAACACCCATCATCCGGTTCGCCTTTTTTGCGCCACCCGTGCTTGTTTGCATACTTGCAGAACTTCACATGCGTTTCATTAGAGATCATCTGAAGCTGTTTGGCACGCATCATTATACCCATCATGGAAACACCAAACACATCTTTAAGCTCCATTAGCTCACTTAATCCTATCCGGTGGCGAAACTTCCCAAACTCATAAACAAAAACCTCTTTTGGAAGTAAAAACGCTCCAGCAAAACGGTATGCAATCTTCTCCTCAAGTTTTTCATCGTCGGGCATCGGCAAAATGATATGCGCAGCCTCATGTACACAGGTCATACGTTTACGAGGCTTATTATCAATCTGCCCCAGAACAACAAACGGTCTACCATTCGCTTCCGCAGAGAATCCATCCATTTTTTGGTCCAGTTCCAACTCACAGACCTTAAAACCTTTGCGTTCCAGCAAACCAATCACGCTAGGAATTGGATCATCACCTAAATTCCATTTCTCGCGTAGTTTTTCGGCAAACTCATCCGCGTCTTCAGGGCTGGTAATTTTCCCAAACCGTGAAAATGGTGATTCATATGAAATAATATTGCCAGTCAGCTCCTCTGCTTCACAATATCTCTCAAAGAAATCCTGTGCCTGCTCTACAGCGGCTTTAACTTTTTTTCCTAATAAAGTAGATTTTTTGCGGTAACTGATTTCTCCAAGGTTAACCGTAAAGGGCCTAAAAAAGAAATCAGCCGGTTGCTGAACTGCCATAGCAACCGCAACCAGAATATCACTACCAGGTGACATCTCTCCTCGCTCATAGCGTGCCAGGGCATTATGAGAGACTTTGCCATCAGTTGCCACAGCCAGTTCTCGCAGTGACCAACCCTTCATCGTCCGCGCCTGTTTGAGGCGCTCTCCGAACACATTATCCCCGCCGTTCATAAGTATACTCCTTTTCATGTTTACATTTTTAACATTTACGGTTTATTTTGTAAACAACAGAGTGTATATTATAGATACAAAAAAGAGCCAACCCAGTGCTGACACACTAAGTTGGCTCAAAGCCTCAGAATAAAGCTATAGAGCAAACAAATATTGGTAGCTAGAATAACTTCGGCATTAAAATGGACGTTGGCAATTTTTTTCTATATCGGCCAAGAGTAAGTGCGTCATATCCATTGAAGAAGGTTTCCATATAAAATTCGTGACGTGAACCATCACGCCCTTTCAAAACGACCTTTTTTTCTCCTAATGGACCTCTTCCTCGCCTACAATAACTCATGATTGTTGTGGTCATATGCTCAATAGATGGAAATTCAAACATTTCATTAAATGAACTTGAAGGAATTAAATGTCTAAAGTTCGGTTTGTCATTTGCGTAATCAGAAGGATGCTGACCTATTAATCCAAACATCGGATTGTCTTCTCCCATATATTCGATCATTCGCCACAGAGTTGTAGTAAACGTGTTCTCATATCTTTTCTTCAAAACTTGTGCTGATTTAATCGTTGGCTCAAAATCTTTGCACTCATGTTTGAAGCGATCAGTCATAAAGAGTAAAGAACCAGCAGCATAGTTAGCTTCAGTTTCAATTTTTTCCCGAACAGAAGGCGTGGGTGTTATATCATCATCGCCCAACATCATATCTCCATGCCAAGGTAATATATCATGTCCGATCTCATGTGCTTCCAACCAACGATGTTTTGGTTTTGGCACTTCGTCATCAATTAAGATACGTTTCCGATCAGGTAGGTATAATGCTCTTAGGTCAAATCTTTTTACGGCATCACGTAATAGGGTTGGTCGCTTGATGATCTGCTTCCCAGCTCTTTTTAACCGACTAAACGCGACATTAAGTAAGCCATCTGACTCACCGCTAAAGAAACTCAAATCAAGTTCCAGTAACTCCCGAACTTCCTCTAGTCTTAGCGGTGGTTCGGGATTACCTAACTCTAATAATAATCGATCAACTTTTGATTTAATGTCCTTTCGAACTCTGGGCTTGAGCACAAGTGCTTGCATTTCACATCCTTCAGTTTGTCAATGTAAGAGCACTCACAAATGCTTCCAGAGACTGTTGCTCTACATCCGTCAGCTTTGAAAGAGGGCTTGCCTGTGCGGCAAAACGGATTGCCTCTTCTCGAAGATATGGATTTCTATTCTGCACAAGACCGGCCAGTTCCATCATTTTACGACTGGAAACTCCAAAAACTTTTGAAAGTTTATACACCGCATCAGGTTCCGGTTCATGACGCGGGTCTTTTTCAAGCTCAAGAACTTCAACAGTGTCAATACCGGCTTCGCTAGCCAACCTCTCAGCATTCCATCCCTTATCGCGTCTCCATAGCTCAACGAACTGACCTAATGCAATCCGGGATTCAATGCCACCCTCATCTTCTCGCGCACACCAATCAACAGGAGGTGCGCCTGCCCCGATCTCGTCATCGCCTTCAATCAGAGCACTTTTCTCATACCACTCTTTCGGATAGTTGAGTTTCATAATATAACTCCATTACTTCATATTCTGACAAAACAAATCTGCCTGAGATGATGTCATCTCAAAATAGCACAGATTTTGATGCGTGGATTCCGGCCCCAAACGCTTAAATCCACATTTATTTTCGTAGAACCGCTCAGCCTGAGGCAATGAATGCAATCCTACGCGTCCCCCATATCCCATCTCACGGCTACTCTCAATGGCCGCTAATATAAAAACTCGTCCCACACCTCGATATTTTACAGGCTTGTTTATTTCAGCCCGGTTCCAAGGTGCGGTGGAAACAAATTCCACATAAACAACGGGCTTACCAAACTGTTCTTGTATCTTTGCAGACCTAACATTACTGACAATCATCAATCCTTGTAGGACACCTTCGCAAACAAGCGCAAACGACTGATAGCTAAGCAGGTGTTCAACCTGTGCCAATTTTTTCTTCCAATTCCAATGTGAATCTTCTGGTGCATCCTTTAATTTCAAATCACCTGCATGCTTCTTCATCACCGGAACCCACTCGTTGTTCCACATGGCAAGGTGGTCATCAGTTACCTGGTCAAATAGAGAGGCCTTAACAAAAGTGCTGTTCTCCGTCTTCAGAAGATATACAATGGATTCATTCATAAAAAGACTAACTCACTCTTTTCATTCTTTGATTCATCTTCGACCACAAGCTTCTTACCTGGTTCGATCCGTTCATCGACAGTCTGCAACAAGCGAAGTGCTAATTTCATAACACCTGTTTTGCTCAGGTCCTTTTTCGCTGCAAGCTGCTCAAGAACAAGCATTTCACGATCCGTTAGATTCAATGTCATAGTACGTTTTGCGCTCATGAGAACCAATATATACCCAAAACACCGGTAACGTCAACAGTAAAACATTCATTTTTTAGCTATTTTTTAGCCATAAAGTCTAAATTAACAAACCGGATGATTTTCACACCGGCTTTTTCAAATAAATCCAGCTATTCTTCATGTTTACCAACATTGACGACAAAATTCTTTGCCCATGTGCCGAGACAAAGTTCTTTCCGCAGCTTTACCTTCGGGTAATTGAATTTATTCTCAATCCACTCACTCACTTGCTCTTTACTACATCAGGCATAGTCTACTAATAATCTGGCCCTTCCAAAAACAGATTCCGTGCAACGGAATTGAGTAATGCGCGGCGAGCGCATTATACGCAATCGGATTGGTAGACACTGAGACCTCTATATGACGGCAGTCATATTTTCCATTCTTTTTGGGTTTAATCGCAAGCAAATCTATCTCATGCACACCCAACCTGATACCACGGATAGTGAAATACCCCTGTCGATTCAACCACTCCTCAACAACTTCTTCAGCTAGTAATGCCATAACTAAAGTTCCTCATTTTATCCTCAATATTTATTGGGAAAGAATTCCTTGCCTGCCAACCATAGATATATGTCTATTTGACGAAGTGAAAAATCTTTTAATCCATAAAACTTTTGGAATACTCTTATGACTCCCAGAAATGCCTCATAGGTTTTCAAATCATCCTTTTTGAAATAACAAAACTTATCCTTCTTTTTAAAATACATCAGCATTTTCACAACATATGAATCATAAATTGGATATATCTCGTGTTTGTGATGACTGCAATATTTTGAAGCAAAAGAATAAAAGTTCTTCTTTTTCCCGCTAATCTCTACAAGTGCTATCTTGTTCACCAAACCAAAGTCGCCATTTTCAAGATCCGAATCAATATTACAGCTCAATATGTGCTTTGCCACAGTATAGGTGTCATAAATATTGGTACTGTAAAAATCATTCAATGCACTTACTTTCAGTAACACATTTTCGATTCTTGTATTACCGGGACATAATTCGTTAAACAACAAACTTAATGACTTTTCTTGAAGGGTATCATTTTCAAGCGTTGTCCATGTTTCCAGAGAGTCATTAACTATTGCTTTACTGGGTTTTGGTGGAAGCTTCATTTGTGTCCCTCAAATACTGTTAGTCATTTTTTCAATACGTGCATTTTTATTAACCCTTGTTTATGAAACTCAATAATTTCAACCTTTTGTGGACTCACCTTTTACATCCTTAGTGGGCTTCCCAAACAAAAACACTTGAGTTACATAGTTAAGCAAAGATAGTGATTTGAGACTGTTTGTTTTAGTCCCGTAATCCAGTGATTCCCCATGTAAAACCATATGACGATTAAGTCCAGTAAAATCATCTGCCCTCTCTCTTTCTGAAGCCCCTATTGAGGTTGTCACGGCAAGGGGGCTGAATATTGCAGCTTTATATGCATCAGCTGCTATTTTCTTCAAGTAAAGAGCGGTACATGGTTTCTTGTTGTCTTTCATGAATAAATATCCATCAAAGACTTCTTTGCAAATCCCGTCGGTCTGCGACAGAAAAACTGGAATTGATAAATTATATTCACCTCCGGCATGAGCTTTGAATGCAGATCTTATAATGTGTTCTCTATGCGGAAATTTATCAATTATATATTTTTCTATTTCGTCTGCTTGATCATCATAGTACTCTATCAATGCATTTTCCGCTTGAGCAATTTCCCCTTCCTCAAATGCTTTCTGTAATTTCCAAAGTTCAGTAAAGGGAATTTCGAAATCTAAATACCAACCATGTTCAGCCAACTCTAATAAAGCTCGTTGCATTCTTGGTGGTAGTTCTTTGAATGCACGTCGGACTACATCAAATGTGGAATTCCAGTCCTTGTAAAAAGCTTTCTGCCAACTACTTATAATTTTTGTATGCTGAGTTAAATCCTGAAGCTGGTAGGCCAGAGGTTTTATTTTGCAAAAAGTATCCAGCCGCGTTTTATTTTGTTCATTAATTCGCGTTATATGTGATTGCAATCCCGTAGAAACTTGTTTCCATTGATTAATATAATTGTTAAGCGGGTTTAATTCGTAATTTTTCATCACCCATCCCCCAAAGATTTCTTTTCACGTTTCATAAACACAGCTATTTTTTCTACATTTAATCAGTCAAGGTTACATCATTGAGGCCTCTAATAAATATTTCATTTTTTGTATTACCTCTTAATACTTTTTTTAGTTCCTCCCAGTAGTCAGGTGTCACCGAATTTGCAATACTTGAACAAATTTCGAGGGAAAGTCTTTCTTCAAACTTTACCCATTTCTCTGTCATTATGATTTGAGTTCTCGAAGAATTTAGATCCAAATCCATTTTACCACAAATATCGACTACAATTAGTATTGGAAATGGCCAGTCAAATTTAACTTGATTATTTTGGATTCGCCAAGATTCTGGAAATAAAGACGAAGGTATGTCTATTCCATGCAAAGACAATCTTGACTGTGATTTAAACAGAAAGTTACAGGAAGAAGATTGATCGATTTGCCCATTTTCATCAATTGTAATAGAAGTTGTAGATTCGTGTATTTCCTTGCCTCCTGTACTTATACTTTTTTCTAAATTATATGAATCACCTTCTATTTCTATCGACTTAGATGTCATCTGAATTTCAGATGTAGGCAAATCATGGCTTTCTAATATTGCAATAACAGCAGACCCAACGAATCCTTTTTCTGTATCACTAAACTCAATACTAAATTCTTTAATGTTCTCATGCGCTTTCCATGAATGATTTTTAAGTGTTATAGCGTTGATTTCTTTAAAGCTGTTTTCATCTTTTGTTTTGCTATGTGACTTGGTTTCAATCTGTATATTAAAAGGAGGATTTGGAATTACATTTTCTACAGATGTTATGAACTCATCTTCGTTCATCCTATCCCATGGGTTCTTATTTTTTCGAAGATACAGTTTCGTGGATGTGCCTGGAACAGCTCGTTGACCTCGCTTAATCCAAAAGATACTTTCTTGTCCTTCAATTCTTAAATTTATTGGCTCGCTAGATTTATGAGGTCCATAAACTCTTCTGGTATCTACGACCAAAGTATCTGCAACCATAAAACACGATAATATGCCGATTCCAAATCTTGACGTTGGCGTGAATTGTGCTTTTGACTGTGACTTTAAGTCAAAGAATTCAGACGACTTATAAAAAGAAGATCCTACTTTTGAGTAGTATGAATCAATAATATTTTGATCCATCCCTGTTCCATTGTCAATGATTTCAAGTATATCTTCATGGTTTTCAGTATAGTATTTAATGTGTATTTTTGGTGTATAGTTCGTTTCCCAACTATTCTCTAGCGCACTTCTAAGTAAACAAGCATCGATTGAATTCTGCAAAAGCTCTCTAAGCGCAACTTCTGGATCACCATATAACTTTGTTCCCATCAGCAAATCAATTACTTGATTCTTACTTAGATTAAATTGGGTTTCTCTATATAGATAAATTGGCTTTCCATCAATATCCTTCTTTGTCTCAATTTTTGAACGATCAACTTTAAGTGGAATATTAATATTAATTTTCCCATTACGACTTCGGCTAAATTCGTTTATTGTTGAAATAATGTTGTTACATGCACTTAATTCATTATCAATTATGTTGCAAAAAGCATGAATAGAAGCCTCAATCGCTGGATGACTGCACTTCGCATGATACTGAATGGTCTTACAATTAATAGTCCATGCTTCAACAGACCGGTGTTTACTCCACTCTATAATTGAAATTGGGTGCCTTACAAACAAATGAGAATACAAAACGGATGGAGTTCTCTTTGCATCAAAATCAAGTAGGTCCGAAAGTCTTAGGATAACCGCTACTAATTGTAAGTTTGCATACACTTCAGGTCCACAGAGATAATTTTGGTCTAAATCTAAAATTGAAAGTGGATCTTCATTGTGACTAAAGCATACACCTGCAAATTCAACGGTAAGGTCTGTATCTCTATATACTATTTTTTCAAGCCAATCCTTTTTTATAATCTCCCTAGCACGCTCAGCATGGGTCATTCTAATGTAATCTGCAATAAGGTAGTTTTTTATTAAATCAGCCCCACTGTTGTTTCCCTTGCTAATATAAGCCTCAAGCTTAGAGATTTGTTCAGGCCTTGATAAATAATATCTCTGAAATTTGTTAAATTCTTTTTCATCAACTTCCCCGTTGAATGCCGGTGAATCATCCCAACCTTTCTTCCAAGATAGAACGTCCTCCACATCAGGTGCCATTCCAATATCATGAAAAAATGCACTTAGAATTAGCAACATTAATTCGGGCACACTAAGCTTAACAATTTGTTCCTGTGAGATCAGCTTCTCCATTAGCATCAAAACTCTAAACAGGTGGTCACCATCATGGAGAGTAAATTCCCCCATGTGCATAAGAATCGTTTTTGTTCTTTGATAAGCGTAAATCGTTGCGATATCTACGAGCTCTAAAACCTGCTTTCCCGCAGCATCCTCCTCGCATTTTTCCTTTAATGCAATATATATGTCGCTTTTGTCTAATCGGGTTTGTGTTTCCGCATGCCAATCGTCATGGGTCATATGCACTCCTCTGTATTGTTTAAATTTTGTTTGGTGCTGTCGGATTTAGGTCGCCTGTAGCCGCTGTTTGCAGGCGCATTGGGATTGTGCATTAACATGTTAAAAACAAGAAATCAACTCTCATCTTTACTACACAAATCGCATCAAATGACAACCCTAGGGGTTGCACGACAAATTCAATGTCAAATGTCGAAATACGCGCCCTATACCCGTTCATACGCGACAGTCTTCTCATGAAATATTAGCTTTAGCCTGTCAATCTGAAGCAAAGCAAAAAAGAAAATCAGTCATAGTATTCTTAACCATCCATTTGTACTCCTTTCCTGCATTACAATTAAAAGAATTCTACAACATTAGCTGAGCACGGCATCAAGCAGTTCTAATAATGTCACGATTTCGCCTACCACATGCCGGTCAAATTCCTCCCGTCCCGATTCTTCATGAGTCCCTTTGTTCAAGTACCGCCATTCTCGAGAATCACCATCGATGCCCAGCAGATCATCAACATGCTTTAAAACCATGCTCTTATTTAACGCACTAAAATCCGTTTTAGCGATTTTCGACCTGAGTTGCTCAGTCAAATTACGAAGCCCAATTGGAGCGGTTGCAGAGCACATTTTTATACTCAAATTACCATTACCATATTTACGTACATACACCCATAGTTTCCCTTTTGATAGAGACTCTAAAGCTTTTCGTGATTTATCTAAGGAATCTCTGATTTCATTTTTGTCAAAGTGGGAGCGGGATGCGATGATATAGTTGCGTGGTGTACAATTAAAATCTACTCGAATATGAGATTCATCCTTTTTTGGCAAAAAAACAAAAGTTTTGGATTTTTCAACTCTCTCAGCTGAAAGCAGGTTTTGGATATCTTTAAAAAACTCCTCACCATGACAAGCCAATACTAACTGCTTATTTTCAAAGAAATCATCTTCAAACAATGTTCTCCTAATAGCCTCACGATGATCATCATCAATCGCGTTAACCGGATCATCAAAAATCAGAAGCGGACAATTTTCCTTAATGTTTTTTGCAGCCAATATAGCCAAACCAATACAGCGAATGTGTCCTTCGCTCAGAACATGAAGTGCATCAAAGAAAATTTCTGGATTACCTTGAAACGATATTTGCATTCTCTGATTTTGACTGAGCGGCAAACGAACAGTTGCTAATTGTTCATTCGGTGCATCATAACGATTAAAAGCGTTGAAAAGTATCACCACTAAATTGCTCAAGTCCGCAACCAGTTGGGCTGGCAACGCATTTTTATAGGCATTCAGCTTTTGAACAAAAGTGCCATAAGTTCCAACTATTAAATGGTTTTGTGCGACAATCGATTTTTCTGCTTCTACATCCGTAATAAGCTGGGCATTGTCAGTATCAAATTTTTCAATCGCCTCGTTGGCCTTTTCAATTGCTTTGTTCACCGTTTCTCTGCGTGTCTGCAGTTTGACTATTTCCGCGGCAAACTCACGAAGCCGTTTAAGTTGTTCTTGTTTTTTGATTCTTTGCTGAGCGGCTTTCTCAATTAGCATGTCGGCATTTTCAAGCCGCTTAACCTGAATCTCTACGTGCTGCAAAGGGGTAAAGCCGTCTTCTAATTGTTGATGTAGAGACTTCCACCATTCAACATTGAAGGTTTCTGTGCTTATAACCTGAAAGGCTGAGAGTTGATTGCCTTTGGGAAAATGCGTACAGCAGTTCTTGATGATTTGTAAAAGCTCGGTTAACGACTTATTAATTTCCTTTATTATCTTTTCAACTGCTTCTTGTAATTCACTTAAGTGCTGAAGCTTCTGTAACTCGCTACTTGCATGTTTGTAGGGATTTACACTTACCTGTGTTAATAACGTCTGGCAGGCAGGGCACTGATTGGGACTGCTTGTCTGAAGAGCATTCACTGCCTCATAAAGCTGCTTAAAAGAAACCTGCTGGCTGGCGTCTGTAAGTTTCTGTTGTTTGGCTTTGAGTTCACCTATGTTTGTTTCAATGGATTGTTTCATTGTGTCAAGGTCTGCAATTGTCAGATTGCTTTTCATGCCAATCGGTTTTTGCAATTCCGACTCAAGTCTATTTATCAACCCCGGATTTTCGGCACTCTCACTTAACTCAGAGATCAGTTGAGAAAAAGAGCACTCTTCACGATACTGCTTTGCTAGCTCTTTTTCCTCATCACCCAGTAACTTTAATTCTTCAGGAATTGTCTCTAACTGCTGCTTGAAACCGGCAAGTGCATGACGTTTTTCTTCCACTTTCTTTGCTTTGATACCTTCGAGATCAATATATTTTCCGCCCATATCATGGGTGAAGTTTCGGACAAATTCATTGAAAGCATCAAGGCCAAATAGGGTAGCAATCAATTCTGTTTGTTTGGCCGGGGCCTGAGCTGCAATGCACGAGAAATTGTCAATGCGATTCTTTTCAACAAAGCAAAATCGATATAAGGCTTCATTGGCAGAAACAGGAATATCTTGTCCCTGATTATCCGTACCCACAAGAATTGGTGCTTGAAGGGTGTTGGTATGGGCGTTTTTAAGATAGTCATATTGATTATTAAATCGTTTACTCTCGGCTTCAGACACACTCCCCAACAACCCATATTCCAATGCCTCACAAAAGCTGGATTTACCGGTACCGTTAGGACCGTAAATAAGTACCAAACGACTGGCTAGATCAAACTCTTCCTGCCGTGAGAACCCACGAAACGGGCCAACTTCAAGACTTTTGAGTTGAGTAATTTGACATGTTTGCGCTGTCTTCTGTTCCGGTGCTAGGTGAATTTCAGCACTGATAGCAGTCCAGTTTTCTTGACACAACTGAACCATTTTTTTGATACGCTGACCTTGTGCTGTTGAAAGTGGAGTCAAGAGTTCAAAATTTCGCAACACAAGATTTGCTACTTTACGCACATTACCAGACACGTTGTCCCTATTTAATGTTTGCAAAAAACGCAAATATTCAGCATGAATCATCGGTCATTCTCCTCAGTTTAATTCAAACACGCCTCTTTCAGCACAGCCTGCATGAGTTGTTCGGCATTGGTCTGATTTTGGGTTATCAGCAACTATAATTGTTTGTATACACAAGTAACCTCCAAGCAATTAGTTCGTAATGAAAACAAACCTTGTTAAAAGTCCTATTACTTATGCTAAAAGGACTATAACGCACAGTGTGTTTATGCGTCAATGACTATAAGGATACAACGCCGATAATTGTACATCCCCCTATTTTTCATTCGTGCATTAAAGCCAAAGATATGCAAAAATATCAGTATGTTTAAAAGACAAAAGATATTATTAGCCATCCTGGAGCAATTTGGTGGTGAATTAAGCCGGAAGCAAATGCAAAAACTTCTTTTTCTCTATTGCCAGCTCTCCGATTCTAACATTTATGATTTTGTTCCCCATAACTATGGTTGTTATTCATTTCAAGCAGCAACTGACCAGCAAAAGCTGATAAACAAGGGGTTCCTACACGACACAGAACAATGGAAGCTGGCAAAGCCGACGGGCATCTTTGACAAGCTAGGGTATAAAGAGCGAGATGCTATCTGGGCATTGAAGAAACAGTTCAGTGACTTTGACCAGGATGAGATAATCCGTCATGTTTATGTCAATTTCCCCTACTACGCCATAAGAAGTAAAATTGCAGAAGAGCTACTAACTGAAAAAGAGATGGAAGCCATCAAAGACGCAACTCCAGTAGTAAAGGAACCATTAATTTGTAGTATCGGTTATGAAGGCATCTCTCTCGAAGCCTATCTGAACCGCCTTATTCAAATGGATGTGAATGTTGTTTGCGATGTCCGTAAAAATCCTCTGAGCCGTAAATTCGGCTTTTCCAAAACTGCTTTGAAAAATGCTTTGAATGCCATCGGCGTTGAATACCTTCATTTTCGTGACCTTGGAATTTCTTCGGACAAACGACAGGAACTTAACTCTCAGTCAGATTATGATGCTCTTTTTAATGAGTATGAAAACAGCACTTTGAAAGACCAACAGCTCACTCTCTCTGAGATCCAAGGTCTGATTGACTCTGGGAAACGAATTGCATTGCTTTGTTATGAAAGGCTCCCGCAACAATGCCACAGAACACGCATCCTGAACTCTCTGCTTTCCAAATGTTCTGATATTGCAGTATATACGAGTTGAATTATGAGAGAGAAGATCTTAATCACAGTCAAAACATATCCTGTCATATCAAAAAAATATCAGGAAACCGTTTGCACTGCAGGGTTAAGAGAAGATGGCTCATGGGTGAGGTTATACCCTGTGCCTTTCAGAACAATGGCTGATTGAAGACTGGGAAATCGGCATGCTTTACTGGAATTGCCTGAAAACTTCTGGGAATAACGAAGAGCTTGCCAAGAAAAAGGTTAGAGAAATGTACCTCGATGAGTTTGTCACAAAGCGTGACTTATATTTGTATGTTGGAACAACATTGAGATTTCATAGAACAGGGCTTAACCCATTTGTCATCATAGGCACGTTCACCCCTCCTAAAAAAAGAACTTTTCACCCTGATTTGTTTGATGGAATATAATCGTATTTCCGTTAATAAAACGTAATACTCAACGGCAAAAACATCACTAAAATAAAAAAAGTAACCCACCAATTTGAGCATATCAAACGACAGAGACTTGGCAGGTATTGTTGATTGACATATCAGGATTCATGCCAATTACGGCAGGACAATTGCGCGAGCCTGCCGGATAAAAAACGATTTGCACTCTTCCCAGTCAAACGGGACAAGCATTCGTGGCATAGGCTCTTTTTCAGCGTCCTCAAAATAGGTCAGACTTTTTAGAATATGATAGGTATTGATCCTACTGGAGCCGTATTTACGGGGAAGCATGTCGAAATAATCCTCCAGCGCTGGACCGTTCTGCAGGATAAGATAGAGATCAGCAAAATCCTTGCGGCTGCCGCGTCCAGAGATGGCCACAAGCTTCATCAGTGCAATGTCACTGACAGAGGCAATTGAAAAAAATCGATGGGGAACCGTATCAAAAAGAAACGGATCACGCACACAGAAGAAAGAGAGCTTCGTATTCTGAACCAGAACCGTTAATGTATCCTCAGCCTCCTGCAGCGTTTCATACTTGCCATATTCAGAGAATACGCTGTGAAGATTTTGGAGGTCCAGCTTATCCGTACGGAAGAAGTCAAGATCCTCGGATATCCTATGTCCAAGCAGAAAAGCCAGTCCTGTGCCACCCGCCAATGTCCAGTTCATCAGAGAAGGCGATGAATTATGTTCAAGTGAGGTCAGCAGTTCCAGGCTGTGTTGCGGGAGTACTTTTTCGTGCATTTAACACCCTCCATGGCTAGCATGTGGTTCCAGAAAATTTGAGTTCGGGGCGAGAGCCGATTAGTAGATGCAACAGCCGCTAAAAACGCCTTTTGCCCCATCGTTTCGCGCAGCAAAGCAACATCATCCAGATTTCCGTATTCCAGCACACGCTCCACAACCCATACAGGATGAAGATCTAAATCATAGGCAGTGAGTTTATGATCCCAGAAAAGACGTCCCAGCCGGGAGGCCAGTTCCTCCCGCGAGAGTGAAGGAACCTTGCGCTTGACTCTAGGACGAAAACTCAGTTCCAAGTCACAATCCAACGCCAATGCAAGTTTACGAAGTGTATAAACCTCAAAACGCGACCAGTTATTCTCGTAACGGGAGAGCGTTGCTGCTGAAGTTCGCGCTCGCCGTGCAAGCTCGGAAAGAGATAGTCCAATCTCCTGACGTCTACTCCTCAACTGCTCTGATATGGTCGGTTGCTCATTCATGGTGTTATCATATATGATAACAGCAGATTCGTCAATAACGAACATCTCTCTTTGTCAGAACCGATTCAATTCAATTTAGTGCATTCTCAATATCAAATTTTTATCATTCTAAAGCTGCTTTCAGCCGCAACCAATTTTTTAACCGCGACCACCGAAGGTAGAGGCTGGCGCGAAGCGACGGCAACGAACGAAGTGAGAGCCAATCTCCGCGAATAGTAATTAATGTTCACAGCAAAGTAGGTTGAGCACTCTGAGCTCAACCACAAGCGATATCACACATCATGACGTTTTATCCATGACTCAAGGTCCTGGCGAGGGATAAGATCCAGTACAGAAAGCTCTTTTCCTGGAATCCACTTCAGTAAAAGCCTGTAATGAATGCCAATACGCATACGGTATATATTCGGCAACCGTTTTAGAGAACGGAAGTTCCTCCATGCTGCCGTATCATATGAAGCAATCCCGCCGATGGCTTTTATAGCACCGCCGGCAAGGGAAGCCGGCATATTTCCGCAGGCATTCCGAAAAGCCTCTTTATACTCCGGAATAAGAATTCGCCGTTCTTTTTTTGAGGGCATCTCAACCTGCTCATCTATTACATCCGTTTTATTGTCTTCGCTGACTATTTCCTGGTTGCGACCGGAATGCTGCTCTCTTTCAAGCTGCTCCCTTAATTTACGTCTTTGCTCCTGCTGATTACCTATCTCCACCTTCATGTTTTCAATCTGCCGCCTGAGACGTTCCATTGTCTCGCGTTGTTCGGATAATGGTCCAACCGGCGCAACCATCGATTTTTTATCAGAGTCATCTTTGCTTTTCTCCGTTGCGGCAAGCTCCTTTTTCATTTTCTGTAAATCCGCTTCAGCATCTCTCAGATTTTCCGCCGCTGACTTGGCCTGATCCCGAGCCACAGCGAGCTCTCCACGTAAATTACTTTCAATACTGACATGCTTTAATTCGTGCCGATGTTTCTCGGACTCTCTCTCTCCTTCTGATACCATCTCATCGATAGGATCATCCCACGGCTCAAGTCCGAGATCAACGCGGCATTCATGCACCACATCCACAAGCATTTCATTATCCAGCGTCCGGTCGGGACACTGACTGACCGCCGCGCGTGCAAAGAGTATGCTGAGAGCGGGAAACTTACGACTGAATATATGGCTCAGATTCGACAGATCATAGTCACGCAAAAAATCGAACTCAGCATCCGAATCAAGCGCAGTCGCGCAACGTTTTTCCAGCGCAGCCAGAACCCCGGGAGTCCGGTACATCTCAAACTGCATATTCACATCATCCCAATCAACAAGATCAAAATCATCAGGAATTAAGTTACGCGCACGCTCCGCCACATCCATATTACCGGATCTAAATGCCTTTTCCAGCAGATCCCCAAAGTGTCCGGGATCAAATTCAAAATCAAGATCGGTTCTTCTGGAGCACTCAACCAGCATATCAAACGCAATCTCAAGCAGGCCGAAACCTGCAGCCCGGTGATTAGCCACAATCAGCTGATGTCCATTCAGTTTTGTTGGATCGAGTTTCTTGATCTCATAAGCACGCATCTCATCAATAAACCGCGTGTCACTTATCATACCGGGGTTTTCAAGAATCTGTTGCTTTGTGATGCCCTCATACTCCGAGGCATCCGCCAACAGCTTCTCATCCTTGCTCAGACAACAGCGCTTATATTTTTTTCCGCTTCCACAGTGACAGGGATCATTGCGCCCCACCTTTGCCACCGGTCTGCGCAGTGTTCCTCCCGTTGCAATAACCTTCGGCGGAGGTCGGGCGGGCAACTCCTTCTTTATATCAAGATCAATCAGTACAGGAAAAACACCCGGTTCCAGTTTTTCTGAGTCAAGCATTGAAAGCGTTTCAATGGCCATCAATCTACTCTCCGGATAAACCGGCAGTTCACTTAGATAGTGCAGAATCCGCCTCACACCGTCATCATCAGCTCCATACCGCAGAATAAATTCCGCCGCCAACCTGGCATATAGAATCTGGCGTTGAAACGACAACTCTTCAGACCGGGCCATTTCCAACAGATGAGGAATCACCCTCTCATCCTGATGTGAGAAGGCATACGAAATACAGGATATATCCGAAACCACCATGCCGCTTCTTACCAGCACAGCGGGGTCTAGAACAAAACCGCAGTAGGCGAATACTTCCAGCAGATGAGTCAAGGCAACATCCTCACCCATCTCCGTCAACTGGTCAACCCACTGATTGGCAGTCTCCAGCGGCATGTCGCGAAACAAATCAGCCAGTTCAGAAATTCCTGTCTCACAAAAAGAAGTTTCAGCTAATCTCTGAATAAGTTGTGGCGTTAACTCTTCTCCACTGCAACAAGAGGTATTTTTATCACTATTCATAGAAAACTCACGATTTAAACATTACAGAAGTTTTATAAACATCACCCAATCTGCACTCTTTGCAAGGAATACAGTATAAACCCCATATTTGATTAAATCCAGTATCAAGAATAAATTGCGGACGATTATTGAATGCGTAAAAGGAAAAAATACTCTGAAAATGTCACGCAGTAGTCCCGCGATAATCTACGAAGAACCGCCTGCGATGCTTGCGTTACTTTCCTGAGGCAAGCAGGATGCTTGCGTTACTTTTTCCTAAACAGGGAATAAACCGTCAAGCCCTCGATATTAGGAGGGGCAGCCGGTATTAACAGACTGAACACCACCCCAAGAATACAGCAGGAGAACAAGCCGATTGTACCATAGAGGAAGAAATGCACATCCGTAAACCTCTGAACACAGAACAGAATTGCTGTGGTTGTCAATGCTCCCAGCAAGGCGCCGGTGCTATGAGCCCGGCGTGAAAATGCCCCCAGCAGAAATAGTCCAGCCAGACCTCCGCCAAACAACCCGATGATTTTTGTAAATTGATCCATCAGCGATTTGATTTCATACGATGCCATGATCAAAGCCACCGCTGTTCCGAAAACACCGGTCAGCACGGTCAACCACCTGGCCCAGACCAGCCACTGATGTTCCGACAATATGGGGTATGCCCTTGACTCCAGCTGCCACAATATGTAGTATCCATACTATGGAAGAGTATCCACAAACACTTAGAGAACTGAACGAAAAATATGGGACAGAAGCAGCCTGCCGTAAGTATCTTGAACAAATGCGATGGCCTGACGGCTTCGTCTGCCCACATTGTTCGGGACAGCGATCTTGG
>JAQIBS010000098.1 GCA_027858965.1 Kiritimatiellia bacterium
GGGATAAGCAAGGAGCCTGATGAGCGAAGCGAGTCAGGCATCGGTCGAACCCCTTGGGGCACAGAAATGAATGAGAGATACAACAACAAAAGTGACAACTTTTTTTCAGGACGCGACACTTCGCTTTTACATCAGATCGCGGGAGTGATGGGTCAGAGAATGATTAATCCTGATCGTTATCTTAATCCTAATCCTTGTCTGATATTTTTGGATTAAGATCATGATTAGGATTGATTTGGTAGTGCATTTTATTATTCCAAGGAAAGTAATGTTAAGTAATCTATTCAAGGGCGTTGTGTCGGATGTCGCGGTCAGAATGCTGGTCAATTACCGACACTTGTCGATCAGAGTGCTCAAAATCGAGGCAGCGAAATCCTATTTACACGGTATACGGCTGGCCCGGTTATCGGCGCTCGGCTTGATGCGGATAGTGTTTATGATCGGCCTCGTCGGCGGTGGAGTGCTACTTCTGCATGCGGGAGTATTCATTCTGCTGCCGTGGACAGTGAAAGCCAAAGCGATCCTCGGTCTGGTGCTGGGAACGGCCTATGTGGTTGCAGGTGTTCTCCTGCTCCGTGTGGCTATGGATGAAAAAACGTGGTTGCAGAAATCGGGTTGCATGAAAATGCTGGAAGAGGTGACCGGTCCGCCCAGAGAGAGCTAGGTCCGCGCCGGGCGCGGTGATCGGTATCGCCTCCGATTCTGAGATGTGGAATGTAGGATATAGAAAGTGGTTCGTTTAAGTGTAACCAAGTAAGAGTGGCGTTTAAGTGTCTATCCACTTAACCGGCTATTATGTGGAGCTCCACATAATAGCCGTTATGTGGAGTAACTCATTATGTGAAGTTCATCAACTCTTTCTCCTTATTAATAGGCATTTTACTTCCTATACAAAACTTTTACTCAACATAATTATACGCTATAACTCTTCTTGGAGACTTCAATCATTGAAGTTAAAAAGGAGGCTGTTATGGCACTGGAACAAGTTTTTACGTATTCATGCACTCTCGCAAAATTGCGGAGTGATCCCTTGGGGCACTTACTGGATAACTTTTGTGATAGTTTGCTGGATCAAGGGTTTACGTTGGGTACAATTCGTTTGCATCTCCGTCATGTATCACATCTGAACACATGGCTTGCGGATGAAAAATGGAAATGGGAAGAGCAGCTGACTCAAGGCGATGTTGATGCCTTTTATGCTGCTTACAGGTTGCTGTGCAGGAACAGGGGCCCACAGGAATCACACCTTCGGCAGAATTGGTCCTCGATCAACCGGTTCTGTAAATACCTTGAAGGTAAAAGTTTATTTGAGGCAAGGAAAGAAACGCCCTGTTATGAAGCGTTGCTTTCCAGCTATCTGCAGTGGATGAAAGATCATCAGTATGCCGCTGCGGGGACCCTGGAAGTTCGGCGCAGCAGTCTGGTGAAATTCTTTAATTCGCTGGGGGCGAAAGCTACATCTGATGGTATGGGTGAGCTGATGCCGGATGGCGTTGAGTCATTCTTTCTTGATATTGCAGATACGATGGGTAACTCGGCCCGTCGCTCAATGCAGACGGCATTGCGTACATTTCTGCGTTTTTGTTTCCATATGGGTTTCATTCATCTGCATCTGGATGAAGCAGTGCCGACACTGCGCACATACAAGCTGGCGCAAGTGCCGCGTGGTGTGGACGAATCCCAGGCTCAAACAATCCTTCAATCCGTTGACTGCGGCACTCCTGTTGGCCGCAGGGATTATGCTATCCTCACCATACTGCATGCCTATGGAGTCAGGGGAGGCCAGATCCGCGCCCTGAAGCTCAGCGACATTGACTGGGATAACGGGCAAATATTATTCAGAGCCACCAAAAACGGCAAGGACAGTTTGTTGCCCATTACACGGGAGGTTGGCGAAAGCATCCTGAACTACCTGCGTGAAGGGCGACCAGCATGTTCCTTCCATGAAGTGTTTATAACAAGCCGTGCACCTTACCGGAATCTAACATGCAGCTGTACGTTATCCACTATCGTCCGTCGGCATATGGGAGCGGATATCAATGTTTCCAGCAAGGGCTCACACGCCTTTCGACATGCTTTTGCAACACGAAAAGTGGCCGCAGGTTATTCTCTCAAAGCGGTCGCTGACGTGCTTGGACATCGACATTTATCCACGACATTCATGTATACAAAGGTCGACTTCAACGCCTTGAATCAAGTTGCCATGGAATGGCCAAAGGAGGTGCTCTCATGAGTGCATGGACCCTTTGCAGTTGCCTAGCGGGAGAGATCGATAAGTTCATCAAACTCCGCCGTCTTTCAGGCACGGACTATTCCAGTCAAGCCCGTCTTCTTGGATATTTCGACTGCTTTCTTGTCGATCATAACATATGGAAGAGACGCATAACACGTGAGATCTGCGATTCGTATCAGAAAGAACTCGCTGGTCTTGCCCCGCGCACGCAGGGCAACCGGTTCTGCGTTGTCCGTCAATTATGCAGACGTCTGGCTCTGGGCGACCCGCTCAGTTATATCCCAGAAGCACTGCGCATACCCCCGTCATATCAGACACACAGAGCCTACATCTTCACAAAAGAGGAGGTTGCCGCTTTATTGCGGGCATCTTTACAGCTGTCTCCGGCTGGATCATTGCGTCCACAAACCTATTGGACTCTAATCGGCCTCCTGTACAGTACGGGTCTGCGCATTGGAGAGGCGATGGCTTTGAATATAGAGAACTTCTTTCCGTCGGAGATGCGGCTCTATGTCGCCAAGGGAAAGTTCCGTAAAGCCCGCTGGATAGTTTTAAGTGAATCAAGCCGCGACGCTTTACAACAGTATCTGGAGCAACGCGTAAAAAAGAAACCGAACATGCCTGAATCGCCTCTGCTGCTAAATAAGTGCTGCCGGCGGCTGAGTCATTCGTCAGTTTACGCTTCATATTTGAAACTACTCAAAGCCTGCGATATAGCCTACCACAAGGATACCGGGCCGCGTATCCACGACTTGAGGCACACGTTCGCAGTTCACTGCCTGCTTGCATGGTATCAGGACGGCAAAGACATTAATGCCCGGTTGCCTGCGCTGGCCACATATATGGGCCATGTGGATATCAGATCAACACTGATATACCTTCAGCCGACGGCCGAACTTCAAGGTGAAGTCAGTCGACGGTTCCATGACCATTACCTCAATCATATTGCATCAGAAGGAGAACAATCATGACACATTCCATCGCACCATTGCTGAAACGTTTTTTCAGCCATTATCTACCCATACAAAGAAACCTCTCGATCAATACCATCCTTGCCTACCGGGACGCAACCAAGCTGTTGCTTTGTTACGCGGCTGAAACGCTTAAACACTCAATTGACAAACTGAACGTTGAAGATATTAACGAAAAGATAGTTCTTGGATTTCTTGATAACATTGAGAAAGAAAGAAGTTGCACTGCAAACACCCGCAATGCCCGTTTAGCGGCTATCCGCAGCTTATTCGCGTTCATTGCCCGTGAAGAACCCGTCCTTGTTGAGCAATGCCTGCAAGTTCGGAGCATTCCACTAAAGCGCACCAAGCACAAAAGCATCGATTATCTCAAGGAGGAGGAGATGCAGGCAGTTCTGGATGCGATTGACATCAACTCCCTTACGGGCATCAGGGATAAGGCCCTGCTCATGCTTCTTTACAACACTGGCGCACGCGTCAGCGAAATAACCGGCATCAAACTTACTGACTTACAACTGGACAAGGCACCCTTTGTGAAGTTACACGGGAAAGGAAATAAAGATCGGTCCTGCCCGTTATGGCCGGAAACAGTAACCACACTGGATGCATATATCAAGCAACGCACGCCTAAAGATCCGGGAACGGAACAGCTCTTTCTCAACGCCAACGGTGGCCCCATTACCCGCTTTGGCATCGGCCATATAACTCGAAAGTATGGTTCCATTGCTCAGGTTAAACAGCCCTCACTGAAGGCTAAGCCTCTTAATCCGCACCGCATCAGGCATACTACAGCCATGCATCTACTGCATGCCAATAATGAAATCGCAATGATTAGTTACTTTCTTGGACATGCGAATTTGAATACAACACATATGTATGTTGAAATAGATATGGAAATGAAGCGTAAGATGTTGGAAACAGTCGATGCGCCCAAGGACAAAAGCAAGCCTCCTTGGAAAAAAGCATCTATGCTCAAGTGGCTTGAAAAGCTTACTCTGCAACCAGAATTATGTGCAGTAAATTAATGGAAAAATGTATAATGAAAAGGATAAAAGGAGAAAGAGTTGATGAACTTCACATAATGAGTTACTCCACATAACGGCTACACTTAACCCATACCTTTAAACGGGAGGGGCGCTGGCACTTCTGCTCCGGGTAGGGTTACACCCCATAGTCAATCAACATTTCCTCAAGCATAATAATTTTATTCAGAACTTAGCTTGAAAGAACATCATGCAGAGAATTTTATCAAAATTTCAATTCCGCAGATCCAGCGCTATTCATACGCGCCCGCCCGCGAGCGAGCCGCCTCTGCGTGCCGAGTTATTCAGTTTCGACCAGCTGACCCAGCATGCCAAAGCCCTTGCCGACTCTCACCGGATTGTCACCCGGCGCGGCTCAAACCGGCTGCTGGCCCGGCTGGACCAGAACGAGGAGATTCTCAGAACATTTAATCGTATGACCCTGGATATCAATCCTGAGCAACGCATCACGCCGGCCGCCGAAGAGCTTTTTGATAACTTCTATCTGGTTGAGGAGCAGATCCAGCTGGCCAGACAGCATCTGCCGAGGGTCTACAGCCGGGAGCTGCCGCGGCTGGTGAACGGCCTGTCATCGAAACTGCCGCGTGTTTATGATATCGTGCTTGAACTGATCTCACACGTGGATGCGCAGATAGAGGCGGGACCACTCAGTGCCTTCATCGCTGCTTACCAGACGAAGGTATCTTTGAAGCTGGGAGAGCTGTGGGCGATTCCTATTATGCTGCGGCTGGGACTGATTGAGAACCTGCAGCGCATCACCACCCGGTTGCTGACCGCCAATACCCATCGCGAGCTGGCGGACCAGTGGGTCGAGCGTCTGCAGGCGATGGCGGAAGCGAACCCCTCCCTTCTGGTTGTGATTGTGGCGGATATGGCAAAATCAGAACTCCCGCTCTCCTGTGCTTTCGTGGCGGAGTTCTGTCAGCATCTCTCCCTGCACAGTCCGGTGCTGCATCTTGCCCGCACCTGGCTCGAGCAACGGCTGGTTGAACAGGGGTTGACCATTGAGCAGATGATCCAGATGGAAAGCCAGAATCAGGCCGCCGACCAGGTTTCCATCAGCCACAGCATTGCCAGTCTGCGTTTTCTGAGTGCCATGGACTGGGAGGAGTTTGTGGAGACCCTCAGCCGGGTTGAGCAGATCTTACGCACCGATCCGGCCGATGTCTACCACATGATGGATTTCGCGACCCGCGATCGTTATCGCCATTCAGTCGAATTCTTTGCCCGCAACAGTCGCTTTTCGGAGATGGAGATCGCCGAGTTGGCTATCGAGCGGGCTGCCGAGAGCACCCGGCTGAATGGGAACGGCGATCGAACTGCCCATGTAGGTTTCTATCTGGTCGACAAAGGGCAGGCCCTGCTGGGCAGAGCGGCAGATTTGCGCTGGCCCTGGAGAACGGTCATCGAACACGGCATCCGTCGTTTTCCGTTGACCTTTTATATTGGCGGGTTCGGCCTGTTCACGTGTCTGGCGACAGCCGGTTTTCTGAGGCAGGCCCTGCTGTTTGGCGGACAGGGCTGGGGTCTTGTTTCGGGAACCCTTCTCTTCTTCTTCTGCGTCAGTCAATTGGCGGTGGCCCTGATGAACGGGTTGTCCTCGATGCTGGTGAACCCCGTCCGGATCCCGCGCCTGAACACCTCAGCCGGCATAGCGCCGGAAGATCGCACAATGGTGGTTATTCCCACCATGCTTTCAACTCCCGAAGGCATTGACCACCTCATCGAAAATCTGGAAATTCATTATCTCGCAAACCGGGATCAGCATCTGCACTTCGCCCTGCTGACGGATTTTCTCGATGCACCCGAGGAAATCCGAACAGAAGATCACAAGCTGCGGGAGCGGGTGCGGACCGGCATTAAAATGCTGACCCGCAAGTATGCGGCGGACAGGGATGATCTCTTTTTTCTGTTTCACCGCCCGCGCCGGTGGAATGCCGGAGAGGGTCTGTGGATGGGATACGAGCGCAAGCGAGGCAAACTGATGGAGTTCAACGCCCGGCTGCGGGGTGGAGCTCAGAACTGTTTTTCCGAGATTATCGGGGTAACTGCCATTCTTCCCCTGATCAAATATGTTATCACCCTTGACACCGACACCCAGCTCCCGCGTGACAGCGCCCGCCATCTGGTGGGCACTCTGGCCCATCCGTTAAACCGTCCGCAGTTCGATGCCGTGCGGGGGGTTGTCACCGAAGGTTACAGTATTCTGCAGCCGCGCGTCGAAGTGAGCCTGCCGAGTGCCCGGCGATCCTGGTACGTCCGGCTCTATGCCGGCGAAACAGGGATTGACCCTTACACGCGGGAGGTCTCCGATGTGTATCAGGATCTGTTTGGTGAGGGTTCGTTTATCGGCAAAGGCATTTATGACGTGGACGCTTTCCAGCAGGCCATGGAGGGACGCTTCCCGGAGAACACCATTCTCAGTCATGATCTGCTGGAAGCGTGTTACGCCCGCTCCGCCCTTGTGAGTAATGTGATGTTCTACGAAGAATACCCTTATCGTTACAATGTCGACGTTGCCCGGCGCCATCGCTGGATCCGCGGCGATTGGCAGCTTGCCCAATGGCTCATGCCGCGGGTTCCCGGCCCGGACAGACGGCACACGCCCAATCCGCTGTCGGTGCTTTCGCAATGGAAAATTTTTGACAATCTAAGACGTAGTCTGATTCCCGTTGCCCAGCTGATTCTGATTCTCGGCACCTGGATTTTCACTCCCCGGCTCTCCGGAGCGGCATGCCTGGTCGTTCTGGCTCTCGTCACGCTTCCCGGGCTGGTATCGCTGATCGTTACGGCGCTCCTCAAATCAGCGGATTTACCGTGGCAGATGCATGTGCGCCGCGTGGCGGCTTCGTTTGGCCGGCACTCGGGCCAGATCCTGCTCGTCATGGCCTTTCTGCCCTATCATGCCTTCATTACTCTGGATGCCATCGGCCGGACATTACTGCGGCAGCTTGTCACGCGCAGACGGCTCCTCGAATGGCAGACCTCCAGTGATTCTGAACGCACAAAGACAGTCGCACTGGGCGGTTTTTTTACCGCTATGTGGATTGCTCCGGCGGTTGCGCTGACAGCCGGAGTGTATCTGGTTCTGCAACAGCCGGCCCAGCTGCCCATGACCCTGCCGCTGCTGGCTCTCTGGCTCGTCGCGCCTTGGATTGCATGGCGGATCAGCCAGACCATTCAGCCCCTGGTGCCGGATCTGACTGCGGAGCAGATGATCTTCCTGCGCCAGATTGCCCGTAAAACGTGGCATTACTTTGAGAGCTTTGTCACGGCAGAGGAAAACTGGCTGCCGCCGGACAATTTTCAGGAAGTTCCGAACCCGCGAATCGCTTCGCGGACTTCGCCCACAAATATGGGTCTGTCATTACTGGCCAATCTCTCCGCCTGCGATCTTGGATACCTTCCGGTGAGCGGCCTGATCAGACGCACCCAGGACGCCCTGGCCACCATGCAGCGACTGGAACGGCATCGCGGCCACTTCTACAACTGGTATGAAACGCAGACGTTGCGTCCCCTGCTTCCACTCTATATTTCCAGTGTGGACAGCGGCAATCTTGCGGGGCATTTGCTGACCCTCGCCTCAGGTCTGCGGGAACTGGCCGATGAAAAACCGTTTGCGGTGCAGATGTTTGCCGGGCTGCGCGACACGGTCGGAGTACTCCGGGAGTCACTTCATGAAAATGCCGCCTTGAAAAAAATCGCTGCGGAACTGGCGCTCAGCCCTTCCGGTCTGTATGCCGCGTTTGCTGCGTTGCAAAGAGTTGCCGCTCAGGTGGCTCTGCTTGACGCTGATCAGGCCAATGCAGAATCTGTCAACGGATGGATCCGGACACTGAAGCAGAGTTGCGCGGCCCACCTGTCTGAGATGCTTTACATGGCGCCCTGGCTGGCACTGCAGCCCCCTCCCCGTTTCAGAGGGCTCACAGGCAGCCAGCCGCATCTACCTCTGGCGGCCCCCAAAAACCACCAGCAGGCTGTTTCATCCGCCCAGATACTTGAGGACAAGCTTTTACGTCTCGATCAGCCACCCTCTTTGCGGAACTTTGCTAAATTTGTGAAATCGCTTGATCGAGCTGTCAAAGCGGCGTTAAAGGATTTCAGACCGGCGACCGCCCTCACCCGGAAAGAGGAGCAGAGATATCTCACGGAACTCACCGGTTGTCTGCATGAAGCCGGCACCCATATCCGTCAGCGCATGCACACACTGGAGACTCTGGCCCGACAGTGCGACGAACTGGCGGTGCCCGATTTCACGTTCCTGTTTGATCCGGCCAGGAACCTCTTTGTCACAGGCTTCAATCTGACCGAACACCGCAATGACAACAGCTTCTATGATCTGCTGGCATCAGAGGCACGCATGTGCAGCTACGTCGCGATCGCTTCAGGACAGGTTCCGCAGGATCACTGGTTCTCGCTGGGCCGTCTGCTGGTGGCTCTGCGGGGCACGCCGACTCTGGTTTCGTGGAGCGGCTCGATGTTTGAATATCTGATGCCGCTGCTGATCATGCCGAACTATGAGAACACGCTGCTCGATCACACCTGTAAAGCAGCTGTCCTGCACCAGATCGCATATGGCAAACTGCGCGGCGTGCCATGGGGCATCTCCGAATCAGGGTATAACCGGAGCGATATTCAGCTGAACTACCAGTACCGCGCCTTTGGCGTGCCGGGTCTGGGCTTGAAAAGAGGCTTAACCGAGGATCTGGTGATCGCCCCTTACGCCACTGCCATGGCGTTGCTGATCGCACCGCGTAAAGCCTGTGAAAACCTGCAGCGGCTGGCGGCTGAAGGACGTTCCGGCAGCTACGGCTTCTATGAAGCGGTTGACTACACACCGGCACGTCTGCCGCCGGGCGAAACAAGCGTGACGATCCGTTCCTACATGGCTCATCATCAGGCGATGACTCTGCTGGCGATGGACACCCTGTTACAGGGAGCCCCGATGCAGCGGCGCTTTATGGCCTGCCCGCAGCTCAAAGCGGCCGATCTGCTGCTGCAGGAGCGGGTGCCTAAGACAGGCGCGAGTGTATACACTGAAGATTCGGCTGCCGCGACTGTACGCCCGCTCTCCGGAGTCAACATCATGCGGGTTTTCACGAACCCCACCCCTCCGGCACCCGAGGTGCATCTTCTATCCAACGGCCGCTATCATGTTGTGATCAGCAGTGCCGGCGGCGGTTACAGCCGCTGGCGTGATCTGGCGGTGACCCGCTGGCGTGAAGATGCAACCCGCGATTGCTGGGGAACCTTTGTTTATCTGCGCGATCTGACATCCGGGGAGTTCTGGTCCACCGCGTATCAGCCGACCGGACGTGAAATGAAGGGGTACGAAGCCATTTTCACACAGGCGCGGGCGGAGTTCCGGCATCGGCATATCGGCCTCGACATCCACACCGAAATCTGTGTGTCACCGGAAGATGATGTGGAGTTGCGGCGCATCAGCATCACGAACCGCACCCCGGATATACGCACCATTGAGTTGACCAGTTATGCGGAGGTGGTGCTTGCGACGCAGGCAGCGGACGAGGCGCATCCCGCGTTCAGCAATCTTTTCGTGCAGACCGAATTTGTGCCCTCAGCCTCCGCCATTCTCTGCACCCGCCGCCCCCGTTCCCAGGAAGAAAGACCGCCCTGGCTACTGCATCTCATGCTGGATCAGGAGGGCGAACAGGGCGAAGTTTCCTGTGAAACCGATCGCGCCCGGTTTATCGGGCGCGGCGGAAGCCTGGCCTCTCCCGCCGCACTGCAGAGCCGGCAGCCGCTGTCCAACACCGTCGGATCCGTGCTTGATCCGGTCATTGCGCTGCGGCGCACGGTCGTTATACCGCCCCACGGAACAGCCGTTATTGATCTGATTGCGGGAGTAACCGAAACCCGGGAAGCCGCGCTGGCATACGTAGAAAAATATCAGAGCCGCCGGATGGTGGATCGCGCCTTTGATCTGGCGTGGACTCATAGCCAGGTGATGCTGCACCAGCTCAATGCCACCGAGGCCGAAGCTCAACTTTATGGACGGCTGGCCAGTGCGCTGATTTATGCCGATCCCGCCCGCCGCGCAAACCGAAATGTGCTGCGCAGCAACCGGCGCGGGCAGAGCGGTCTCTGGAGCTATGGAATTTCGGGCGACGCACCTATTATCCTGCTCCGGATCAGCGAGATCGATAAGATTGAGATCGTTGGTCAGCTGATCCGGGCCCACTCCTACTGGCGGATGAAAGGGCTGACTGTTGAACTGGTGATTCTGAACGAGGACATATCGGTTTATCACCAGTCCCTGCATGAACAAATTACCACTTTGATAACATCGGGGATTGAAGCGCAGATGCTGGACAAACCCGGAGGTATCTTTGTCCGGAGGCTGGACCAGATCTCCCATGATGACCGTGTGCTGCTGCAAGCCGCCGCGCGAATTGTACTGGACGACGGGCAGGGAACTCTGGCGGAACAGCTCGAACATCGCAGTGTTCTGGAACGTCCGCTGCCCGCCCTGATACCGATGCGTTCATTAAGCGGCCACAAGCCGGCGGCACTCCGGCCGCGCGATCTGATTTTCACAAACGGCTTTGGCGGTTTCACTCCCGACGGGCACGAATATATCATCACCCTCCCGCCGGGCGAGCTGACCCCGATGCCCTGGGTCAATGTGCTGGCCAACCCCCATTTCGGAACAGTTGTTTCAGAGAGCGGCTCGGCCTACACCTGGGTGGAAAATGCGCATGAATTCCGGCTGACCCCCTGGAACAACGACCCCGTTCAGGATGTCACCGGCGAGGCCTTCTATATCCGCGATGACCAGACCGGAGAGTTCTGGTCACCTACACCCCTGCCGGTGTGCGGCACAGCGCCGACGGTTATTCGTCACGGCTTCGGCTATACCGTTTTCGAGAAGACAGAGAACGGGATTGTTTCGGAGCTCTGGGTGTATGTGGCGATGGACGCGCCGGTGAAGTTCATGGTTCTGAAAGTGCGTAACGTCTCGGGGCGTGCGCGGCGCATATCCGTCACCGGTTACTGGGAGTGGGTATTGGGGGATATCAGGAGCAGAAGCCTGCTGCATGTGCAGACCGAAGTGGATCTCAAGTCCGGCGCATTGCTGGCCCGTAACAATTACAACACCGAATTCCCGGACCGCATCGCCTTCCTGGACGTGAATGATGCAACGCGCACGGTTACCGGAGACCGTAAAGAGTTTATCGGCAGAAATGGGAACCTGGCGCAGCCGGCGGCATTGAAGCGCACCCGCCTCTCCGGCAGGGTCGGAGCAGGGCTGGATCCCTGCGGCGCGTTGCAGACCGCGTTCACGCTGCAAGACGGGCAGGAACGCGAAATCAGTTTCCATCTCGGGGTCGGCCGCAGTCCGGAAGATGTGCAGAACCTGATCCGGCGTTTCCGCGCGGTGGGTGCCAGCCGCAAAGCGCTCGAAGGGGTGTGGGACTACTGGAACCGCACTCTCGGCGCGGTGAATGTTGACACGCCTGACCCGGCGGTGAATGTGATGGCGAATGGCTGGCTACTCTATCAGACCTTAAGCTGCCGGCTCTGGGGCCGGACAGGGTTCTATCAATCCGGCGGAGCTTACGGCTTTCGCGACCAGCTGCAGGACGTGATGGCTCTGATGCATGCGGAACCGACGCTGACGCGTGAGCATCTGCTCCGGGCCGCCGCGCATCAGTTCCGTGAAGGCGATGTGCAGCACTGGTGGCATCCGCCGGCGGGCCGCGGGGTGCGGACAAATTTTTCGGATGACTTTCTGTGGCTGCCTTATGCGACCTGCCGGTACGTTGCCTGTATCGCGGATACCGGAGTACTGGATGAAAAGATTTCGTTCATTGAGGCCCGGCTAATCAAGCCGGAGGAAGAATCCTATTATGATCTACCGAATCGCTCCGAAGAGTCGGCGACACTTTACCTTCACTGTGTCCGTGCCATTGAGCGCGGATTGAAATTCGGTGAACACGGTCTGCCGCTGATCGGATGCGGCGACTGGAATGACGGGATGAACAAAGTGGGTTACCAGGGCCGCGGTGAGAGCGTCTGGCTGGCTTTCTTCCTTTATGATGTGCTCACCCGCTTTTCCGGACTGGCCCGCTCGCATGACGACCTGCCGTTTGCCGAGCGCTGCGAGAATGAAGCCCGGCAGTTGCAGCAGAATATCGAACGGTGCGCCTGGGACGGGCAATGGTATCGCCGCGCCTTTTTTGATAATGGAGAACCGCTCGGCTCCCAGTCCAATGCGGAATGCCAGATCGACTCCCTGCCCCAAAGCTGGTCGGTGCTCAGCGGAGCCGGCAAGACCTCCCGCACCCGTCAGGCCATGCGCTCTGTCAATCAGCGCCTGGTCCGCCGCAGCGAGGGCCTGATTCAGTTATTTGATCCGCCCTTCGATACATCTCA
This sequence comes from Kiritimatiellia bacterium, assembly GCA_027858965.1. Classification (GTDB taxonomy): domain Bacteria; phylum Verrucomicrobiota; class Kiritimatiellia; order RFP12; family UBA1067; genus M55B167. The sequence goes on from JAQIBS010000098.1 coordinate 12,645, forward strand.
GCTCAACCCCGGCTACATCAAAGGTTATATCCCCGGTGTGCGTGAGAATGGCGGACAATATACGCATGGCGCGATCTGGACCGCAATGGCTTTTGCCGAAATGGGTGAAAGTGAACGCGCGTGGGAACTGTTTGATCTGCTCAATCCCGTCCGCCATGGCGACACGCCCGAAAAAATCGAGACCTATAAAATCGAGCCGTACGTTGTTGCGGCGGATGTCTATGCGGTTGCACCGCACATAGGGCGCGGCGGCTGGACCTGGTATACCGGCTCAGCCGGCTGGATGTATCGTCTGCTGATGGAAAATCTGCTGGGCGTGAATCTGGCGGGCGGGCAATTACGCCTGGCCCCCCGGATGCCGCAGACGTGGACCGCGTTCAAAATACACTACCGCTATCGGCAGACGGTTTATCACATCACGATCACTCGCCTGGCGCAGGATGCGCCCGCCAGCAGCGAGCTGACGCTGGATGGAAAGCAACTGACGGAAATGCTCATACCGCTCTGCGATGATCACCAGGAACATTTTGCCGAGCTGACTGTATCCTGACCATTAAGATGAGGATTTGAACATCCTAAACCAGCGAAGCCGGAACCAAAGCAAGCCGGTGTGATATGCGATAGTTAAAGTGGTTAAAATTGTTAAAAAGGTTGAAATGGTTTCCTCCTTCCGCTGTTCCGCCTTTACGCGCTCTCCGCATTCGCGCACACGCGTCAACCTTAGCACATTCACATTAAGTTTCTGATTGCTCTTTATATCAACCGATGAAAGTAGTTCGTTTAAGTGTAACCAAGTAAGAGTGGCGTTTAAGTGTCTATCCACTTAACCGGCTCACTTAACCCATACCCTTAACCGGATACTCTTAAACTACAAGCTTACACGCTCGGCGAGCGTCCAGACATACTACATATATGCCTCCCAGGGCTGAAACAGTCAATTATCGCTATCATTTGCTCCAAAACCGTTGATTTGGCACAGTTTTGCCGGTTCAAGTAATTCCCTTAAGTTGACGCGTATGCGCCCTGCGGAGTGGAGACTGACGGGATGCGTGAGTGGTAGGGTTTTACCCCATCGCATAATTCCGGTCTATGAACTATGCTTTCCCTAATGAAAAATGAATTTCTGTCAAAAGTTTTGACAGAACGAAAACAAAAGAAAGGGATTATTATGAGAACATTAATTATCGTGCTGGTTCTGTTGAGCCTGGTTTTTTTCAACTCCTCGTGCAATATGCTCAGGGGAGCAGGTCAAGACATCGGAAACGCTGGTGATTCTATTGAAGATGCTACCAACTAAAGTTGAAAGGATTATAAAATGACTATCGGAACAATCTTACTTATCATATTGATTCTAATGCTTGTCGGCGCTTTGCCAACCTGGCCGCACAGCAAACGCTGGGGTTACTACCCGAGCGGAGGACTGACACTCCTTATCTCCATTTTACTCATTCTTATTCTGTTGGGAGTGATATAAAGAGAGTATGCTTAAAATCAGACACTATCAACAAGGAGGCGAATTATGAAAGGTTCAGCAAAAGTAGCCAAAGGTCGTATTAAAGAGGCGGCCGGTGCATTGTCAGACGATGACGCGTTACGGGCCAAAGGAAGGAACGATCAGACAGAGGGCCATGTTAAGCAGTCTGCCGAAAAGAATGTACGGCATGCCAAGGTTATCGCGCATAAGATTGTCGACAAAGCGAAAAATGTCGCAAAAGATGTTATTCAGAAAGCGCAACACCGGGATTAACGGAGATGATGTTCTGCTCTCACAAGAGCTAAGTTTAGTTGCCTTGTCTGCGTGCAACGCACAGGCAGGCGGCTGAAAGCAGCTTTAGATCACACTTCACTCAAAAAAAAGGATCAAAATTATGCTTATGAAAGTCAAAGAACTCAAAGATTACACATTAGACAGCCTTGACGGAGAGATCGGGAAGGCCAAAGAATTTTATTTTGACGACCGGCACTGGACGATCCGCTATCTGGTTGCTGATACAGGAGGCTGGCTCATAGACAGACAGGTTTTACTTTCTCCCTATGCGCTGGTCTCCGTGAATAAAGACGCACAGAATATCACCGTCAAACTGACAAAAAAACAGATTGAGGAAAGTCCTCCGCTCAACAGCGACATGCCCGTCTCGCGCCAGTTTGAATCAGCGTATTTCGGGTATTATCAATGGCCGACATATTGGGACGGCCCGCACATGTGGGGAGCAAATCCCGGTATGATGCGCATAGACAATAAAGTCAAATCCAATGCCCCGATTGCTGAGAGCTGGGACCCCAATCTGCAAAGTACTCAAACGGTTAAAGGCTATCATATCCATGCGGAGGACGGCGAGATAGGTCATGTAGAGGATTTTATTATTGATGACGAGACGTGGGCAATCCAATATCTGATCATTAATACGAAGAACTGGTGGATCGGCAAGAAAATTCTGGTTTCACCTCACTGGATTAAAAATGTGAAATGGGATACATCAGAAGTTTTTGTTAATCTCACACGTGAAGTGATCAAACAGGCACCGGAGTATACGGATTGGACATTACTTACCCGTGAATTCGAAGATTGTCTGCATAAACATTATGAGCGCGAGGGATACTGGATAAAAACGGATGGGAAAGATTGAAGCCATGATTAAACTTCAAGGAAAGACACTTTCGCCCGGCATGGGCAAGGGCGAGGCGTTTGTATATCGCGATGTCCTGACGCGGCACGATGAATTTTATGATATAGACGAAGCACAGATCGACAAGGAGCTGGCGCGCTTTGCAGAAGCTCTCATCCATATTACCGGTGTTCTGGACGATCTGGCAGAGCATGTGGAGGAAGAACTGGACTCCAACCTGGCAGAAGTCTTCCGGGCGCATTCAATGATTGTGCAGGATGCCAGTTTGCAAGCCGAGGTTGAGAAGGAAATCCGCGAAGAATGGGTCAGTGCCGGTTCGGCAGTCAGGACGGTGTTCCGGCACTGGGAGCGACGGTTCCAATCCATGGAAGCCGAGGTGGCCCGGCAGAAGGGCGATGACATTCGCGACCTGGCGCGGCGGCTGGTGTCGTCCCTGGCCGGAGTTCGAGGCCATGCACTGGAAGACATCCCGCCCGGTTGCGTTCTGGTCGCCAATCGGCTCCTGCCCTCTGACACCATTTTCATGGCCCGGAGCAATGTCGCCGCTGCAGTGCTGGAAGCGGGCGGGGCCGGTTCCCACGCTGCCTTGTTTGCCCATGAGATTGGACTTCCATGTATCGCCGGACTCGAAGGGATGCTGGACAATATAATGCCCGGCGAGCTCGTACTGGTTGATGCCGATACAGCCGAGGCCATCGTAAATCCCAAGCAGGAGAATGAAACCGCTTTTAACGAAAAGCAGGGGCAACGTAACCAGAGTCGCGCCAATGCTTTGGAAAACTCACGGAAACCGGCAGTAACCAAGGATGGAAAACCCATCAAGGTTTACGCCAATGTGGGCTGTGTAACCGACACGCAGGTCGCGATGGACAACGGAGCGGAAGGCGTTGGCCTGTATCGTATTGAACGGGCCTATCTTGGGCGGCAGCTCCCTCCCGGCGTCAAGGCGCTACTAAAGGAAATGCAGGTAACGCTGGAACCCGCCAGGGGTCTTCCGGTGTATGTGAGGTTGCTCGATGTCGGGGCAGATAAACCTCTTCCATTTCTGGAACAGTTCGCCGAGATCAATCCCTCGCTAGGACTTCGGGGCATCCGTTTTCTGGAAAAATATCCTGAACTGCTACAGACACAACTGGACGCATTGCTCCAGCTTTCGGCTGACTTTGACCTGCATATTCTCGTACCGATGGTTACGCTGCCTTGGGACATGAAATGGGTGAAGGAACTGTTGAACCAGATCGCTATGAATAAAGGAATCTCCGAAGTGCCCCGGCTCGGTGCTATGATCGAGACTCCCGCCGCCGCACTGTCCGCCCGCGACATTATGAAACACGCAGACTTCCTGAGCTTCGGCACAAACGATCTCACGCAGTATGTATTTGCCGCTGACCGGGAAAATGCCGCCGTTGATGCCTATTTCGACGATACAAACGACATCATCTTCCGGTTACAGAAAATGGTGCACGACGATGTACCAGACGTTCCCCTTTCGGTATGCGGGGCATTAGCCTGCCGCAGTGATTGCACGGCCCGACTATTGGAATGTGGCATCACAACGTTGAGTGTTGCGCCGCCATCCATTCCGGAAATCAAACAAGCCATCCGGGAGTCCGGTGGTGCATTTGAACAGGTGAAACAACAAGGAGCAGCAAAATAAAAGTGGAACTTAAAGAAATCGACAGTGGCCGACTGATTGAAGTTTATTTAACCGGCAAACTGGTTAAAGAAGACTACGAGGCATTCCTGCCCACCGTGGAACGTCTGGTTAAGCAACACGGCAAGATCCGTATGTTTGTGGAGCTGCATGAATTCCACGGCTGGACTGCGGGCGCGCTGTGGGAGGACATCAAGTTCGACGCGAAGCACTTCAGCGATATTGACCGTCTGGCCATTGTCGGCGAAACCAAGTGGGAGAAAGGGATGGCGGCATTCTGCAAGCCGTTTACCACGGCGCGCGTCCGCTACTTCGACCACACCAAAACAGCCGAGGCGCGGGAATGGGTCAACGCGAAATCAGATAACGGGGAAATGTGATGGGATGTTTATTTATCATTATTGCCTTGGCGGTGCCGCGCATCGTGATGCTGATTGCCTTTCTGGCGACAAACTGATGGAGGCCCTATCTCAATGACAAATTCTATTCCAACGATGAGCCTGACGACACCTGTGCTTTCAGACGGCATGGCCCCTCGATCGGGCAAGGCCGGGGGGCAGCGTGAGATAACCGGGCAACCTGTGGCCGACGGCATTGTGACGAGCATGACGAGTCACCTGGCGAATGACCCGATTCAACCAGCCAGCAGCGAAGCGATGTTGGACGCGACCGGCTACAAAGGGTTCTACCACCACTTTCTCAACATGCAGACCGGCCGGCGTGCCGGAAGGAGTGAACTTTCATAAGTCTTTTGATGCGGGCGCAGATGCCGCAGACTCAGTGAACCAAGCAGTCCTGACAATAAATAATTTTGTTGCCGGTTTTGATAAGAGTTCCATGCCAGACAAGACAAATTGAAAGGTTTCCGTTCAAGTGATCTCTGGTTTGGCTCCGAGTAGGGTTTCGAGGATCGTATAAGCCGCCTTCGGTTGTGCCAGGTTCTTCAGCCGCTCTCTCATCCCGACCAGGCGCGGCGGATCGCCCAACAGTTCGTCCACCTTGTAGGGCAGCGTGATGACATCGGTCGGGCTCACGGCTACACCCAACTCAAGCATACAGGAAGCATTGATCTCTTCCTGTCCAGGGATCGGGTTCAGGAGGATCATGGGCAGGGCGCTCGCCATCGCTTCCGAAATCGTAAGTCCGCCGGGCTTGCCGATAAAGAGGTCGGCGATCGCCATCCATTCGTGCATCTCGGAGGTATAAGGCAATACCCGGAATTTCAGATGCGCAGGCGATTCTTCGATCAGGCGCGCGACTTCGCGGAGAAGGTCCTCATTCCGCCCGCACAACGCCACGATCTGCGCGGGATGTTCCATGAGCATGAGGGCGCGAACGGCTTCGAGACTCGATTCCATGCCGAAGGTGCCGGCGGATAGAAGGACAACCGGCATGGATGGATCGATATCGAATTTTTTACGAAGCGCGTCCCGATCCATGCTCTGTGAAAACACCGGATGAACAGGAATGCCGGTGACGGTGATGCGATCATCCGGAATCCCAATCTGGCGCAGGTAATAGGCCGATTCATCGGCAGGAACAAAATAGCGTTCAAACTGATGGCATAACCACAGCGCATGGATGTGGATATCGGTCACAACAACGGCATGCCGCGTGGATAGATGTTCCTTTTGAAGCATGTAGGAAACGATGTCGGAGGCCAGGAAGTGCGTGCAGATCGTGATGTCGGGTGCCTCAGCTTTCAGACATTCCACGAGCGGCTGCATCTGAATGCGTTCCATAGCGACGCGAAAAGTTTCGCCCTTCCACGGCGTATCGCTTTTGTCGTACCACCATCCCCAAAGCGAAGGAGTCTTACTGACCATCTGCTCGTACAAATCCGAATAGAGGACTCCGAAAAGGGACGACGCATATTCCAGGACGTCGATATGTTTTACCGAGGCAATGCCGGGAAAGTCGGCGGCGGCCGCCTCCAGCGCTTCGCCTGCGCGTGTGTGCCCGCTTCCGGAGCTGGCCGAGAGAATCACAAGTCTGTATCCCCGGTTCATGGGTGTCATCGTAATGGCATCGGTGGTCGAAGCCTGCTGCTGAGTTGTGTCACTGTTCATAGGTGTGTCCTTTCAGGTGCCTGGCACCCGCTGTTCCATAGGCCGTTTTAATCGTCAAAGACCGTCGCGACGGCCTGGGGCGCATAGGCCTCGACGATCTCCTTCGTTAACGCATTTTTCTGCGCGATTTCGGAGTACAGATACGCACTGCGGCGGGGCGCGCGCGTGAGATCAGGGTCGTCGTGTTGAACGGAGACAAGACCGAATCGCTTCGAAAACCCCTCCCGCCACTCGAAATTATCCAGGAATGACCAGTGAAAGTACCCGAGTATCGGGATGCCTTCCCGAAGTGCCCGGTGAACCTGTGCGAGATGCTCGACAATGTAACACGGCCGCTGCTCATCCGTATCGTCTGCGATGCCGTTCTCGGTGATGAGGATCGGTTTGCCGAATCGTTTCCATGCGGAGCGGATCGTGCGATATAAACCCTCCGGATAGATCTGCCAACCCATCTGGGTCACCTTTATTCCCGCTGGTGCCTGGGTGTCGTCGATCCAGTACTGACCGCGTTTTCGTCTGTCAAATTTCAGGGATGCCCGCGTGTAGTAATTAATGCCGCAATAATCGTAGGAGTTCAGGATGCCGGCAATGGCGGGCCCTCCATGGATCCAGTGCGGTTTTCCGGTGCGGATCGTATAATCCCACCCCTCAGAAGCCAAGCGGCTGGCGATGAAGACAGCGAAGCGCTCATACCAACCGGCAGGTCCCGGCGAATTCCATGGCTCGATCCAGGGATACGCCATGGCGACACCCACCTTTGACAGGGTGCCGTCCGGCGCCAGCGGATGCAGCTTGTGGATCAGGTGGTAGGCTCCCGCATGAGCACGAAGCAAGGATCTGGATACGGCTCGGCAGTCTCTGATTGACTGGCGCTGCGGCGGAAACTGCCCCAGGAGATTGCCCATGATCGCCGGTACCATCGGTTCGTTCAGTGTCACCCAGTAATCGGGAAAAGCGCCCAATTCCTCGATCACGAACCTTACGTACCTCAGGAATTGGTTCACTGTGTCAGAATTCAGCCAGTCGCCCTGTTCGGCGACCCAGTGCGGAAGCACCCAGTGGTGCAGAGTGAGGCAGATTTTGAATCCATGATTACGAAGGGATTGAAGGATGTGTCGATAATGCTCGATCGCGTCACGGTCAAAATGATCCTTCTGCGGTTCGATGCGGGCCCATTCGATGCCCAGACGGAACCCGTTGTAAGCCAGTTTCGCCATGAGGGCATGATCCTCTTCGTGGCGGTTCCAGTAATCCATAGCGCGGCCCGAGACCGTCCCGTCCAGGATCAAACCCTTCTGTTCCCAGACCCACCAGTCGGAACATTTGTTGCCGCCCTCCACCTGGTGGCCCCCGGTAGATGTACCCCAGATGAAGTTGTCCGGAAAATTCAGTCTGTCTCCTGGCAAAGTGTGTCCCCCCTTTCTCGTTAACCGCTTATGCGGGATTGTCTGTTTGACCTTAAAAGACGAAATTAAATCTAAATGTAACGTAAATCCATCTTTCGGTATCGCTAGTAGTTCGAAGAGCTGCTCCGCGCAGCGGAGCCACTTGATCTGAGCGAAGTCTCAGATCGGGCCTAGTAGCTATTCTCTCAACTCCTGTCACAAAAAACAAGAAACTTAAGAGGTCAATTATATAAGTTCTTAAGAGAAAGCAACTAAAGCATGATTCGGAACAGCCGTAAACTAGCGACCTTTTGGGACAAATATAAATGATTTTAACTATGAAAAACGTAGCGCAACATAGTCGCCTGCCTGTGCGTTGC
>JAQIBS010000046.1 GCA_027858965.1 Kiritimatiellia bacterium
AATAAGGAATTTGTTCATTTTATGAGCTTCACCCAACCAGCCGTCGCCTTTCAGTCTATGGCGATCACGATGGGTGAAGAAGTTTCTGAATTTCAAACCGCAAGGGGTTGCCAGTTTTAGGATCAATGGAATCAGAAGCAAGTTCACTCGCAAAAATGAAAACCAGATAAAGGGATCGTATGTTAACGGAAAATGGAAAAAAACTGCAAATAATAAGAATCCATGCACAACAGAGAGAACGTAACCGCATGACAACGTCAAAGAAGTGCAGGGCTGGCAGGAGGAAAAACCTGACCCGATGGCGTATCGCTTCGACGAACTGTGCCAATTGTATAAACTGGCACAAGGCGAGAGTGATGCGCTGGCTCTGGCCGTGATGGCGAGACAGAAATACGGCGGAATGGAACAGCTTTCCGGTCGTCTGGGCCCCTGTGGAATGGCCCTGCGCGCGACTTTCCTCGGTATCACCCCTGAAGTATATCTCCGTCTGCTAGCCCCCAAAGGAAAGCTGCGTCGATTTGGTTGCCTGAGAAAAGATGGGAGTCTCGACGGCGACCTGTGGACATACCTGATCGGCATTGACGATGCGCCATTGACCGGACGCTATTTCCGGAAGAGCGAAGAACCGGTGTTGCCGTGGGATTTTTTCGGCGAATTGGCTACAAAACACGGTGAGTTCCTCAAGCGAATGATCGCGTGCGCCTCTCCGACGTGTGGTGTGAACATCCTGCTGTATGGGGAACCTGGCACGGGCAAGTCGAGTTTCGCTCGTGCACTCGCACACGAACTCGGGCGTGATGCCTACCTGGTCGCGCAAAACGACAAGAACCTCAGTCCCGGGATGGTGTCGTCCCGGTTCACAGGGCTCCGTATCTGTGACGAACAACTTCCGCCCGAAACCAGCCTCATCATAGTGGACGAGGCGGACGCCATGTTGGAAGGCGGCGGAGGAGGATCATTTATTAATCTATTCGGCCCGCCCCGTCACAAAGACAAAGGTTCCCTGAACGATATATTGGACGAGATCCATGCCCCCTGCGTCTGGATCACCAACTCGCAAGCGGATTGGCTAGACCCGTCCAACCGGCGGCGATTCGATTACTCGGTGCGATTTGACAAACTGACACGCGAGCAGCAAACCGCTGTGTGGCGCAACGCGGCGCTGCGTCACGGAATCAGCAACGCGTTATCAGACGACCTGCTGGCGCGAATTGCCGAACGTTATACGGTCAGCGCGGGCGGTATCGATCTGGCCCTGCGTAACCTGTCCGCGATGCAAACAAAAGACGCTACGCACCAGACCGATGCTGAAGCAACGCTCGCGTCGCTGCTCGATGCGCACGTCAGTCTGCTCGGAGGGCGCGATGCTCCGCGTCAGCGGGAATGCTCCGGGTATTCGCTGGACGGCCTCAACATCAAAGGCCCAGTCCCCCTCCCCCGGATCGAAAGTGCGGTGCGCCGATTCAAAAAAGCGCGCGTACGTCAGAGTGACGCCGACCCGGACACTCCGCGCATGAACCTGCTGCTCTTCGGTCCTCCGGGCACTGGTAAAACTGCGTTCATTCACTATCTCGGACAATCACTGGATCTGCGTGTCGTCACAAAAACAGGGAGCGACCTGCTCGGAATGTACGTTGGCGAGACGGAGAAGAATATCCGCAATGCATTTCGTGAGGCCGGGCGTGAGGGTTCAATCCTGTTCCTCGACGAGATCGACGGCTTGCTGCGGACCCGCGCCAACGCACAGCGGGGATGGGAAGTTTCCCAGGTCAACGAAATCCTGCGGCAGATGGAAACGTTCGGCGGCGTCCTGGCCTGCGCCACAAACTTCGGCGACAACCTCGATCCTGCCGCCCTGCGCCGATTCACCTTCAAGCTGGAATTCGACTACCTGACGGAAGACGGCAAACGCACATTCTTTCGCCGCATGTTCACCCCGCTCAATGCAGGGAAACTTACGCCAGAGACTGAACGACGTCTTCTGGGCATCCCCGACCTGACACCTGGCGACTTCCGCACAGTCCGCCAGGAGTGTCATTATTTAGACGGCAGCGTATCACCCGCGTTCCTCATTGACGCGCTGGAACGCGAAAGTGCTGCCAAGCGCGGCTTACGCGCCCGCAACCGCATCGGTGGATTCGCGGTTACTAATGTATAAGGCATCGGAAAACCATATCAGCCAACAGTGCGTCAAGAGGTGAACGGAATTTACGCTGGCAATTACGGGGAAGGGAAGCTGTGCGGTTTTGGCGAGGATTTTCTCGTGCTTCAAGACGACGACAGATATATAGTTGTGAATGCCAAAAACGGCGATGAGATTGAGAAGCTTTACAGCAGTAGCGTTGGTCAATTCAGGCATGCAAACGGAAGGCTGATCGTTTTCAAGGCAGACAGCAAACTTGTCGTCTATGAGGTCAGCTGTTCAGGGATGTCGGAGATCAGCAGCCGCTACGAGTGATGCAGTTTTCTCCTCTAATATTCTTCACTTATAAAACAATGCGGCGCACCCTCTTCGCGCCTCTGCGCCTTGGCGGGAAATAACTTTTTACCACGAAGGCACGGGCATGTGGCTTTTTTATCCAAGAAAATCACACGCCTTCAACGGCTCAAACTTCCCGAATGATACTCGAAAGTCCTGATTCTCTTAAGAGTTCAAGTGCTTCGACATCGGCAATGTCTTTAGTTCTTCCAGAAGCTTTTTTATTGCAGATGAGATCATCTAAGGAGGGAATGTTGATTTTCAAATCCTCAATTGCTATTTCTAGAGAATTTGCAAATGCTGACTTGAAATTAAGCCCGTCAACCCCGGTGATAATATCTATTCTTCGGGGTGCAACGCCGATCTGAAAAATTATGTCCGGTTTCTGTAGATCATCCAAAGTCAAATTATGCAATGGGGCTCCAAAACTCTTAAGTGCCTTTAAGACAGCAACCGCGTTTTCAGGAGACGGCATGACCCATATGTCAATATCCATGGTTGCCCGTGGATAACCATGTGCTGCCACTGCATACGCCCCAACCAGAAGAAACTTAACCTTCTCGTCGATTAACAGCCGTAACATCTCTTTGTAATCTTCGTTCAGCATTATGTCTTTTGCTTAATGAGGTGACTTCCTGCGTAAGTGGCCACACAATAGCAATACGGGAACTAAATGAGCCTGGTGTGTAGTCATCATTACGCATATCATGAATTTTACCCATCTTTATAACAGTCCTGTTCATAGTGATATTATATCAAAAAAGATGTTGCATCTCAATTGACATTATTGACCACCCATATTTTACCTCTAAAACAACGCAGCACACCCTCTTCAATCACACCAACTCCCCTTCAAATGCCTTCTGCAAAATAGATTGGCGGCGGCGGATGGCGCGTTGGATGTTGGTCTGCCCGCGTTTGAGGACCGCTACCCCCTCCTCCAGAGGTGACAATTGCTTCTCGATTTCGGCCACAATCCGCTGTTGTTCGGGGAGAGAGGGAACGGGGATGGGAATTTGTGCGGTCTTTTTACCTGACAGCTCACGGAAAGTCGTTCCACTAACCATTTGAATGGCTAACTGTCGCGCATATTGAAGATAGTAGAAGGCATAGTCAGTAATCACATCATCTTTCAGAACGAACCCCTTGACCCCTTGATTGGTTGTTACGGGTGTCGAAGCAATCGCAACACATCCAATCGGAGCCCGTGTGCTGAAAAGAATCGCTCCTGCGGGGAGGAGACGAGCGCCCGAATTCGCCAACCCCTCTTCCGAAATGTTGCGAGCCCCATAAGAAATGGTTTTATCAGTATGTTTTGACAAATCAGCAGGAGTAATCCACGGAATATCCCCATCAAAATACTCAGGCCGGTCTGTTCGGGGCGTACTACCACCTATGATGGCAGCTACATCACCCATTCTGCACCATCTCCAAACGTTTGGAATTAGCCACGGTGCATCCGGTGCTGTCACAGAAGAATCAGGCCGTAAGGACAGCGTTCTTTCGCTCAGACTCTCAAGCATCCACAGCTTTTCAGCAACAGGCTTAGCAGCAAGCTTCCTTCTTAAAGACTGTTTGTCGTTTAGTATTGTTTGTAATAGGTTGTCCATGCTAGGAACCAAATTGTTGTTTAAATAGACGCCACTTTTGACCAAGATCGTATTTGGTCAACAGGGTCTCGAAAAACACCATGTCGAGAGCTTCTTCTTCAATAAATTGGCTGAGTCTAAGCTTGTCCTTCATCCGTCCCAACTCAAGCGCAATCGCCGCTATATATTCAGCTTTAAAAACATGGGCAGGTGTGCCATCAATGTCTCGCTGGATTGGGTTTGCGAGTGCTTCCTCTGCCAGTAAGGACGGAGGCGGAAGAAACTGAACAGGCGTGTCTGCAATAATGATGTGTTCTCCCTCGGCCACGCCACCTTGTGTTTTCAAATACTCGTAAATGGGAGTCATAGTGACAAGGGACCCAGATTCAACTTGCAACTGGATAAAAATATCCACATCCATTGTAGAGGCGGGTTCGATGTAAAAGGTCGCTCCGACAGCACCTCCAATGGCGTATGAACTTATTACCCCGTCCTCTTTCATACGGTTGACAATTTCTATTACCTCTCGGATTCTCATGTATGTCCTCCTTGCCGATTCACTATCGTGGGAGTTTCTTGAAAGCTGATCACTCCCCTGCGATTGCGAATATAACAACAACTGCATATTAACCTAAAGCAGCTTTCCGCCGCAACCAAATTAAGTTTGTGCAATATGTGCAGTTGCCATCGGAAAATCTGTCAGCGCTGTCGAGCGGGCTGCAAGTAAATTGGTTAAGAGTGGCCTTTTGAAATATGGCGGCCCGCAGAAGGGCGGACATTGGGAAGTCACTGAGGAATGAAAAACTATCACGCTGCAAACCATTATTATTGAATCATTTACCTTTCGTGCCTTTCGTGATTTTCGTAGTTCCAATAACGTTACTAGGGTAACCCATTTTCACCTCAAATCACTTCGCGTATTTGAGGACGGTGTTGCGGGAAATTTCGAGCGCGGCAGCGGCGTGGGAGACGTTGCCGCCGTGCTTTTCTAATACCCTGCGGATATGCAAGCTGGTCATATCATCCAGTCGGTCGGAGTGTCCGGGTGACAGCACCTCTCCATCACCGAGCGCATCCCGGTAACCGACAAGCAGTTTTCCAAAATCGCGCTCATCCAGCGCATAAGCCCGGTCCAACAGGTTGGCAAGTTCACGGACATTGCCAGGATAGCCGTATCCCGCCAGCACATCCATCTGAGCTTTACTCAGAGAGCGCCACCCATCCCGACGCCCCCGCCCCCAGAAATCGCGGGCGAGCGCGGGGATATCATCCGGGTGTTCGCGCAAAGCAGGCATCCTCAAGGCGATGGCGCTGAGCCGATAGAACAGGTCCTCCCGGAACCTGCCTTCACGCACCATCTGCCGGATGTCCCGGTTTGTGGCAGCGATGACCCGAACATTCACCCGCCGTTCGCCCCCGCCTTTACGACCGTCGCCACCAAGGCGTGTCACCCGGCCCTCCTGCAGGATGCGCAGTAGCATGGCCTGGATATCCAGCGGCAGGTCACCGACTTCATCCAGAAACAGAGTTCCGCCGTCCGCCCGCTCAAAGATCCCCGACCGCGCCTCCGTCGCACCGGTGAAAGCCCCCTTTTCATGTCCCCGGAAAGCGTCTTCCAGCAGTTGAAGATTAGATCCCGCGCAATTCAGCGGAACAAATTCGTTATCGCGCCGGGCGGAGAGATGGTGGAGCATCAGCGCCGCCGCCTCTTTGCCGGTGCCACTCTCTCCAAGGATCAGGACCCGGACATCAGGGTGGCGGGCGACCTGCCTGATCAGACGGCGAACCTCCGACATCACGGAGCTACGCCCAGTCAGAGGCGCATTCGACAACGCGCCGTAACTGCGCACGAGCGCCTGTTCGTCGGCCGACCAGGCCTGCGATCCTTCGCCTCTCGCGACATGCCGGACCGCCGCCCCGAATACCGAATCGTCATCCAGATTGCGATGCGCGTAACCCGCCGCGTCCAACAGCAGAATGTTGACCTTTACCGACTTGGCCAGATCGTCCTTTACTCCAAGGCAGAGACAGACGGCCTCTTGCAGCGAAACATCCCGAACGAATGGCGACAACGTCTTACGCGTCGCTGCATCAACAGACGCGGGTGGCTGCAACGCACTGATCCAACTCAGAGTCACCCCTTTCCTGACCAGCGTCCTGACACTCCGGGCCAGATGCTGCGGGTCACCCCCCAACGAAACGCCCAGGATCAGAACACGGGCATACCCCTGGGCCGCCGCAAGTGTTTGTGGCAGCCGCGCCTTGCTCACCCCACGCACATCCGCATCAGGGAATGCTCCTAAAGCCAGTGCGGCAGAGTGCGCATAAACGTACCCGTCCGAATCCCATCCGGTCAGAATCAATATTTTTGTCCCTTTCACAGCTCCTCCTCATATCATCAAAAAATTAACAGTCTGTTCAATTAATTATAATACTCTAAAGCTGCTTTCCACCGCAACCAAATTAAGCTCTTGTGATGTGTCTTGCCATTGTCTTTAATTGTTGAGTTGTGTTTTAAACGACGCAGCTTCAGGAAAAGAAGGGTTTCAGTACCGCATTATGGTGACCGGTGATCCGAGACGGTAACTGACACTTCTGCCTTTTCCGTCATTCTTCAATACAATACCGCATGCAAGTAGCTTTTTGATATCGCGAAGGGCGGTGTCATGAGAGCACTTTGCAATTTTCGCGTATTTTGAGCTGGTGAGGAAACCTTCGAATCCATCAAGTAAACGATTGAGGACTTTTCGCTGGCGATCATTAATGCGGGTATTGCCAATGGCCTTCCATATAGCGGCTTTAAACAGAACGTTGTCAAGGGTGTCCTGAGCTCTGTCCATAGAGCGGTCAAGGCATCCGATAAACCAGCTCAACCACGGTGTTATGTCCAGGGAGCCCTTTTGCGTTTTTTCCAGAATCTCGTAATACGCTGCGCGTTCGGATTCGATCTGGGCAGACATTGAGTAGAAACGCTGTTGTATTCCATCAGCACGAGCCAGCAGCACTTCCGCTATGGTGCGTGCTATGCGTCCATTGCCATCTTCAAAAGGATGGATGGTAATAAACCATAGATGTCCGATTGCCGCTTTGATGACGGGGCATATTGTGGGTGTTGAGTTAAACCAGGTTAAGAATATATCCATTTCCCGGGGGATAAGCTCAGCACAAGGGGCTTCAAAGTGCACTTTTCGCCTATAAGGGGTACCAGAAATAACCTGCATCGGGCCGGAGTCTGCGGTACGCCATGAGCCGACAATGATTCTTCGTAAACCGCTGTATCCAGTTGGAAAGAGTGCGGCATGCCATCCAAAGAGTCTTTTTGACGTTAAGGGCGCATCATAATGGTGGACAGCATCCAACATCATCTCAACAAAACCTTCAATTGAGCGAGAGGTGGGTGCGACTCCTCCAATATCAAGACCCAGACGGAGTGCCAGTGAGGATCTAACCTGTGCGATATCAAAAATTTCCCCCTCAATTGCCGATGATTTAACAATTTCGGTTGTAAGAGTGACAAGGTTTGCCTCATCCAGCAAAGGAAAGCCTAGTCCCTCTATATATCCAAGCAAACGTCCTTGTTTATGACGCGTCTCTGCCAGGGGTTTAGCTAAAAGGTCCGAATCCCACTTGAAGTGTGGCCATTGATCTAATAAATATATGTATTTGTTACTCACAGGGCTATTTGTATCAAAATGCGTCAATTAAGTCAATTAATCAACGCAGGATATGCGTCGATTATTTTTGTTAATCACCGCTTCAATATCTCGCCGTTTGACATGCTTATGACCCTAAAAAAAGGCGCATGACCGGAATGGTCATGCGCCTTCGGTTATATACTCACTCCTGTTATTCGCCTGGGCAGGTCTGCTGCTTGGGCGCATAATGGGTGTGCAGCAGGTGATGAGATTTTTCACCCAACGGCACTCCCAGAAATTCTTTATACAGTTTCTGTATATCCGGATTCTCATGAGATTTACGCAATGGTTTGCTTTCATCTTCCGCATAGATTCCGGCAATCCGTTTGAGACGCACAGAATCATCTGTAAAACGCGGCTGTCCTCCACCACCGATACATCCACCAGGACAGGTCATTATCTCAACAAAGTGATAAGGACATCCATTAGCTTTGATATACTCCAGCAAACGACGGGTATTGCCTAGCCCATGGGCCACGGCTACCTTAAGTTCAACCCCCTCAAGGAAATTCCAGTCGTGAATTGTATCGGTAATTATCAACGAGGCCTCTTTGATACCCTCCAGACCGGCAACGGGAGTTACATGCAGATTCTCCACAGGCAACTCCTTAGCTGTAACAATCTCGTACGCCGTGCGCAAAGCTGCCTCCATCACACCACCGGTATTAGCAAAGATATCGGCGGCACCGCTTGATAATCCAAGCGGAGCATCCATTTCCTCATCAGGAAGCGACCTGAAGTCAAGACCAGCCTCCTTGATCATCTTGGCCAACTCACGTGTAGTCAGAACATAGTCCACATCCTGAACGCCATTGGCATTCATCTCGGGGCGCGCTGCCTCATACTTCTTAGCAGTACAGGGCATTACCGCAACAACGATCATATTTTTCGGATCAACCTCGATCTTCTGAGCATAGTAACTCTTGGCAACCGCCCCGAACATCTGCTGCGGAGACTTACAGGTTGAGATGTTGGGAAGAAACTGCGGAAAGTAGAATTCCGCAAAGTTAATCCATCCCGGTGAACAGCTGGTGAACATCGGCAAAGCTACATCCTCTTTATCAACCAATGCCTTTTTCAAACGTGTCAGCAGTTCAGTGCCCTCCTCCATAATGGTCAGGTCAGCTGAAAAGTTTGTATCAAAAACACTGTCAAAACCAAGACGGCGCAGAGCAGCTGTCATTTGTCCGGTAACACGTGTTCCCGGCTCATAGCCAAACTCCTCTCCAAGAGCGGCACGAATAGCCGGAGCTGTTTGAACAACAACATGTATATCCGGGTTTTCGATTGCAGCCCAGACATCCTGGATATTGTTCTTCTCCGTAATGGCACCCACAGGACAGACAGCAGCACACTGTCCACACTGCACACAGGCAACCTCAGCGAGATCACGGGTGAATGCAGGTCCAATCACAGTATCAAAACCGCGTCCCTGCGGGAATAATGCACCAACCCCCTGAATCTCATTGCATACTGTAACACAGCGTCGACACTTAATGCACTTGGCGTTGTCACGCACAAGACCAGGTGTTGAGTCATCAATGTGCGGTGTAATCTTTACCCCTTCATACGGAAGGTCAGTGATACCCATCTCTTCCGCTAAGGCACGCAATTCACAGTCGGTACCGCGATCACAGGTTTGACAATTTCCATCATGCTCTGATAGCAGAAGCTCTACCACATTGCGGCGAGCCATACGGGCCTGCGTACTGTGAGTATGAATAACCATACCCTCCGAAACAGGTGTAGAGCATGCGGCCAGCAAAGTTCTGGCCCCCTCCACTTCCACCACGCAAACACGGCAAGCACCGATGGGTTCGCGATTCTCCATGTGACAGAGAGTAGGAATGCGGATATTAATTTTGCGTGCCGCCTGAAGAATGGTTGTTTCTTCAGGCACATGCACAGACTGATTATTTATCGTTACGTTAATCATATTATTGGTCCTCCGGTTAGGCGTCTTCACATTCACAGGGCTGTTTTCCGTAATCACAGCGCAAACAACGTTTTGCCTGCCTGACAGCAACAGCTTCACTCCAGGGCTGTTCAACCTCGTTAAAGTTATGTTTACGTTTTTCAACCGAAATAGTCGAAAGTTTCTCGCGTGCATAATTTAAGGGTTCAGCATCCGGATCAAAGTCTGCGCCCTGATCGCAATAGCCTCTCCAGAAGCCATGTTTAGCTCCACTCAACTGCTCATCCATTGTGACAGCAGCCCGTTCACCCGCACCAATGGCCTCAGCCACCGAAGAGGGTCCTGTGGTAGCATCGCCTCCGGCAAAAAGCCATGGTATTGAGGTCGCGCCTGTACGCGGATCTGATTTAACCCAGCCGCTATTATTGAATTCAACCTCAAGATCGCCACTGACAACATTTTTATCAAGGGCCTGTCCAATAGCCATAATCACCTGATCGGCAACTATAATTTCTGTAGTCACCTCCGCATCGTCCTGTGGACGACGGCGACCGGAGCGATCAAACTCGCCCAGTTTCATAGGTCGACAACTAACCCCGGTGACGCTTCCGTTTTTAATCACAAACTCCTCAGGATTCAGCAGAGTGCAAAGTTTAACACCCTCATTCAAAGCATCTTCAATCTCTTCAGCGTACGCGGGCATCTGTTCACGTGTACGACGATAGATTACAGTCACCTCCTCTGAGCCAAGACGCAGGGCGGTACGGGCGGCATCAATCGCGGCATTTCCACCACCGATAACAGCAACACGTTTCCCGACGGGAACTGAACCACGAATATTATACTGACGAAGGAAACTCATTGCCTCTGTCACGCCTCTGGCATCTGATCCACTAACCTTAAGATCAACTCCCAACGGGGCACCAATTGCAAGGTAAACCATCTCATAGCCATCATCTTTAAGACTCTGCAGGGTATAATCTTTTCCCAGAACCTGTTCTGTCCTGATATCAACGCCTATATCTTCAATCATACGAATCTCGCGGGCCAGTTCTTCGCGAGGCAGACGGTAAGCGGGAATTGCCTGTACCAGCATTCCACCGGGACGCGGCTCGCTCTCCAGCACAACCGGTTTGTAACCAAGTCTGGCTAGGAAATACGCACATGCGAGACCAGCTGGACCGGCTCCGACAATCGCAATTTTACGTGCCGTGTTCTCCGCATTCTCACGAACCTCAGGAACTTGTGGAACAACCTCCTGATCGACCATAAAGCGTTTAATGGCTCTGATCGAGACCGGTGAATCGAGCTGTGCCCGACGACATTTATCTTCACATGTATGAAAACATACGCGTGCACAGACAGATGCAAAGGGGTTGCGTTCACGATGAAGCTTGAGAGCCTCCGTGTAACGTTTATCTCCAACCATTGAAACAAAGCCGGGGACATCCACGCCACAGGGACATGCACTCAGGCAAGGAGCACGTACCAGACCTGGACAGACACCAGCTTCGCAATGTTTATCAATAATATGTTGTTCATACTCTTTTCGGAAATGTCTGATTGTCGACAGTACCGGATTAGGGGCTGTCTGCCCCAATCCACAGAGAGAGGCCTTCTTGATGAACTCACCCAGCTGCTCCAGGCGGTCGATATCTTCCATCTCCCCCTGCCCGGCACAGATGCGCTCGAGAATTTCAAGCATACGGCGTGTGCCAGTACGACAGGGCACGCACTTACCACAGGATTCCTCCTGAACAAATTCAATAAAGAAGCGGGCAACATCCACCATACAGGTGTCTTCATCCATGACGATTAATCCACCCGAACCCATAATAGCACCGAGTTCAGCCAGTGACTCATAATCGAGAGGGACATTAAGATGCTCACGAGGAATACATCCACCGGACGGGCCACCAATCTGAGCCGCCTTAAAGTGTTTATCATTGGGGATTCCACCGCCGATATCGTAGATCAGTTCACCCAGAGTGGTGCCGATCGGAACTTCGACTAGACCCGTATTACGCACAGCGCCAGCAAGGGCAAAAACTTTTGTTCCTTTGCTTTTAGGAGTTCCCATTTTCGCATACCACTCACCACCTTTAAGGATAATGGCAGAGACATTGGCATAAGTCTCAACATTATTGAGAACTGTCGGTTTACCCCACAGGCCTTTATGAGCGGGGAACGGAGGACGTGGACGAGGTTCACCGCGTTTGCCTTCAATTGAAGCAATCAGAGCAGTTTCTTCACCACACACAAAAGCACCTGAGCCCATGCGGATTTCCAGATCAAAGCAGAAATCCGTACCCATAATATTATCGCCCAGCAGACCGCATTGACGGGCCTGATCCAAGGCAATATTCAAACGCTCAACCGCCAGTGGATATTCAGCACGAACATAAACATAGCCCTGTTTTGCAGTGATCGCATAGGCTGCCAGCGCCATGCCTTCGATGATGGCATGCGGGTCACCCTCCAGAACACTGCGGTCCATATAGGCACCGGGGTCACCTTCATCAGCGTTACAAAGAACATAACGGGTATCGGCCTCTTCAGTCTTGGCAAAACTCCACTTCAACCAGGTAGGAAATCCAGCACCGCCACGACCACGTAAGCCGGACTTTTTCATTTGTTCAACAACACCGTCAGGTCCCATATCAGTCAGGGCCTTTGCCAATGCGGCATAGCCATCACAGGCAATTGTATCAGCAATCTGAGTGGGATCAATCCAACCACAATTCCGCAGAACAACTTGAGTCTGCCGTTTAAAAAATTCCATATTCTTAAGACAGGGAGCCGGAATATTTCCCTCATTATCCGCAATCATCAAGCGTTCAACACGCTTTCCACCGCAGATATGCGAGGTCACAATATCTTTAGCATCCTCAGGTTTCAGACTTTGGTAGAAAGTGCGGTCTGCTCCGACTAAAGCAACTGGACCCGCAACGCAAGGGCCCATACATCCGGTTTCAACCAGCTGAACTTTATCAGCCACTCCGGCCTTTTCAAGTTCCTCCTGCAGAGCATCGCGAACCTCTTTGGCACCGGAAGCAAGACAGCTGCCGCCAAAACAGACCAGAATCTGCTGGGTATCGTCGCTAGCAACTTTCTTTGTCTCAGCCTGCAATTTTTCGCGCAGGGTTTTTAAGTCCGCGGCAGAACAAATTTTCGGGATAGTACACAAACTCATTTGTTCTCTCCTTCCGCAGCAGGCTCTTCTTCAGTTATAAATTGAGCTATCAGTTCATTGATCCGTGCAGGCTTAACTCTTTGATAGGTATCATCATTAACCATCACAACCGGAGCCATACCGCAGGCACCGAAACAGCGGCCCACTTCCAGGGAGAACTGGCGGTCCTCTGTTGTTTCACCAACATCAATCTCAAGACGCTTTTTTATAGCCTCCAGGACCTCTTTGCCACCACGCACATAACAGGCTGTTCCCAGGCAGACGCGCACAAGATACTTACCACGCGGATTACGGGTAAAGAATGAGTAGAAAGATATTACACCGGCTACCTCGCTGACAGTTTTATTAAATCCTGCGGCAATCCGATTAACTACGGGATCAGGAAGATACCCGAAAATCGTCTGTGCTATCTGAAGAGCCGGTATCAAGCCCCCCTCTTTCTCGCGATACTCTTCAATAACTTCTTCAAGGCGAACCATGAGTTCAGCCTCTGTTGCCTGCTCCCCGCATGCGCAATCGCATTTACAGGGAGCCACGGTAGCGTCAATGGACATAATCACAACCTCCCATACAGCCAGAATTCAGCTGCATATGTTTATAATTGCAACCCTTTACAACAGTAAAGGGCAACGTCATAGATAACTAAACCTGAGTTTAATTAGTTTGATCACAAAGAACCCTGAATATACTTCTCAAGATTTTTAATCAGAAAGTCTTCTTCATTAACGACATACTTAACCAAATCGCCGCTGGAAATCACACCAAGAATTTTATCTTCACCGTCAATTACAGGCAAATGGCGAAAACGTTTTTCGGTCATTAATGACATACACTCATCAACTGTATTATCAGGTGAAACATAGATAATTTTAGATGTCATAACATCGCCAACCTGCACATCCTTGGATGGTTTACCTTCCAGAACTACCTTACGAAAACAATCACGCTCAGAGAATATTCCTGCCAGTTTTCCCGCTTCATCAAGAATAAGTAAAGAACCGATGGCTTTTTCATCCATCACCTTCACAGCGTTATATACAGTGTCATTCGACGCAATCGTTACGATCTCGCCGCCTTTTTTCAATAGCAGATGACCAACCGGTGTACTCATTTTCATACGTATATCCCCATCTTTTGGTTAATTATGACAGCACATATCATCCGGAAAATCGCCTTTATTAATCCGCGAACAATACGTAAACCACAAACTGCCACCCATTTAATGTAGATTAAAGAGGCATCCCATATTAGTCAAGTAGATAAATAATAAATGATTCAGTTTTATTTACCACACGCATTTACCCCAATAAAAACAGGCATAACAGGGCAAAAAAACTCACAATTCTTCTATGGCTTATTAATAGATCTCTTTATATTTAACCAGCCTGACAAATAATACTCTGGATAAATTTATTAAAGAACGGCATAATTAATGAGTAATGAATTCATCAGTTATTCGATATGTAGAAACAGCGGATCATGTTGACATCAGCGGGTTTTCGTCCGGATTGCGATCAATGCTGGAAACCGTGAACAAACATGTTGCCGCGGCGGACTCACTCAAGGATCTTCTGGACTTTGTATTTGAAACCTTCAGAGGCTATTCCCCCACCAACCGCGTGGCTCTGGCGTTTGTGCGAGAGTGCGGTAAACGTGTTGTTGCTTATCACAGCCATTCCGATTACGAAACATTGTTTCTCAAACCAGGCTACACGCAGGATATGGAAGACAGCTCACTTGAAAATGTAATCCGCTCAGGGCGCGCGCGGATCATTGATGACCTTCAAGCCTATCTCACAATAAATCCTGATTCAAACTCAACACGCCTGATTGTAAAGGAAGGCATTCGTTCATCGATGACCTGCCCTCTGACCGTGGATGGAAAACATGTGGGGTTGCTCTTCCGCAGTTCAACCAAACCCTATGCCTATGACGACACACAGGTGCTCATGTGGCAAGCCGTTGCCGAACGAATCAGTCAAGCGGTTGACAAAGCCTACCGCATCGAACAGCTCACAGAGGCCAACCGGGTATATACAGAGATGCTCGGGTTTGTCAGCCATGAGCTCAAAAGCCCAGTCTCATCTCTGGTAATGGATGCCAACCTGATGCTGGGCGGCTATCTTGGTGAGCTTAACGAAAAACAGAGCCTCAAGATTCAGAGAATGGTAAGCAAGAGCAAATATCTTCTCAATTTAATCCGGGAGTATATTGACTTTGCCCGCCTCGAAGGCGGAGAGATGCAACCCTCTTTCCTGAGTAATATAAGCTTTAATGCTGATATCCTGCAACAGGCAACAGAGATACTGGAGGCGCAACGACTGGAAAAGAATATTGAATTAACCTGTGACTGTGATGAGAACATACGGGCAGGTTGTGATCCAAATTTAATATTAATTGTTATGATCAATCTTATTGGCAACGCCTACAAATATGGAGATGAAAACGGAGAGGTTAAAGTGGCTGTTACACAAAGTTCCAGCCGACTGGAAGTGACGGTACATAATACAGGCCCCGGATTCCCGGCAGATCAACGCACAAAGCTTTTCCATCGCTTCAGCCGTCTTGACACACCGGAACTTCGCAAACGCAAAGGCACAGGCATTGGTCTCTACTCCTGCTGGCGCATCATCACACTTCACCATGGACACATTCAGGCGCATAGCTCACTGGGTGAGTGGGCGGAATTTTCATTCTCAATTCCACAGCCGATACCGGATGCGAAGGATTAGGAGAAGTTCTAAAGTTCTAAAGTGAGAAGATAGTTTAAGTTCGGTATCGGTATCGGTATCGGTATCGAAAATTAAACTCGAATAGCGATGCCGATTCCGATGCCGAAAGATAGATTTACTTTAAACTCAGATTTCAACAGCGGCAACCCGTCTACGCCCGCATTCGCAAGATTACACCATAACATGGCAGGTTGCCGAACTCCAAAGCATCCAGCGGAACCAACAATTTTCTTTCAAAACACGCAGTGTTTTTGCGTAATGCGGCGCAGCCGCATTACTATGAGATGTACTTCCCGCGTGCGGTATAACTTGTGTGAAGCAGCTTATGCGAGAGATGTCCGCAAGGTCCTTCCATAAGGAACTCGTTATATATCTGCAGTATTGCTGGATTCTCATGCGATTTCCGAACCTCGCAGGCTGAATCTTCAGCATAGATAGCTTCAGCCCGTTTTGCTCGAATTTCGGGAGTGGTCGGTATCGGCTGACCACCACCACCCAGACATCCACCGGGGCAAGCCATAAACTCAATAAAGTGGCACTCACTGAACTTGCCACCAGCCTTGATATCATCAAGAACCTTCTTGGCATTAGCGGTACCGTGGGCCACAGCCACCTTCAGGGTTGCCCCTTTGAGCCAATCCCAGTTCGGTACGAGATGCGAAACAATTGACGGAACAGGGCCAACATTATCGATTTTCAGCTCAACATAACGAATGCCATCAAAACCGCGCACAGGCATAATATCCGCATGATCGAAAAGGTCTTCGACCTTACAGCCGACAACCAGCTCAATCACAGTTCTGAGCGCAGATTCCATCACACCACCTGTTGCACCAAAAATAACCCCCGATCCAGTTGCCGTTCCGAAAGGATCATCAAAATCGCTTTTCGGCATTGCCGGCAGATCGATTCCTGCTTCGGAGATCATCTTGCCCAGCTCACGGGTAGTCAGGCCATAGTCAACATCCTTAAACCCCGAGTCACACATCTCCGGCCGGTTGCACTCAAATTTCTTTGCAGAACAGGGCATAAGTGCAACAGTTACAATATTTTTCGGATCAATATTATGCATCTTGGCATAGTAGGTTTTAATGACAGCGCCAAACATCTGTTGAGGGCTCTTGGCCGTTGAAAGGTTCGGGATCATCTCCGGGTAAAAGTGCTCCAGGTATTTAACCCACCCTGGACTACAGCTTGTAAACTGCGGAAGAGCCACAGATTCATCTTTTTCAACAAGCGCTTTGTAGAGGCGTATCAAAAGCTCAGAACCTTCCTCTATAATTGTCAGGTCAGCGGTAAAGTTTGTATCAAACACCTTGTCAAAACCGCAGCGTCGCAGAGCTGTATTCATCTGATAGGTCATGGGTGTGCCAGGTTCGAGACCAAAGCATTCACCAATGCCCGCACGCGGCGAAGGCGCTGTCTGAATGATCACATGCTTTGAAGGATCATCTATTGCAGCCCAAACCTCATCGGTTGGATCATTGGCCCGCAGCGCACCGGTGGGACAGCGATTGATGCACTGTCCGCAATTAATACAGACCACCTTGCCCAGAGGTTTATTAAGATAGGTCGAAATAATAGTCTTTTCACCTCGATGAATCGCCTCGAGAACGCCGACCTCCTGTAGATCTATGCAGGTTCGAACGCAACGACGACAGAGCACACATTTATTCATGTCGCGCACAACCGAGTGGCTTGACCGGTCGATCTCATACATCGGTTTTTCAGGATGGCCAAAGCGGAAGTAATCCACTCCATACTCCTTGGCAAGGGACTGCAGTTCACAGTTATTATTGCGGCCGCAGGCGTAACATTCACCGTAGTGATATTTAAGCATCAGGTCAATAATATGCCTGCGTGCACGACGCACTTTTGCAGTGTGTGTGCGAATCGAAATTGGAGCAGTAATTGGATATGCGCATGAAGCCTGCAACGTACGCATACCTTCGACTTCCACCAAGCACATACGACAGACACCTGCAATACAGAGGTCTTCATGATGACAGAGGGTAGGAATATGGACCCCCATCTCACGACAGGCCTCCAGTATAGTTGTTCCAAGAGGGACTTTCATCTTTTCACCATCAATCGTCACACTGACGGTTCCACCGATTGCACCTTTAGGACCAGCTTCAATCTCTGAAGCTCGCTGTGAAGTCGGAGCACGGCTTATATTTTCAAAAATCGATTTTTCAGACATTGTTTTTCTCCTTGCAAGGATTATGCGTCACCAATGGCACGGCCCATGATCTCTTCTTTGAAATGTTTGACAATTGACAGAAAGGCATTGGCACTGGATTGTCCCAATCCGCATTTACTGGCAATTTGTATAGTCTCACCCAGAGAGACCAGTTCCTTCAGGTATCCGGCACTGCAACGACCTTCGCGCAGCATCTGAACCCCTTCCAGCAGGGTGGGATTACCATAACGGCAGGGTGTGCATTGTCCGCAACTCTCCTCAACCATAAATTCAAGGAAGTTCTGGGCAACGTCAAGCATATCTCGTCCCGGTCCAAATACAATTACCGATCCGCCAGTAGGAATATCCTCATAAGCGATCTTGCGATCAAACTCTATGGCAGGGACGCAACGTCCTGAAGCACCTCCAATCTGGACAGCCTTGGCATTTGACCCGCCGACTTCAACCAACAATTCAGCCACCGTGATCCCTAATGGAAGTTCGTAAACGCCCGGTTTATCGCAGTCCCCTGAAACGCTAAAGAGCTTTAAGCCCGTACTTTTTTCCGTTCCATGCTGGCTAAACCACTTTGAACCTTTGGAGAGAATGCATGAAATCCACGCAAGACTCTCAACATTGTTTACTGCGGTCGAATGTCCATTGAAACCCGTATTAACAGGATAGGGCGGACGGTTACGGGGTTCACCGCGATGTCCTTCAAGCGATTCAATCAATGCGGTCTCTTCACCGCACACATAAGCACCACTACCCATCCTGATCTTAATATTAAAATCAAAACCTTTCACACCGCAGGCATTTTCACCAAGCTTTTTATTTACACGCAAAGCTAAAAGCTGGGCTTCAAGTCCTTCACGCAGGTATGTATATTCACCACGTAGATATAAAATTCCTTCCGTAGCTTTAATCGCCATGGCGGCAATTATCATACCTTCAAAAACAAGATCTGCAAAGTCAGTCAGAATCACGCGGTCTTTAAAAGTACCGGGTTCACCCTCATCGGCATTACAGATAATATATTTCAATGGATCCTTGGCTGCTGCACAAAGATTCCACTTCACTCCTGCAGGAAATCCGGCACCTCCACGGCCCTTGATTCCTGAGTCGGTGACTTCCCGGATGATTCCAGCCTGTCCCAACTCCATAGCACGCTTGAGCCCAGCCCAGGGTTCAATCGTCTCAAATGTAAGATTTCTGCATGTTGAGGTAATCATGATTATTGCTCCATGGGTTGTTGGGTTGCATGCAGGCCAAAGACCTGGCGACATCCGACGATGATCTGATTGACCATCTCAGGCGTAACACGGGTATAGACGTGATCATTGACCAACAATGCAGGCCCCTGGTCACACATTCCAATACAGTTTGCATATTCAAGGGTGAATTTTCCGTCGGGAGTTGTCTCTCCGAACTGAATACCCAGATCATTGCAGAGCTGACGGGCAACGCGGTCCTTATTCGCCATATCACAACACAGCGTCCTGCATAAGCGAATCACAAAACGCCCCTTGGGTTTAAAATCCAGAAAACTATAGAAGGAAACAACTGCATGAACTTCTACCGGATGAATATCCAGCAAATCAGCGATAACCTGAATAGCATAATCGCTAATACGATAATACTTTCGCTGGACCTCCTGCAGTATCGGCATCAAGGAACTACGTTCAGTTCCCAACCTCTCCACAAGCTCTTCAAGTTCACTTCGCAACCGTTCCTGCTGTGTCATCAGGTTCATGATTCACCTCCCTTTTTGAGAAGTTCTGCGACCTTCCTGACCAGCGTTGCCGGCTCAATCGGTTTTTCACAGAAAGCTGCCACAGGAACAACCTCATCATCTGCACCCAGTTCCAGTCCAATGACCTTATTAACGCTAGTCAGCATAAGGATCGGGGTTTTATTCCCTTCAAAATGCAGCATCTGCGCCATAACGATGCCATCATCCGGCTGATCCATCATCACATCCAGGATAATCAGATCAGGTTTGGCATCAGCACACTGCGCCATGCCATCGACCCTGTTATTTGCTTCAAAGACATCGTAGCCCTCACGTTCGAGAACCAGTCGACAAGCTTCCACCACATCAGGATCATCATCCACAACAAGAATACGAGGCATAATATTTCCTTTCACATCGGCATTAGCCCGGATGTTGCACGAAAATCATCACGAAACGAATCAAAGCGTTGAACCCTGAAGGGTGTCATATGTAAAAAAGCATTTTCATGCAATGTTCGGGTAAGTATTAAAAGAACACGATAAGAGAAGCTAAAGAAGGGGCTGACTTTTCGTGCTCGGTTCAATCATCCGGCCATACGCCTACCGAATGAACTCTCCCTTTGAAATGCGACATGGATATCACATCACATTTATATGTTTAATTATTATGTTCAATAAGTCAATCGTAAAAACTACATATCTAACGATTAAATGCAGATATTGTTCCTCCCAAACAAAAAAGGCCCGCCAGCGGCGAGCCTTTCTTAGATAATGCAAAGAAGTTCTTAACGCCAAAAGATAAAAAAGCGTTTAGCAGGCTGCGGCCATGAGCACCACAGAATGATTCCACCCCCCCGTTCATTGGCATAATTTATCAACTGAGGCACATCAACATCAGGATGAATCTCCATAATCTTAAGTTTGACCGACCAACCTTCATCGAAGATGACATACTTAATCTTATTCTGTTTAGCAAAGTCGATGTAAAATTTATAGGTTTCGGTATTGCAACCGGCACGGAAATCCACACCGGAAACATTCCAGTCATTCCACCAGTCCCAGGCAACCTTACCGGGTTTAATCCATTGGCACTCGCCCTTAAGCTCCTGAGGAGCGGCAGATAAACCAGGCGTTCTTTATCCGGTGCAATCTGAGAGACTTTGGACTTCTCATAAATTCTAAAACAATAAGCTCATATAGTATACAATAAGGACGTTGCCCACAACCCAATATCCAATATTCAACATGAGATCCGAGCTTGCGAGAAAGGCTGCTCCGCAGGAGCGGCAATGGAGCCCGCAGGGCGGAATGGCAATATTCAATATCCAAGGCGAGAGCCGCTTCGCTCCTTTCGGCTCCCGTCGCCACCGCTGGATTAACAGCACCAACTAAAAACTACAGAGGATTAAATACACGCTTTGTGTCTTTACCTGTTCAGTTGGATATTCAGAAAACTATTTACCGACGTCAAATGCCGCGAGGCCTTTACCGTGACGCAGATAGAGCTTTCCAATAGCAACCACAGGCGATGACCAATGCTGGTCATTGCCATAATCAATCTTGAAAGACCCTTTGACCTCATATGTATCAGCATTCACCTTTAGCAGCAAAACGGTACCACCCGTGGCATCATAAGTTATCATCATGCCATCAGCCAGGATACAGAAAGTTGTTTTCTTAGCTTCCTTGACCTTGTATACAGCGCGTCCATCTTCCGGGTCAAAGCACCAAAGGGTTCCCCCACCCGCTGAGAAGATGCGCCCCTGATAGAAGGCAGCTCCCTGAAAATGATTATCGCACTTCTTTTCGAACCAGAGCTGTTTCACTTCGGAGCCCTTCACTTCAAAGACTTCTGAGCCGTGCTTGTAACCCTGAGAGACATAAATACGATCCTGACCGCAAAGGAGGGGTGTATTTGGACAAATTGACTTGGTCGTCAGACATTTATATTTCCAGATCAACTTACCTGTCTGCGAATCAAGACCGACCGTATGCTTGGCAAGATTGGTAACCAACTGTTGACGACCGTTAATATTCATCAGGGCTGGCGAGCAGTAGCCACTCAGTTCCTTGACATCGCTGCACTTCCAGACAGTTTTACCGTCTCTGATATCCAGGGCTGCCACGGCATTCTTGCCACCAGGCTGGCATATGATTTTTCCATCATAGATCAGAGGACACTCCGCCAACCCGAATTTAATATTACGGCCACCGAACCTCTGAAGCGCATCCACCTTCCAAAGAATCTTTCCATTGATAGCATCCAGACAGACAACCTCACACACACCGCTGATCAGGTAGAGTTTACCCTCAAGATATGTAGGGGTTGTTCGGGCTCTCTCAAAATTCTTACCCCACTCCGGACCGTACTCTGTTTTCCAGAGTGTCTTTCCATCCCCCGCATTCAGACAGAATATCCACCCCCGACGGTTCTTCTTACTACCTGTGCTTCCGGTAATATAGATTTTTCCATCCACAACCAGCGGAGATGAGTAACCATCGCACTCAATATCCACCTGCCACAGCTGCTGCGGCCCGGCGGCAGGCCAACTATTCTGAACCTTCTCATCCAGAATCAGCAGATCGCGGTTACTCCCCCGCCACTGCGTCCAGTTACCGGCGAAAACTGAAATTGAAAATACCGGAACAAAAAATACATATAAAAAATCAATTTTCATTTTGTACTCCAAATATACGTTAATCAATGTAAACTTAGATTGTATCACTCAGGAGGTAACAACTTATTGACATGAAAGCTATCAATAAGGCTCTCTATCTTATATTTAAAGACAGAAACGTAATTGCCCGATTTTATAGAAAACCGATATCCAGAATAATAATCCGGTAATCCAGTCATTATATTACGATGTCGTGAGGCATCAGTTACCTCTGAATCTGTAATACAGAAGTGACCATGTAAGTCAGACAACAATAATAGATCCTGATATATATCCCATAACTTTTCTATAGATGAAGTCGAATATGCCGAGGGCAACGCCTCTGCATTAGAGTGCCAAATATTTGCCCCAATTCTTGGAAAAGGCAGATCTGCGATAATTTGCCCTAAACGAAACTCTACAATTTCCCCTTCTTCTGACACCCACTCTTTCTTTCGCTCGACAATCTGGCTCCAGAAGATTTCAAGTGCTGACACATTACTGCTAATTTCAAGCTGAATTAGATGCCGCAGAGTTTTCTTGGCATTCTTCCTTTTAGACAAACTCTGAATCAGTTGATAAACAGTGCTCAACAAGAAACCAAGCACAACACCTGCCAAACTTGTAATAGTACTAAGAACCTCAGGTTTCATGACAAATCACTCCCTTCAACAACGCCGCCTAATAAAAAGTAACAAAGCTCCAGCCAAAAGCAATCCAGCCGATGCAGGTTCAGGAACTGCAGTATATGTTCCCGCATAAATACCGACACCTGTTGTTTCTGCTGCACTGTCCAACAAATCCAATTCAGTTCCATTCCATACAAGCGATGCCCAGCCGTATTCGCCATTATAACCACCAGCTGCACCAACATAATAGCCAATGTAAAAAATTTGGTTAATCACCATGTCGATAGTTCCAAGCTCAGGTATAAATGCATTCATAAATGGTTCTGTCGCATTCACTGCGTCTCCATCTACTGCAGTTCCTGACATAGTTTCAAACCAGATATGACCAACACCCGTCGTATAGTTGTATGATTCTAATGATCCAAATGTCCCTCCACCATGAACCAGAGTCATCAAAAGGCCAGCTCCTACACCGGACTGAGTCTCTGTCCCAATAGAATAGTCCCAAACATCATTTTGAAAAAGCCCAACCGAATCCCAAACTACATTAGCAGCATGGGAACTGCAATGAACCGTAAAGCAGACAACTATTATTAATAAAAATAAGTTGCAGTTTTTCATCCTTAATCTCCATTCGTTTTTAGTCATTTAACTTCGAAAAAATTGATAGATCAATTTCCGTTAATTGATAACCGCCACCAAGATCTTCCATCATTTGTTCAATATCACCTTTAAAAGCAGAGACCGATGTTCCCGAACCACCAAGGCCAAAAGACCATACAGTCAGTAGCACAGGTTGATTTTGCATAATTAAAAATGCGGGATTACCGGAATCCCCCAAAATAACACTTTCATAAAAATTCTTTCTATCTTGGTTTTCCAGCATCCAATAACAAACTGTTTTAAGACTCCCAGAAGCTCTAGTGATCGTTCTCAAATCTCCAACAAGAGCTTTTTCCTCTTGATCCAGCCGTATAACCGGAAGTCGTTCACCATTGTAAATGTAATCTGCATAATTATCCGGTAACACCTTTGCAAAACTGATCTGATTTGTGGGCACATCTGAATCAAGTAAACCCACTGTCAAATCGGGATAAGTAGTACTTGTATTAAAATCCACATGCCGTTTCTTTGAAATAAGCCTCCGTTCAATTACATTGTTATTATTATCTACAAATCTTAACATGCGATTAACTTGTATTTGATCATAATGAGCAGCAAACAAGACATGCCTTGGACTAATCAAAGTTCCCGCCCTTAAGTTCGCACTATAGCTATTCCACGGACTACAACATGTCAAATCATATGCATACGCCCAGCAATTAGTGTTGCGAACATAATTCGTATTGGAATGGTCTTGAACGCTGAATATTTCTAATGATGTGGTTGGGTTAAGAGCAGCAATCTTTTCATCCACAGCATTAATAGCATCAAATATAGCATAGTTCTCATTTGTGGTAGTACTCCACGGATCACTCAAAAGCCAATATTCGTGCAGATTATATAGCAGATCATTATCTGAATTCTCCAACGCATCGGCTTTATTCGTCGAAGAAAGACCAATATGTTCCTCCCAGAAGTCAAGCATATGATCATCATCATTATCGCAAGTTTCAACTGAAATACTAATATCCGTAGTAACGTTGAGGTTTGTAACATTGATCTGTTTCGAAATATAGATCTCATCGGCGTCTATCATGCTGTTAGTATCAATGTCATCAAAAAGATGAGCCCAAAGCGGACCGGCCACATTGATCTGCTGATTGGAAAATGCGTACAGCGTATTTTGAGTAATATTTGTCACTTCAATCAGGCTCTGCCCATCTTGATAAAAACCATATCCCACCATGAGATTCATTTCAGCGAAAGCTGTTTCGTTTGTAATCAACCCAACAATTGTAATTTTGTAATCAGCGCAATTCATCGGACTGGTATTAACAGTCACTTCAGGATAGTCCGGGACACCGTCACCATCAAAATCTTTTAACAGAAAATCAACATTGAGCATTTCACCATTAATTACAACTTTCTGACTGTAAATAGGCTCGATTAAAGCATCAACAACACCATTTGTGTTAATGTCACAGAACACATTTATGTATGATGCAACGATGCCTCCTTCTGCCAATAAGTCCATTGTAAATGTGCCATCGGCTGCAACGGAGATCTCCGTAGATAATTTCCAGTTTGTTGAACCGGAATAACATGTATAGACAGGCGCAATAGTTCCACTTTGATTATCAACTGTTCCATAGATGGTAACTCGGTAACTTCCTGAATCAATACAGGATGATCCGGCAGCGACTTCCGCTCCATCATCTATGGTATCATTATCCGTATCTGAGTCATAAGGATCGGAATAATAAATTGTGACTTCATTTGTATCTGAAATTCCATCACCATCACTATCTCCGAGAAAGAAACCTGCATATTCATCCGCACCGATGTCGGGGTATGCATCTCGTGGATGGCCTTCGAAATCGTACCAAGTCAATGATTCGAGGCCAGCATCAATCCCGGGTGATAATGGAATTTGATGGCCGCCTCTGGAGAGAAAAGCATTAGTGATGATTACGTTACTTTGCGTGTCCGGTGGAAACCACTCCAACTCGGAAGGGACAATGCAAGCACTCATGCTGACATCATACACAACACTATTCTCAAGGCGCACGAATGGAACAGTATTGTAATAGTTGGTGAATGTTTTATCCCAAGCGCATCCGGTAAAATCAACCAGAACAGGGTCATTGGCCAGCCCTATATTGCTTGGCGTTGATTCAAGATGAACTCCGTATGTATAAGGATCGGCGTAGAAGTTAAGAAACGAACAGTTATGAATAACCATGTCTGGACTATCTATGGCGTATATTCCCCTATAGTTACAGTTCTCCCCCGGCTGTCCTCTGATTACACAGTTGTTAAATATTACAGGTTGAGATGCCGTATCCCGGCAGAGAAATGCAATGTTCACATCACTATGCCCTAATTCAACGGTAACTCCATCAAATACAGGCGAGGCACCACCTCCACTTGTTACAAGACCACCGTCTTCAACAAAGAAACCTACTTGATATGATTCGTGTTCAATCAAGCGAAGGGTAATACCACGGATTATCGTACGATTGTCTTGATTGTGTGCAAAATTAAGGGCACCCAGATTGTCGCCATCATATTCGATAGTTGTTACTCGTGACATTCCCCAGTTGTCGGAGACCAGCATAACTGGATTTGTCGGCATAAATATCCCAACATTATTCATTCCTGCATAGAGACCTTCGGCCAATTCAACAACTGAATATGGGACTGATGCGCTGAGGGCCTCAGCTATTGACCCGTAATAATTTGTATTGGTGATAGCTACAAGCGGATTCACCTTCAGTTTAACAACTTGATCACTATCTTGAATGCCGGGATTCAAATTGTAAGCATACTCATAACTGTTAGGTAACATGTCATGATCCGGATCGGCAATTGCGTCCAAAAGATCAAGTGGGTTGAGGTTGTTTGTGACCTCCCATCCATCAGGCATAAAATCATCATCTGAATCAGAATCACGCGGATCAGTACCCGCCGTGAACTCTCCTAGATTAGAGAGGTTATCATTGTCAGGATCATCGTTTCCATCACTGGGGTCCGAAGGATTAAATCCATTTGCAACCTCCCAGCCATCCCAGATTTGATCCCCATCATTGTCCCGAAGATTCGGATCGGTGGAATATTGATAGATCTCTGATCGATCATCAAGACCATCTCCATCGCTATCCTCTTCATCCGGCAGAGTACCAAGAGCCAGCAACTCGCGTCCATCAGCAATGCCATCTCCATCGCTGTCAATATCACCACGGGTAGCGCGATAAAATGCGGTTGATTGACTTGAATATGGTTCCCATGATTCAAATGTTATTTCGCCGTCAAGCATTCCTACCAGTGACCACAGCCCGCTTGCGGGGGTTAAAGAGGGACTGGAAAATATGTCGATCGGCACCGGGTTGGTAGGAGAATATAGCCACAAAGTAGGTGGTCCTGAATAGGAAACCTCTATGCCAGCAAAACCCATGGCATTTGTGTTTGCAGGAAGAACTGGCAGGGACGAGCCGCTTGCTACTGTATTGGAGGAGGCAGTCCTCAATATTTCCTCTCTTGACGCCCATCCGTTAGAGGTTATAAGCGACACACTGTAATTGAGTCGCCAGCGCTCACGGTCAGCATACCAATCCCCCATCTCGGTCTCCGTGAACCAGTAAGGTGGTTCGCCGTAAGCATCTTCCGACCACTGATCTGGATCAAAATCAACGGGCACAGAGTTAGTTCTGAAGTACACTCCACTACTTCCCTCATAAAGCCAGACTCTGTCAATAAGCTGAGTCTCTGTTATACGAATATTCCAAGATTGTATTCCAACATTGCTGCCTGCAATATACAGATTTGTAGATGATTCAAGAACACTGCCAGGAGTTAATACATAATATGGCACCTTCATCCCAAACCGGAATCCACCGCCCGGGGGGAATGTCACTGCATAGTTTGTGGCACTGGCATAAGCTTCTTCAACAATATAATCAAGGTCATCCCAAGTTGACACATATTCAGGGACAGCACCTTCCAAACGGCATTGAAAAGCTATTACAATTACTAAAACAACAAAATAATAAACTCTTCTAAGCATTTTGATCACCTTCCCTGTTAATATTAACAAACAATAACCTGTTAACAACATCAATGGTCATATTAACGAGAGGCCGATATTCGTTTTGATATTACCACAACGGCCTAATTAATCAAACACATGCTACTAAAACTATCACAAAAAAGGGTGCGACTTAACCCGCTCCGCCCAAGACGTCGCCAAACGCCTCCTACAGAAACAAAGTCAAGCCACACCGATCCCGGTGCGGTCCTGCTTTGTGCGCTTCTGTAGTTAAAGAAAATGGCGGTTTTATTTGGGCGAAACGTCACTGTGCATAACAGCTAAAAGTATTCAAACTATATAATCACACTCTTTCGATAAATCATTCTCCTAAATAATCAAGTATCTTTTTTATTACTGTACACATTCCTTGCTAAAATTTCAATCATGAAATACCGTAAATAACATGCAAAAAAAAGCTTACGACGAATGCCGCAAGCTTTTTTTGAAATTGGAACTCTGTATTCCGCTTATCTACCGCGCAGGTTGCCGTGTTTCAGGAAGCCGTCGTAGTTCCGCATCAGCAGAAATGACTCCATCTGGCGCAGTGTATCAAGGGCAACACCCACGATAATCAGCAGAGAGGTGCCTCCGAAGAAAGATGCCATCTCCCAGGGGAGCTGCATAAATCCACGCAGCAACTGAGGAAGCAAAGCAACCGTCAGCAGGCCTGTACCACCAATAAGTGTTACACGGGTCATCAAGGCATCCAGATATTCAGCTGTGGCCATACCCGGACGAATACCGGGAACATATGAACCTTCTTTTTTAAGACTGTCAGAGATACGCATTGCATTAAACTGAGTTGCAACCCAGAAGAAAGCAAAGAACATAATCATCAGTGCATAAACGGTCAGATGAATAGGGCTGGTCATATCACTGAGCTTACCGCCAAGCCATTTTGCCCAACTCAGCCATGTGATCTCTGCTGGAATGCGAGCCAACAGCGCTGCCGGAAACTGAATTAACGGTCCGGCAAAGATGATCGGCATAACACCAGTGTAGTTTACACGCAGCGGCATATAAGTCTGCTGCATGCGACCGTATGCGCCAGAACCACCCGCAGCTTTACGCGTTGAATGAATAGGCACTTTACGAACACCCTGAGTCAGCATCACAGTTCCCATTATAACAGCAAATCCGAAGAGAAGCAGAAGAACCAGTTCAACCGGGCTATTCGTTGCTTCAACACCTGAGAGACCAAAATAGCGGCCCCAAGCCTGCATAATAGCAGAAGGAAGGCGTGATGTAATGTTAATCATAATGATCAGTGATGTACCGTTACCAATACCACGCTGCGTAATTTGATCTGCCAGCCACATCACCAGAAGTGAAGCGGATGTCATACAAATTGCAGTTGTGATATTAAAAGCCAGCCCTGGACGGGTGACAATCTGCACATTACCGAGGCCCATTGTGGCAGGATTCTGCAAAGCTGTAGCAAGAGCAAAAGCCTGAAAAACACAGATACCGATCATAAGATAACGGGTATACTGGTTGATCTTCATTCTGCCGGTCTCACCCTCACGGGAAAGGCGCTCAAGCTGCGGAATCACCGACGTCATAAGTTGAACAATAATGGACGCACTGATATAAGGCCAAATACTGAGAAAACCCACGGCGCACTGATTAAGCGCGCCACCGCTGAACACATTCAGCCAGTCCATGAGACCACCGCCAACGCCAGCGGTTTCACGGATACGGGCCAACTCCATCTGTAATGTCTGCCAGTCAACTCCCGGTGTAGGCACCATAGAGATTACACGGCAGACAAAAACCAGACCGAGTGTGAATAAAATGCGTTTCCTGAGATCAGGAATCTTAAATGTATTTGCAAAGGTAGCAAGCATGGGCATGATAACATCTCTTACACAAGTTCGACACTACCACCGGCAGCTTCAATTTTTGTTTTTGCGACAGCACTAACGCCATTAACTTTAATAACGAGCTTTTTGGTCAGATCACCGCAACCGAGAATCTTAACGCCATCAAACTTGTTAGAGAAAAGTCCGTTCTGCTTCAAGAGCTCGACAGTCACCTCAGTGCCGTCTTCAAAGCGCTCCAGCGCACAAACATTAACAGGGCAATACACGACACGTGTAAAGTTGGTAAAACCGCGTTTTGGCAGACGACGAATCAGAGGCATCTGACCACCTTCAAAACCCAGCTTATGTTTATGGCCCTTACGAGCCTGCTGACCTTTATGACCATGTGTAGAGGTCTTACCATGTCCAGAAGCGCGTCCACGTCCAATACGTTTACGGGACTTGCGTGCACCTGGCACATTTGTAAGTGTTGATAAATCCATAATGAACTCCAGTTTCACCCATTTTTGCGACCACTGAGTGGTCGCAAATAAGTGGTTAAAAAGTTATTTTTTTAATCTTGCGCATGTGACCACTGTGTGGTAACAAAATCACAATTATGCGCGGGTAGCAGCAATTTCCTCAGCTGAGCGCAGTGATTGCAGCGCAGCCATAGTGGCTTTAACCACATTCAGGCGATTTTTACTGCCCAGAGACTTGCCAACTGCATCACGCACACCGGCTGCTTCCAGCACAGGGCGCATTCCACCGCCGACAATCAAGCCGGTTCCGTCAGGAGCTGGCTTAAGCAGAACATAACCGCCATCACATATCCCTGTTACCTCATGCGGTATTGATTTACCGGCAAGTTTAACAGTGACCATGGATTTCTTGGCTGCCTCGCCACCCTTACGGATTGCATCGCTAACCTCATTGGCTTTGCCGAAACCATAGCCTACACGGCCTTCACGGTCACCGACAACAACCACAGCACTAAAGCTGAAACGGCGTCCGCCCTTTACAACCTTGGCACAACGGTTAACGAACACTACGCGCTCGTCAAATTCGCTCTGTCCCTCATCACGGGAAAATCTTCTATCAGCGCTCATTTCGCCTCCTTAGACTTTTCTTTTTTTTCTTTCACAGTGATCTTCAAACCGGCGTCAACAGCAGCGTCGACGATCAGTTTTACACGACCATGGAAAGCAAAACCACCGCGATCAACAACAACAACTGATATACCTTTAGCCTTTGCAGCCTCGGCTGCATTGACACCGATCAGTTTTGCTGTTTCCATATTACAGCTCTTACCCTCTTTTAAAGTAGAGGAAGATGCAATTGTATGCATAGCAACGTCATCGATAAACTGCACATACATGTGCTTATTGGAAACGCAGATTGCCATACGTGGACGCTCGGCCGTACCCTTAATGCGCTGTCTAAGGCGCATGTGACGGCGTGTGCGTTGTTCTTTGCGATTAAAACTCATTTCTTATCAGCTCCGTTCAGGCATTATGCAACTGTTTTGCCCTGCTTACGGCGAATAACTTCGCCTGCATATTTAATACCCTTGCCCTTATAAGGCTCGGCCGGATAATAGCTGCGAATCCTTGCGGCAGCCTGTCCAACCAACTCTTTGCTTATCCCCTCAACGGCAAGTTTTACGCCACCTTTGTCAATAGTGACTTTAA
This sequence comes from Kiritimatiellia bacterium, assembly GCA_027858965.1. GTDB lineage: Bacteria > Verrucomicrobiota > Kiritimatiellia > RFP12 > UBA1067 > M55B167. The sequence goes on from JAQIBS010000046.1 coordinate 30,989, forward strand.
TTCCTTCCGGAATGGCGTAATCTTTAGGAGAGGCGAAACCAAGTGAAAGGCTCAGAATTTTACCGTTATCCACAGCTTTAAAACCTGTACCTTCAATAGTAAGCTCTTTCTTATAGCCTTTTACCACACCCTCAATCATATTAAAGATCAAAGAGCGACTCAGGCCATGACAGCTTTTCTGAATACGGGAGTCATCAGCGCGATCGACATAAACAGTGTTATCTTCGACTTTAACGCTTATTCCCGGAACAAGATCGCGGCTCAGCTCACCCAGTTTACCTTTAACTGCGACGGTCTGACCATCAACAGTAACTGTAACTCCTTCGGGAATCGCGATCGGATTTTTACCAATTCTTGACATTATTGAAGCCCTCTTACCAAATTGTGCAAATCAACTCACCGCCAAGCTTACGCTTGCGAGCTTCTTTACCGCCAAGCACACCGCCTGATGTACTCAGAATCGCAACACCGAGTCCGCCCAGCACGTAAGGAATCTCTTGAACATTGCAGAATTTGCGCAGTCCTGGACGACTCTCACGACGCAACCCGCGAATAGCAGGTTCGGCATCATCATTATATTTCAACTCAACGCTCAGTGTACGCGGCAGCTCATTATCCATCATAAAACTCAGGATATAGCCCTCTTCTTTCAGAACGCGTGCAATCTCACCTTTAAGGCGGGAGCCCGGTATATTAACACTGGGATGACCAGCATTCAGCGCATTACGAATACGCAACAACATGTCAGCTATAGGATCAGACATCATTTTAAAAATTCTCCCTTTACCAGCTCGCCTTAGTCACACCAGGAATCATTCCGGCCAATGCCTGCTCACGAAAGCAGATACGACAAAGTTGGAATTTACGAATATATGCGTGCGGACGTCCGCAACGTGAACACCGATAGTACTTACGTGAAGAAAACTTCGGCGTGCGTTTGGCTTTTGCTATCATACAACTTTTAGCCATTGTGGAAATCCTCCTTATCTGCCTGCAAACGGCATGCCCATAATTTCAAGCAATTCACGAGCATGTGCATCATTCTTAGCTATTGTTATAAATGAAATATCCATACCAACATCAACGGCATGATTACCCGTATCAACAATCTCAGGGAAGATTGAATGCTCTTTTAAACCCATTGTGTAGTTGCCGCGACCATCAAAACCGCGCGTCGGTACACCACGAAAGTCACGAATACGCGGAAGAGCACTGTTGATCAGACGATCAGCAAACTCATACATACGATCACCGCGCAGAGTTACCTTGGCGCCAATAATCATTCCGTCACGCAACTTGAAGTTTGAGATACTGTTACGTGCTTTACAAAGCACGGGACGCTGACCTGTCAACGCTCCCAGATTCTCAATAATCTTTTTCTGTACATCTTTTTCAACGATACCGAATCCCATATTCACGACAATTTTGTCGAGTGCAGGAACCACCATCTTGTTGGAAATCTCCAGCTTCTTCTGCAAAGCGGGAGCCCATTCTTTCACATACTTATCTTTAAGTCTGGCCATTGTGCTCCCCTTTAGTCTAACGACTTCCCTGATGCTTTAGATTTACGCACAGTCTTGTCGCCTTCGCGAACCCGGCTGATACGAACACCTTGTTTCTGGTCCGCTTCATATGGCATCAGATTAGACAGATGAATGGGCGCTTCGCGCTCAATAAAACCACCCTGAGGGGTTGCCTCAGAAGGGCGCATCGCCTTCTTTACCATATTAAGGCCCTCTACAAATGCAACGCCTTTAACAACGTTGATCTTCAAGACCTTGCCTTTCAACCCGGCTGACTCACCTGTGGTGCAGTAAACCGTGTCGCCTTTTTTAATTCTAGCAATACTCATGTTTTTCCTAACTCGTAACCGTTTTGACCTTTCGAAGAATTACTTCCTCTGCCGTGTCATCAGCATTACGGTCGTTTACCAGCTCAGACTACTTCCGGGGCCAGTGAAACAATCTTCATGAAATTCTTATCACGCAACTCACGGGCAACAGGCCCGAAAATACGTGAACCAATCGGATTCAGTTTGACATCAACGATCACACATGCGTTCTGATCGAATCGTACAAAGGAACCATCGGCGCGGCGAATAGGATGACCGGTGCGAACAACAATAGCTGTCTGAACCGTACCTTTTTTAACGGCACCTGTAGGAGTTGCCTCCTTGATTGCAACACGGATTTTATCGCCAACATAAGCATATTGCTTACGCTGTCCGAGGACTCGAAAACACATAGCAAGCTTTGCTCCGGTGTTATCTGCAACCACCAATTCAGTCTGTTCCTGAACCATGTTACTTGTCCTCCGATTTTACAATACGCCAGCGCTTGGTAGCACTCAGCGGACGAGTATCAACGATTTTGACGGTATCGCCAACTTTTGCTGAGTTATCCTCATCATGTACATGAAACTTATTAGACTTTTTGATCACTTTGCCATAGAGAGGGTGACGCTCGCGGCGCTCGACCTTTACGACAACGGATTTTTCTCCGCTCTTGCTCACAACCAATCCTTTACGGACTTTACGATTGCCGCGGGTCTCAATATTTTCGGCCATATTATTTAGCCTCCTGCTGAGCTTTTACAGTTTTCATACGCGCAATCTCACGGCGCAGCGTACGGATATGAATCGGTTTATCAGCCCCCGCGCCGGATTTATGCCTTATGCGTAAATCCATTAAATTCTGAGCCGCCTCCTGAATTTTATTATCCAGTTCAACAACTCCCATCTCTTTAAGATCTCTTGCTTTCATTGCGCTTAGGCTCCTTTACCATGACGTGATACCAGCACAGTGCGGATTCCCAGTTTTGTGTCAGCCAATCTCAAGCACTCACGTGCAATGGTATCGGAAACTCCGGCAATCTCGAACAAAATCTTACCTGGCAGAATAACGGCGACCCACAATTCCGGGTTACCTTTACCTCCGCCCATACGAACTTCGATCGGCTTACGTGTAATCGGTTTGTCCGGGAAAATACGGATCCATAACTTACCTTTACGCTTCATATGACGGTTGATAACAACACGGCATGCTTCAATCTGCGTATTAGTAATATATCCGCGCCCCATGGCTTTCATGCCAAACTCACCATAAGCGAGTGTTGCGCCTGATGTGGCAAAGCCAGCACGATTACCTTTATTTTGTTTACGGAACTTAGTCCGTTTAGGCATTAGAGGCATCTCTTCTCCTCCTCTGTCCACCGGACCGAACCGGCTGGAAATCGTCTTTCTTACAGATCCAGACCTTAATACCGATCAAACCAGCGGTAGTCATTGCCTCAGCAACACCGTAGTCGATGTTGGCACGTAGTGTGTGCAGCGGGACTTTTCCCTTTTTGCTCCACTCAATACGGGCAATTTCCGCACCGTTAATACGACCGGCACAACGAATCTTGATCCCATCAACGCCCATATCCATCGCGACCTTCTCGGCACGCTTCATGGCACGTTTAATTGCTACACGGCGTTCAACCTGCTGTGCAATGCTTTCAGCTACCAGCTGTGCATCTGCATCAGGATCACGTACCTCATGAATCTCGAGGTAGATTTCCTTGCCTGTTTTAGTAACCAGTTCCTGACGGATCTTTTCAACGTCCTGTCCCTTGCGGCCAATGACCACACCTGGACGGGCTGTGAAAAGATTAACTCGTACACGGTTTGCATATCTTTCGATCAGGATCTTTGTGATCGCTGCGTTCTCAAGACGCTTTTTAACCGCTGTCCGAATCATCGAGTCTTCTGCAAGCAGCTCGCCGAACTGCTTCTTATTGGCATACCAGCGGCTACGCCACTGTTTGTTTACCGCAACTCGAAAACCTATTGGATTAACTTTCTGTCCCAACTTTTCGCTCCTTAATTCTATAAAAAAGCCGCCGGCCTTTTACTGACCGTCGGTCAGGACCACCTTGCAATGACAAGTACATTTTGCAATAGGGCTGGCGCTTCCGCGGGCCCGTGGCCAAAAACGACGCATGGTCGCACCTTCATCAAACACACTCATCTTTACAGTCAGTGTGTCAACATCAAGGTTATCATTATTTTTCGCGTTAGCAATAGCGGATTTAAGTGTCTTACTTAAAAACGTTGCGGCTTTACGCGGACTAAACTCTACTACTTTCAGAGCGGCAGCAATAGACAATCCCTGGACTTCACGAGCCAAAGGACGACCTTTCTGTGCTGACATTCTGCAATTACGGGTAGTGGCAGTCACTTCCATAGTTCAAACTCCCTTACTTACCACCGCCACCGTGACTACGGAAGGTACGTGTAGGTGCAAATTCACCCAGACGATGTCCAACCATATTCTCAGTGATGAAAATCGGTACATGTTGTTTACCATTGTGAATAGCAAATGTGAGTCCAACAAAATCCGGCAGGATCATAGAACGGCGTGACCAGGTCTTGATCGGCTGTTTTTTGCCAGAGGCATTCATCTTCTCGACTTTATCGAGCAGGCACTTCTCAACGTAAGGGCCTTTTTTGATTGACCTTGCCATGCGTTATTTCCTCCTCTTAAGAATAAATCTGCTGCTGGTCTTTTTGCGATTACGAGTCTTACCGCCCTTAGACAGCTTGCCCCATGGTGATTGCGGATGACCGCCACCTGAGGTACGTCCCTCACCACCACCCATAGGATGATCGATCGGATTCATCGCAACACCGCGAACTGTAGGACGGATACCCATCCAACGTTTACGGCCAGCTTTACCAAGCTTAACCTTACCCCAGTCCGCATTACCGACTGCACCAATGGTTGCCAGACACTTCGCATTAACGAGCCGCATCTCACCTGAGGGCAGACGCAGAGTGACATACTTGCCATCGCGTGCCTGCAGAATGCAGCTGTTACCAGCACTACGTGCCATCTTGCCACCTTGACCAGGCACCAGCTCAATGTTATGAATCTGCAATCCCAATGGAATAAGTTCCAATGGAAGAGCATTTCCAACAGTTGGCTCAGCCTCCGGTCCTGACATAACAGCATCGTTAACCTGCAATCCGGCTGGTGCAAGAATGTAACGCTTTTCACCGTCAACATACTTAAGCAATGCCAGATTAGCTGTGCGGTTTGGATCGTAAGCAATTGCCTCGACGCGAGCGGGAATACCGATCTTGTCACGGCTAAAATCAACAATACGATAACGACGCTTAACTCCACCACCACGATGACGTGTTGTAATACGTCCATGGTTGTTACGTCCCGCTTTGCTTTTGAGAGCTACCGTCAACTTGCGCTGTGGCTTCTTCTCTGTAATCTCTTCGAAGGTATGCGCCACTCTGTGACGTAAGCCCTCACTTCTAGGTTTAAATGTTTTAAGACCCATGGTTCTTTCCTCCAGCGACGTTATACAGTCTCAATACGTTCACCGCTTTTAACCGTCACGATTGCGCGTTTCCAATTCTTGGCACGCACAACGCGACGATTTTTCAGTGTACGCATCTCGCCCTTGTAGTTCTGGGTGTTAACCGAAAGAACATGCACACCAAACTGTTTCTCAACAGCCTGTTTGATCTCAATCTTGTTTGCCTTGGGAGCAACCTCGAGAATGTACTTGTTTTCGTACGCCAGCAGCGTACCTTTCTCTGTTATCTGAACCCTGTGGATGATATTTGTATGCTTCATACTTTCACCTCCGTGGTGCTCATACGCTCAGTCAAGGCATCAAACCCTGCTTTTGAGGCAACAATGTTGCGGTACAAAAGCAATGAATATACACTAACTTCAACAGCGGTGGCAACCTCAACCTTTTGCAAATTGCGAGAGGCCAGTGTCAGCTTTTCATCATACTCATCAACAACAATCAGAACCGAACGCTCAAAACCCATCTTTGCCAGCATGGTTTTAAGTGTTTTGGTCTTGGCATCTGCCAAATCAAATCTATCAATCACAGAAATCTGACCGTCATTAATCTTCTCACTCAGTGCACGCGAAAATGCCAATTTGGCAACCTTCTTGTTGATCTTCTGAGAGAAATCACGTGGTTTAGGACCAAAGGCAACAGCACCGCCACGCCATACAGGACTCTGACGATAACCCGCACGGGCACGTCCAGTTCCCTTTTGACGCCATGGCTTTTTGTTGCTTCCGGCAACCTCACCCTTACTTTTCGTACAGGCAGTTCCTACGCGACGAGCATTCCGCCAGGCCACAACAGTGTCCTTAACAGCCTGTGAGCCTTTTTCCAGCTCCAGCTTCTCGTCGGCAAAAGAGATCTCTTCAGTAGAGTCGCCAGCCGAATTAAATAATTTAATCGTACTCATCTTTTCTCCACCCAAATTATTTCTTCAGGGCTTTTTTAATAATGACTACGCCATTCTTAGGTCCTGGAATGCTACCGCGTACCAGCAACAGATTGTCCTCACCGCGCACCTGCACAACTGTTAAATTGCGTGCTTTGCGATTGACTGATCCCATATGACCCGGCATCTTCTTACCCTTCTGAACTTCACCAGGAAATTCACAGGCACCAATAGAACCGACTCGGCGTTTAGAGTGACCGCCATGTGTCTGCTGACCACCAGCGAAACGATAACGGCGAATAACACCCGAAAAACCGCGTCCCTTGGAGATACCTGACACATCAACGTACTTCACGTCATCAAAAATACCAACCGTTACATTCTCACCAGCTTTAACCTCTTCGCCTTCAGCGAGAGGAAACTCTCTTGTGATTCTACACGGTTTAACAGTAGCCTTTTCAAAGTGCTTCAGCATCGATTTTGTCATACGATGCGGCTTCTGTTCCTCAAACCCGAGCTGCACGGCGTTATAGCCGTCGGTTTCAGTGGTCTTCACCTGGACAACAGGGCATGGACCTACTTCAATTACAGTTACCGGAATTCGGCGACCCTGATCATCAAAAACCTGAGTCATTCCAATCTTCTTACCAATCAAACCTTCCATCGTGTTCACCGTCCTTAAATTTTAATTGTGATGTCCACGCCAGCTGGCAGATTCAGTTTCTTGAGCTCTTCTACAGTTTTACCTGTAGGGCCCACAATATCGAGCAAACGCTTGTGTGTACGCATCTCGAACTGATCCATAGACTTTTTGTCTACATGTGGAGAGCGGTTGACCGTAAAGCGCTCTATCCTCGTTGGTAGAGGAATAGGGCCTACAACCTGTGCTCCCGTTCCGCGGGCTGTATCGATGATATCACCGACCGCCTGGTCCAGTACTCTATGATCGTACGCTTGCAAACGTATGCGTATTCGCTGACCTTGCATTCTTACGTTACCTGTTCAGTAGTTGTTCTTTTACAGTTCGTGGCATCACTGCAAACTCACCAGTCTGCATTGTGTAGCTGGCTCGGCCGCGTGAAAGCGACCGGATTACAGTGGAATACCCAAACAGCTCTGCCAACGGGACGCGAGCGTTAACAATCTGCATGTCACCACGCGTTGTCATATCACTCACAGAACCGCGACGCCCGTTTATATCCCCGATTATGTCCCCTACAGACTCTGCCGGGGTTTCAATATCAAGGGACATGATAGGCTCAAGTAATTCCGGTCCGGCAGCCAAAGCCGCCTCTCGGAATCCCATTACAGCCGCAGTTCTGAACGCTACGTCTGTTGCCGTCTCATCTTCCATCGTAACGATATCCGTCACCCGGGCAAGCACATCTGTCATAGGATAGCGTGCTAAGACCCCGGTTAATATACCGTCCGTCAATCCTTGCTTTACGCAGTCGGCCAATTTAATATTGGGAAGCTTCCTCAAGGCTGCTGCGCTTATTTCAGCGACATGTCCCTTGCCTCGCTTCTGAGGTAAAACCTCAACTTCCAATTGCACGTAATGCCGTTTTCCGCCCAGCTCGCGGTCAAAGAGATAAATCGCTTTGCCCTCGCCTGTAACGGTCTCGTAGTACGATACCATTGGACGACCAGTATTGGCCTGACACTTAAACTCACGGTTCAGACGGTCCACCAATATTTCCAGGTGTAATTCGCCCATACCGCTTAAAATCGTCTGCCCTGACTCAGGGTCTATTCTTATCTGACAAGTGGGGTCCTCGGCTGCCAATAACTTCATTGACTCTGTCAGTTTATCTTTATCTGCCCGTGATTTTGGCTCAATCGCCATAAACATCACCGGTTCCGGTGCCACGATGCGCTCCAGGTAAACGGGCTGATGCTCGGCACAAAGGGTGTCGCCGGTAGTCACATCTTTCAGTCCAACAATTGCGCCGATCTGACCTGCATCCAGAACATCAACTTCGGTCTGGCTGTCAGCAAACAAACGCACAATCTTCATTACCCGCATGCGTTTTTTCATCCGTGGATTAAAAACATTCTGTCCCTTGCGGATCTGCCCACCATAAACGCGGGTGAAAAACAATCTTCCTACAAACGGATCTACGGCTATCTTAAACACCAGCGATGTCAACGAAGCTTCAAGGGTGTTAGCACGAACAACCTTCTCTTCCGTCTTTAAATCAGTTGCCTCAACAGTCGGACGATCAGCGGGTGATGGCAGATACCATACAATTGCGTCCAGCAGCTGTTGAACTCCCTTGTTACGAAGTGCGGTGCCGCACAGGACAGGGACAATCCGGTTTGCCACAACGTTGCGGCGAATAGAATCGCGTAGGGTCTCTACGGATAAATCGGGGTCTTCAAGATACTGTTCTAAAATCTCTTCATCGCTCTCGGCAACAACCTCGCAGAGCTCAGCACGGGCCAGGATAGCATCGTCCATCAAATCTGCTGGAATATCTTCCTCTTTGAAATCGCGTCCGTCGCCTTCGAATGTAAGTGCACGCATCTCAATCAGATCAATGACACCCTTAAAATCTTCAGCCTGACCAATTGGAAGCTGCAAACAAACAGCATGAGCCTTTAGTTTGGAACGAATCTCATCCAGACAGACATGGAAATCCGCACCCATGCGGTCCATCTTATTAATGAAAGCCAATCGAGGAACACTATAGCGATCAGCCTGTCTCCAGACAGTTTCAGATTGCGGTTGAACACCGCCGACAGCACAAAACACACCCACTGCACCATCAAGTACGCGTAAAGAGCGCTCAACCTCAATGGTGAAATCTACATGACCCGGCGTGTCGATTAAATTAATTTGGTGATCACGCCAGTTGCAGGTAATCGCCGCGCTAACAATTGTTATGCCACGCTCGCGTTCCTGCGTCATCCAGTCGGTAACAGTGTTGCCCTCGTCTACATTTCCCAGACGGTGCGTGCGCCCTGCGTAATACAGGATCCGCTCGGTCGTAGTTGTCTTTCCCGCATCAATATGCGCAACAACTCCGATATTCCGAACGTCAGAAAGCATAGCACTGCATTCGCCCGGATTTTTTCCGGTCGTAGAGTCACCACGTTTCTTAGCCTTGCATTCCAAGACGCTCACCATTTACCTTATTTTTCAAAGAACAAAATTGCGGAGGCTATTTTTTGTACCACCCCTGCAAACAAAATCATTTACCACGCATAATGCGCGAAAGCTTTATTAGCCTGTGCCATTCTATGCACATCATCACGTTTCTTGACCACGTTGCCCTGATCATTATACGCATCCAGAAGCTCCGCTGCCACAGCCTTAGGCATTGGCAAACCGCGACGAGCTGAAGCAAACTGAGCCATCCAGCGCAGGGCCAGAGACATCTGACGTCCAGGACGGATTTCAACAGGAACAGGATAAGTTGTACCACCAACGCGGCGGGACTTAACTTCAACCTTAGGCTTCATGTTAGAGATCGCTCTATCAATGACTTCGATCGGATCTTTACCGCTCTTCTCTTTAATCTCTTCCATTGCACCGTAAACAATGCGCTCGGCGGTAGTTTTCTTACCACTCTTCATCAACGCACGAATCACGCGCGCCACAAGCTCGCTGTTATACTTAGGATCGATCGGTGCAATCCTCTTTACTGCTCTACGCCTTCTAGCCATTTTAGCCTCAATACACTGTAGTTTTTAAATCTGATTGAACGAATTTTTACTTGCCCGCTTTAGGACGCTTCACACCATACTTTGAACGACCTTGACGACGACCTTCAACACCAAGGGTGTCAAGACTTCCGCGTACAATATGGTAACGAACACCAGGCAAATCCTTTACACGACCGCCACGTACCAGTACAACACTATGTTCCTGTAGGTTATGACCTTCACCAGGAATATATGCTGTTACTTCATGACCGGTCGTCAAACGAACACGGGCCACCTTACGCAAAGCGGAGTTAGGTTTCTTAGGTGTCTGTGTCTTGACTACAAGACACACACCACGACGCTGAGGACATGCCTTCAACGCAGGTGAATTGCTCTTTTTGCGCATCGGTTTACGACCCTTGCGCACTAACTGATTAATAGTCGGCATCTAAATCTCTTCCTTCTATTTGATACAAATGGACAGTTAATTTATCACAGTGGACGCCCATTCCGCAAGTGAGTTTTGTGATTATTTTGGTTTTTTTAATCTTCACTGAGTTTCCGTCGACTTCATCAACGTCATCAACCTCTGTCGACTCCGGCAGCAAGGCCACCAAACGAAGTCGAAACAGTCGATGAAGTCGCCCACCACCAAACGAAGTCGCCCGAAGTCGAACCCGTCGGGGAAGTCGCTCCAAACCCGCCCCTACTCCACCAGCTTCACCTCAACATAGCGCAGCACTCCTTTCTTCGTCTCTTCTCTGAGAACAGGAAACCGGCGGGTACCATACGCGCTCCTCCAGCTTTATCATGGTGCTTAACGGCAGGCAGCCCGGAAGCCGATGCCGGAGTTGGCGTAGTCCGGGTAGGACCAGTACTCGAGGCCGCAACGCTGGTAGGGCGCGTAGTAGAGCCAACTCCCGCCCCGGATGAACCGGGAGGACCCTGACGCGTCATTACACCACTCCCAAACATTCCCCACCATATCATACAATCCATAGCCATTCGCCGCGAAAGCGCCCGCCGGACTCGTGTAGGGACAACCGCCTTCATCATAGGATGGATGATACCCTCGCATAGAACTTATATCGTAACTATATGAACTTGAACTATAATAATTTGCTTGAGAGTGCGTAATCGTATCCCCCCACGGGAAACGCTTCCCTGATAGCCCACCGCGAGCCGCATGCTCCCACTCGTCATTGGTCGGCAAGCGATATCCATTCGCACTGAAGTTGCACGTCGGAGAACTTTGTCCCGCCCGGTACACGCTGCCGCTCACTGTGTAACACGGACTCCGTCCCTCTTTCTCACTTCTGGCGTTGCACCACTTCACGCAGTCATACCAACTTACGGTATGCACCGGATGACTGGATGCCTTACCCAGACCCGCATGATCAAAGCTATAGCCGTTAACAACCGCCCAGCTGTAGACCACATCCCATTGCGCCTTCGCCACCTCAGTCGCATCCATATAAAATGTATTCACAGTCAGCGAATATGTACCGTAATCCGGGTCATTCCCGCTGTTCGTTCCACCCGGAATCCGCACCATACCCGAAGGAGCATCCGAATTACCGTCATCCGCCGTAATCGAAACAACCATGCTTTCAGAAAACTTCCCTTTGTAATCCGCTCCCGCATCCCAGACTATGCGCTTACCACTACCCGGTGTCATATTTGCGCCGACAGACCCGGAGAAGTGAGTTGATGGTACCGTCACGCCCCCATCCTTAATCACCACCGAGACTTCCAGCCTGTCGCCGTCACCATCAGCCACATCATAAAAGATATCCACCAGTGTTGCCCCACTCCGCTGACTCGCCCGCACATTACTAACCACAGGTGCATCACAGAAAGCAGTGCAGACAAGCGCAACAAAACCGACCAAAACAAACCATTTTCTAAACTTAATCATCCTTCTCTCCTGATTACTGAATGCGGAAAACATTTCCCCGACGCATAACTTGACCGACAAAACATTTTATTCAAAAAAACTATTACCATCATATTTCAAACAATCCAACCTGATTAACACGTAAATACTAGCAAATTAATTCCGCTAGTTCAAATGAAAATATGCTGCTTTGCTGCTGCTATTTTTTCGAGGGCATCGAGAGAATCGACTGATCCGAACTCGAAAAGCCGAATCGGTTCCCTCGACCCCCGTTATTCTCACACCAATTCCGTATTTGACTCATGCATATAAAAAACGCATACTCATATGTATGAGAACAACTATAAATATTGATGATGACCTTGTGAAAAATGCGGAAAAGCTGACAGGGGTCAGAGAAAAAACATAGTTATAAAGAGGCAAACGCCATACAGGAGTATCATTATGATCGCAATCATCTTTATTTTCTTAATTGTAACAACCACAATCCTGTTCAGCCAGCTCAGCAATATCAAAAAGCATATTCAAACAATGGAGATGGATAATAAAAAGATCCTCTCCCGCTTATCCAATCTCCAACAGGATCAGCCAACCTCCAGAGAAGAGATCAGAGGTCAAGAGGTCAGAGATCAGAGATCAGGGGTCAGAGGTCAGGCGTCAGAACCTGATACTCCGATTGCACAGCCTAAACCGACAAGCTCACAACTCCCTGTATCTGCACCACCGCCAATAAAACCAGATCCATCCACCAGCATTCTGCAGGAGTTCTTAAAAAAGGACAAAGAAAAGCCACCCTGCATCAAGAAGCCAGACTCCGGTATCCGGGCGATCTTCAGCAAAATCTGGCGCTGGATACTCGTGGGTGATGAAAGTAAAAACAAAAATATCTCCTTTGAATCCGCTATGGCCAGCACCTGGATGATGCGAATCGGTATCATCTTTATAACCACGCTGGCCGCCTATTTCCTTAAATTGAGTATAGAACGTGAACTTCTCAGTCCGACCGGAAGGTTTGCAGTCGGCATCGGATTTGGCATTATCATGCTGATTGCCGGCATCAAATTGATTACAACCCGCTATAAAATGATCGGTGAGGGACTTCTGGGTGGCGGCATTGCTGTACTCTACCTCTGTATATACGCGGGAGATGCCATGTATCATATCATGCCGACCCCGCTGGCATTTGCCTTAATGACACTGATCACCGTCACAGCCGGATTCCTCGCTGTTAAGCTGAACTCCATGCTGGTAGCCATATTCGGAATTATCGGAGGATATATCACCCCTGCGGCTCTTTCCTCTCAGGTGCTCAGCCTGCCCGGTTTCTACTCATATATATTAATCCTGAGCATTGCCGTGCTGATAATCGTTCTCATAAAACAGTGGCGACTGCTGACATACCTCAGCTTTATCCTCACGTACGGACTCTACTTCTTCCTCTCAATGGATAACTATGACAAAACCACCGATTTTGCAGTGGCGATTATATTCCTCACCCTGCTTTTCGTAGTTCAGTCACTGACGGTCTGCATCCACAACATCATAAAAAGACAGCAGAGCACCATTCTGGAAGTCATCCACCTTATTCTGAATGCTCTGGTATACTCTGCTGGCGGATATTTTCTGATTATTGAAGCTCACGGCCGGCAATGGCCTGCGGCAATGTCGCTAGGACTGGCTCTCTTCTATATGCTCTACATCTTCATGTTCCTGCGGCGCGGCCTTAGGGACCGTCTGCTGCTGCTCTGCCTCATCTCACTCTCCGCAGCCTTCACCGCCTGGACCCTGCCGCTGGTGTTTGAAAAAGAGAGTCTCACCATCGCCTTAGCCCTACTGGCGTTCGTATTCCTCTGGCTGGGACGCAAGGTAAAGAGCAACTTCCTCCAAAGCCTGAGTTATCTGATCTACGGAGTTGTATTTTTCAGAATAGCGCTTCTGGATATGCCAGCAAACTATCACCTGAACTCAGCCACACCCACCACCTGGGGCGACTATTTCAAGGATATGTTCGATCGCCTCTTCACCTTTGGAGTATCTATCGGCTCAATCATCGGGGCCTTCCTCCTGAGCAAACGAGAGGCCAAAGAGTCCAGCGTCATCTTCCCGGAGAATGATATTAATGCCATCATTCCGGCAAATATCACCCACGGAGTTCTTTTCTGGTCATCCGTTGCATTTATCTTTGTATTCCTGAATCTGGAATTCAACGCCATGTTCCTCTGCTGGGAGCCCATGCGCCTACCCATGCAGACACTGCTTTGGGGTGGACTGACCCTCTTTCTCTTCAACCGAATGTTATCCGCAGAGAAATTCGAGAAAAACAACGATATTCTCTTCACTCTCACCGGGGTTATTCTGGCCGTATCTCTGGTCAAGCTGATCGCCTTTGACTGCCAATCATGGAACCTAACAGCAAACTTCATCTATAATCAGGAATATGCCCTGATGGATGCGGCCATGCGCCTCTTTGACTTCGGGGTAATGCTGGCGGTTATCCTGCTTATATGGAGGGTAATCTCCGGTAGCAAAAACTACGCACAGCAAAAAGCCCTCTTCGGATATGCAGGACTGGCCCTGCTCTTTGTATACGCCAGCCTTGAACTGCGCACCCTGCTACACTGGAAAATGGAATCCTTCATCCATGCCGGAATCTCCATCCTGTGGTCGCTATTCGCCATCTGTTTCATATTCTTCGGAATCAGCAAGCGCTGTGGTCTACTACGTGCTCTGGGGCTGGGACTGTTTGTGATTGTCTGCGGGAAGGTCGCCTTCTACGACCTGAGAGGAATGGAGATCATCTACCGCATCATTGCATTGATGGTCGTTGGCATCACCCTGCTTCTGGGATCATTTGCCTACCTGAAATCCAATAAACTCGAAGTCCCAGAGGAAAAGAGCAAGTAACGCAGCGAAGTTAGTGCGAGAGTTCTAAAATGGGAGAGTTCTAAAGTTTTGGAGGTAGCGCTGAGCCCCAGCTCGGCATGGAACGAAGCGACTCTCCTTGGATATTGGAAGTTCCGTGTTGGATATTGGATATTGGATTAACGATCAAGAGTTTATGGATATGGCGGCATGAAAAAAAATAATAAATGAATTATAAGAACACAGAGACAAACTGGAAGAAACCTATGAAACTGAGACACACCACATTCATACTAACATCCCTGCTTGCCGGCACCATGCACGCCAGCATGCAGAGCGCTGACTATCCCTATGAAAAAGCTCTGAAACTCCAGGCAGGCTCCAATCCAACTGTCCGTTTTGGATCTTTCACCGCAGACGAAGAGCTCTTTGAAAACCTCACTCCTCGCAATGACAATCTTAGGATCATCGACAGCAATGATACTGAGACCCCCTTCCTGATGCGCGTAAAGAAAGGGGAACGCGAGACAGTGCATGAGCGCAGCGTGCCCTTTGAAAAGCTCTCTTTCAAAAAGTTACCCGACAACCGGATCGGAATTGTCATAAAGAACACTGACAAACGAAACTTTAAAACACCTCTGCAGAGCATTGTCCTTTCAACCAGCATCAAAAACTACGAAAAGAATGTCTCGGTTTACAGCAGCAATGATCAACAGAACTGGAAGCTCATCACAGGACGAAAGCCCATCTTCGACTACTCCAAATACATCAACATCCGTAACAGCCGCATCTCGTTCAAAGCTACTACAGCACGTTACTTCAAGATCGAGATTTCCAACATCACGGAAAAACAGGAGTCACCTTTCACCCGACTGACCCGCGAGACGCGTGCCGGCAAAGAGTTCTCTGCCATTGAGTCATCCACCTTCACACGTACAGATTTCAAGATCAACGAAATCTACGTCTATGAAAAAACAACAAGACTCATCAAGGACAAGGTCCTCAAACGAACCTATACATCATCTAATTTTCAAAACACCACGGAGGAC
This sequence comes from Kiritimatiellia bacterium, assembly GCA_027858965.1. Lineage (GTDB taxonomy): Bacteria > Verrucomicrobiota > Kiritimatiellia > RFP12 > UBA1067 > M55B167. The sequence continues at coordinate 46,695 of JAQIBS010000046.1, forward strand.
AAACAAAGCCTGATAACCTTCAGCACGGCCAACACCCCCATCACCTCCATCAACCTCAAAACAGAGACCCCCTACTACTATCGCAGATACACCCTGGAAACCAGCTCCGATGCAAAGAGCTGGAAATACGCTCACTCAGGTGTGATTTCCTCGGTAAATAACAATCCAGATTCAAAGAAACAACGCGCAATCACAATCCCGCACCCAATACGCGCAATACACTACCGCATCACCATTCAGAATAATGACAGCCCCCCGCTTGATATCAGTGGCGTTGAACTTGAGGGAGAGACACAGGAGATAGTTTTCTACTGCGACCAGGACAAAGATTACAGAGTTATCTACGGAGCAGAGCAGATCAAAGCCCCGATCTACGATATAGCCCACGTATTAACTCAAACCAAAAGTGATGCCACCGCTACCTACAAAGCTGAAGAACAAAGCGCAAACCCGGAGTACGGCAATGATAAACGAAGATCTTTTTTCCTCAGCCGCAAAACCATTATGATCATCGCCGTTTTTCTGATGATCATCGTACTCGGCTGGCTGATCGCTAAAACAGCAAAGTCCATCGGTGAATAGCCATGCATAGAACACATGATATGTAGAACGCAAAACGTATCATGGCCTAACCACAATCCAATTGACTTGTTTCGTTCATTGCGAAATCGCAGATGCAACTTCATCAATATGTTGCGATGTATGTCCGGAGATATCCACCCCTACCTCCGCCATGACCTTGATTGCATTGGGGTTTAATCCATGAATTTCAATCCCGGCTGAATATGCATTTATCCGATCGCCTTTCAGATGACGGGTCCATCCCTCAGCCATCTGACTGCGACAGGAGTTGCCTGTGCACAAAAATAATACATTCAGTTTTTCAATCACGCTTATCTCCTCTTTTTTATTCTATGCAACGCGAAGCGTTGTTGACTAAAGCAACGATGCATATCACACAAATGTTCAACGAGTGAGAAAAATTTCGCATATCACATAGGTTCAGTTTGGTAGCCTGCCTGTGCGTAGCACGCAGACAGGCGGCTCCGCTCCTTTAGATTGTACATAAAAAATAAAACCCAGCCGCCAGCAAAATGACACCGGAGACATATCGAAACAACCGGTCGCCGCCACGGAATGAAAGACTAATCCTGCTGACCGAAACACCCAGCAGCACGGCTCCCAAAGGGAGGCTGAAACCAATGGCAAACATGGCCAGCATCAGTACAGCCCAGATGACTTTTCCCTGCAGAACCGATGCTCCAATAACAATAAATATTCCAGGGTTGCAGGGTAATGAGCTTACGGCAACCATGCCACCAAGTAAAATACCTGCCAATAACGACTGGGATTTGCCCAGCTTGCTATACTTTTTATCCAGTTTTCCAAAAGACAAACTGAAAGGAAGCCAATTTAACGTTGCCAAGCCAAGAAAGATCGCAACAATTCCTGCAAATATCTTCCAATAATGCCCCAGAGTACTTTGTGCAACCTGACCGATAAAACCTGCCACTCCACCAATTATCATCATAGATAA
>JAQIBS010000050.1 GCA_027858965.1 Kiritimatiellia bacterium
AAGAAAGATCGCAACAATTCCTGCAAATATCTTCCAATAATGCCCCAGAGTACTTTGTGCAACCTGACCGATAAAACCTGCCACTCCACCAATTATCATCATAGATAAAACAGAACCCACTACAAAAGTCGCAACTGTTTTCAATACTGATTTTCGATCTTCTGCTGTTTGAGAGCCTGAATATCCCACCAGAATTCCCAATGCAGGAAGTGCACAGCAGGCAGAGGTGGCTGCACTCACAACTCCCAGCAACAGGGCCAACACTAAGCCAATTGGCTGAGACGCTGCCTCCTGCAATGTGGTTGTGATATATTCAATCATACAAACCCCCGCGCCATTTATTTGCACCCGCCAGCACCACAACTAGCTGGGCCGCATCCACTGGACTGGGTTGCCATGAAAGCCTGCAAAAGTTTTGTTTCATTTATCTCACCAGAGACCATAGACATCCCGCCCCCTTTGCTGGCAACCAGAATAGCAGGTGGCAGAGCCTGGGCGGTAATCCCGGAATAATCCGGTGATCCGGTCGTGAGTGTATATAAACCAACCGTAATTTTTCTTTGTTGCATAGAGGCCTGAGCAGATGTTAAAGCCGTCAAACTACTGTCGGCAATCGCATCGCCATCGGATTGAGGAACAAAAATAAAAACGGCATCCTGATTCGCGGCAACTGTGTTCAAGTCACTCAGTGTTTTAATTGACAACCATTTTGCCTCGGTGACTTTCGTATCGAAACCGATTTTCTCTGGGTTGTCTGACTGACCCGCACTCTCAGTCGTTGCGGATTGGACACTCTTATTCCCGTCGGCATTCGGAGTGTTTTGCGCTACTGAAAATTTTGATGCATTATCTGCTGCGCCAGTAGCTAAGGAATTTTCAGCTTGAATGTTTTTATAGATGAGTATTCCGGCCGCTACAATCGCAACACTCAGAGTCAGGACCAATTTAAGGCTCCTTCCTCCTTGCTTTGAATGACAGGTGCATTCTTCACCACACCCGACCGCCCCTTCTGTCTGACTTTTGTTAGATTCTACCTCTGATTTGTTACTTTTCATACTTACTGCTCTCCTTTGTTCGGTTTATCGGTTTTTATTGGCCACATCGCCACGCTTGCCGAGATGCTCGTATTGATCGGGCGTCCATTGGAAGTTTTTCAAGATTTCGACATTGAACGATCTATCCAGCGGGCGCTGAAGCAGATCGCGGGCATAATCCCACTCAATCCGCTGACAGATCCACATTTCCTCATCCGTGAAATCGCCACCGCGGATCTTCTTTTCCAGTGCCGCAACCGCTGCAGGGAAGACACCCGGTTTGAGTGAAACCTTCACAGCCTGACTCGTTGAAAAGCGATAGAGGAAGAACTCATCACCCAGTGACGGGTTTATCTTCTGCGTGCCGAAACGGATGCGTCCACCGGTGAGATAAGCCGCCACATCGCCATAGCACGGGGAATTCTTGGTGATGCAACCGGTGTCGGTCCGGTCTACCACTCCATCGGGATAGAGCGCATCCAGCCCGACCTTTAAAGCGCAGGCCGCTGTTACAAGCCCGTCACACGGATGCCCATGCATCTTAACAAGATCCTTCATTGTGATCATCTTGGTCTGGCTGGCATACGGAGCAAGACCGCTTTCGGTATCCCGCATTTGAAAAACCGGTGCAAAGGGAGCTTTGACTATCCAATCAAAATAGTACCATTCCGCCTGCAGCCCCGATCTTGTTGCACATCCTGAAAACAGAGACACGCATAGACAGACTAATCCAATCATAAGATTTCTCATTTTGTTCCTCCTTTTTTAAAGGCCGCTATAAATTGTTTGCCACCCGGTTTATCGCCATTGTAATCAATGCAAAATAATTGTTTTGTATTGCGGCTAAGCATATATCAGGCGATATCATCCTGATCAAACCAGCCAGCGGTCCGTTTACAGAAGCCCACCAGCATCAGCATGACCGGCACTTCAATCAGCACCCCAACCACTGTTGCCAGCGCTGCTCCGGAGGAGAGTCCGAAGAGCATCACAGCCGTAGCAATGGCCACCTCGAAGTGGTTGGAGGCTCCGATCATCGCAGCGGGTGCGGCATCTTCGTATTTCAATTTCATTACCCGGGCCGCTCCGTAACCCAGCGCAAAGATCAGGACGGTCTGCAGGAAGAGAGGAATGGAGATCCAGAGGATTGTCAGCGGATTTGCCAGAATGGTCTCACCCTTAAAACTGAATAACAGCACGAGGGTCAACAGCAGCGCACTGATGGTCACGGGGGTCAGCACATGCAGGAACTTCTCTTTGAACCACTGCTCCCCTTTATGAGCGATAATCCATTTACGGGAGAAATATCCGCTGACAAGCGGCAGTGCCACATAGATTGCCACCGACAAAAGCAGCGCCTGCCAGGGAACGGGAAGTCTGCCAACTCCGAGCAGAAAACCACCGAGCACGCCGTAGAGAACCAGCATCGTCAGCGAATTGATGGCCACCATCACCAGCGTCAGTCCATCATTGCCTCGGGCAAGATAACCCCACACCAGCACCATGGCGGTGCAGGGTGCGATTCCCAGCAGAATGCATCCGGCAAAATAGCTGCGCCAGAGCGGAATCTGCAGCATCTTAACGCCCTCGTTGATCACAACGGTTCCCGCCCCATGAACCGCGCCGACAGGCAGATCCAGGCCAAAGGGCATTTTCACCAGGTCAACCGCATCGGCCCCGATAAAACCTTTAAGCAGAAACCCCAAAAAGAATATGGAAATAGCATACATCGTGAATGGCTTGATACCCCAGTTGATAAAGAGGGTCAGAAAAACCGGCTTACCGCTCCTGCCCGCCTTGATCACACTGGCAAAATCGATCTTCACCATAATGGGATACATCATCATGAAAAGACAGATGGCAATCGGGATCGAGACCACCGGGGCACCTTTGACATTAATCGACATACCATCCAGAGTCTTGGCGAGCCCCGGCGCTACCTTGCCCAGCAGCACCCCGGCCACAATGCATAACCCGACCCAGACGGTTAAGTAACGTTCAAACACATTCGTCAGTTTACGTTCGTTGGCTGCATTCGATTTATTTTTCATTTTTTCACCTATTTCATCCGTTCATGTGGCCCGAAAGAACAATTAATTGTTCTTTCCAAAAAGTTGTCTGTTGGGCTGTATCTAACGTAGGTCCGGTTTCCAACCGGACATGTCCGATTGGAAATCGGACCTACATTGTTCCCGCACCAAAGGCGCGACCTCTCATCCCACATTCTACATTCCACATCCAATCAAATATTCACCGATTCCGGCAGTGTTTCAACAAACGCTCGAATCTCATCGCGCACCTTGCGGTAACACTCAAGCTGTTCCTCTTCAGAGCCCCCCTGCTCTGCCAGTTCCTTAGCCATCTTCGGAGGATCACCGAATCCCACATGAGCCAGCTTACAGTTCGCAGGAAAGTACGGGCAGGTTTCATGGGCGTGTCCGCAGACCGTGACAACCACATCCAAATCCACATCCCTGAATTCATCAATATGTTGCGATGTATGTCCGGAAATATCCACCCCGGCCTCAGCCATCACCTTGACTGCCTTAGGGTTAAGTCCATGAATTTCAATACCGGCCGAGTATGCATTGATCAGATCACCTTTAAGATGACGCGTCCATCCTTCAGCCATTTGACTGCGGCAGGAGTTGCCCGTACACAAAAATAATACATTAAGTTTTTCAGTCATTTTTTTCATATCTTATACGGCATCCATATTTTTTCTTTTGGTCCAAAGCAACAGCGTGGAACTGAAAACAACAGTCACACACCCAGCTTCCTGAAAAATCACAGCCATGATGGGAGTCATCAATCCGGCGACACTCAAACTCAAACCAATGACATTGTATATCATGGAAAAAAAGATATTAAGTTTGATACGGCGAAGAACCTTTGCTGACATCCACATGAACTCAGCAACTCCGGCAAGATCATCATTCATTAGTGTGACATCTGCTGTTTCAATGGCGACATCCGTTCCCGCAGCCCCCATCGCTATACCGACATCAGCTAATGCAAGAGCCGGTGCGTCATTGATTCCATCACCAACCATGGCTACAATTTGACCTGCCGCCTGGCACTTTTTGACAAATGCCTGTTTTTGTTCAGGGAGAAGTTCGGCCTCAAAGCTGTCCACTCCTATTGCCGCAGCCACTGCCGCAGCTACTTTGGCGTTGTCGCCGGTCAGCATCGTAACTTGCTTGCACCCCATTCCTTTAATTGCAAGTATGGACTCGGAAATTTCAGGGCGAATCTCATCTGCAATTGCGATCACTCCAATTATGTCATTATTTTGAGAGATTAGCACCGCTGTACGCCCCTGCTCTAATTGGAGATTAATCACTTTCTCGACATCCTGAGTAATCAGCAGACCTGCTTCTTTAATAAAGGAGGGTTTTCCAATCCTGATTATCGTTTCCTGATACACGGCTTCAACGCCCATGCCCGTTGTACTGGAAAAGCTTTCCGGTTCCGGAATTGAGATCCTCTTTGTTTTTCCTGCTGTCAGGATTGCGCGACCCAAAGGATGCTCAGAATATTTTTCCGCGACACATGCCAATTCCAGAATTTTGCTGATTTCAAGATCCTTAACAGCAATGATATCTTCAACCTTAGGTCTGCCAAAAGTGAAGGTTCCTGTCTTATCCACAAGGAGATGATCAATCTTACTTCCCAACTCTAAAAACATTCCGCCCTTGATCAAGACTGCTTTACGAGCCATATTGGAGACTCCGGCTGTCACCGCCGTGGGAGTTGCAATCGCAAAGGCACAGGGACAGGCCACCAAGAGAACGGAGACCGCAGCTTTAACATCACCCGTAACAAAATAGGCAATCACAGCGAGCACAATCACAGCAGGTAGAAACCAGGCGGTAAACCGGTCTGCCAGGCTTTGAATCGGAGCCTTTGTGCCTTGTGCTTCTTGTACCAGATGGACTATTTTCGCAAGAGTTGTGTCCTCTCCAACTTTTTCTGTATCAATTTCAAGGAGCCCCGTTTCATTCAAAGTACCGCCAAACACAGGACTCCCTTTAAACTTCTCAACAGCCATGGACTCACCTGTAATGGGAGCCTGATTGACGCTGCTTGCCCCTTTTACGACAATACCGTCAACAGGGATGCGTTCACCTGGACGAACCACAACCTGGTCGCCAATTTTAAGCTCCGCAACCGGTATAACAACCTCTTCCCCATTACGCCTGAGAGTCGCGGTTGGCGGGGCGAAATCAAGCAGATCGCTAATACTCTTTCTGGTTTTTTCAAGCGTATAAGTTTCAAGGGCGCCGGAAACCGCCATGATAAAAACAATGATTGCCGCAGGCCTGAATTCTCCAACGGCCATTGTAGCGATAAGGGCCACGACAACGAAAACATTTACAGTGATCTTTTTTTTGCCGATGTCTTTAAATCCGGCAACAAAACGATGAAAGCCGCCAACAAATATTGCTAATACCGCGGGTATAATATTTACAAACGTCGGCACGCTCTCCCAGTGGGCCAACCCCCAGCTTAACAAGGTAAAAACAGCAACCAGTCCAGGTGCAATTGCAAGAATAAGCAGCTCTATATATTTGTCAGATTTTACTGCTTCGCTTTGAATGTCCATAATGATTAGTTCCTCTACCTCTGTTAATTTCATCAAACTTCTATTTTTTTGAAGTTTTCTTAGACTTTTCGCTTGTTGCAGAACAACCACAGCTATCGCCGGGACCACAACACCCTCCGGTTTTAGTCATTGAGTCCCAAATTGCGGCTAAAATACCTTTTTTCTTTTTTGTGTCTTTCATAATTATTCCTATTATTTTGTTTTTTATAATGAGCATATAAAATAAAATCCCGCCAAGGAGAATACCGGCCAATACCGACTCGGATTCACCCAATTTGCTGGATTTTTCATTCAGTTTGATAAAAGACAAACTGAAGGGAAGCAATTTCAATGTTGCCAAGCCAAGAAAGATCGCAACAATTCCTGCAAATATCTTCCAATAATGCCCCAGAGTACTTTGTGCAACCTGACCGATAAAACCTGCCACTCCACCAATTATCATCATAGATAA